>JACAUC010000152.1 GCA_013390945.1 Candidatus Chloroheliaceae bacterium
GTCGTAGACTGGTCGTAGACTGGTCGTAGACTGGTCGTAGACTGGTCGTAGACTAATCGTAGACTAATCGTAGACTGGTCGTAGACTGGTCTTTTGCTAAATTACCACCGGGCGCAGCGCATATTCCGCCGCATTGTTGGTAGGTTCTACTCCCTCCACCTCCGTGAACGGTTACAAGTAGGCAGATGCAAACATTGTATTTACTTAACGTAATTTGGCTTTGTTTTTAAGGCGTTTGACCATCGCGGTCGCCTCCTTGAGCCTTAGATCCCCAGCCCGTTGCAAGATTTCCCGATAGGTATCCATCGCCTCGATTGCTTCATCCAGTTGTCCTGCTTTTTCATAGGCTACCCCTAAGTTGGCATAGGTATCTGCAACGGCTACAATATCGCCTTGCTCACTCTTTGCCAATTCTAGGGCTTGCTGGTAATAGGGAATTGCTTCTGCTGCCCGGCCATTATTTGAAAGCAAAACGCCTAGTGACGAAAGGGCGGAGAAAGCAGTATCAAAATCGGCTCCTACCAAAGCGTGAGGAATAGCCGTTTCAAAATAGCCAATCGCTTCTTGGGTCTGCTTAGCCCAAGCGCAGGCAAAACCCAGTGATAACTGTAACACTCCAGCACTAGTTTGATCTTCTATTCGTTGGGCAATGATAAGGCCACGTTGAAAAGCCTCGATAGCTTCATTGACCTGCTCTAAACTACCACTTTTGAGGCCCATTTGTTGCAAGGTTAGACCCAAGTTATAACAGACCTCAATCTCCTTATCCGGCCATTGGGCCAGCACTGCATGGTGGGCGGCTTCGTTAAAAGCCGCCGCCGCTTGCACAAATTCTTTACGTTTGCCGTAAGCTTTGCCCATCCCTGACCAGCAGCGCGTTCGTTCCCGTTCCGCACCCAATTCGCCAAAGAGCTTTTCTGCTGTCTGGTAAGCGGTTACTGCTGCGGCAAGCTCCCCTTTTTTATTATAAACCCTAGCTTGGTTAAAATGGACCTCGGCTTCACGCCTTAACTCTTCTTCGCTCATTGTTTTTCTTTTCGCTATTTCTTTTACCATCCTAGTGGCTCAGGTGCAAGTCTTCCCAGAAGCGTTGTTGAGAAGGTAAGGGAGGCCGTTCCGAGCCGGGTAACGTGCGAACCAGATAGAGTTCACGTTTAAGGTCGGCCCCTATCGCAATTTCCTTTTCGCTCAAGCTCAACTCTGCTATCCCAAGTTGCTTAAAGCCTTGCGCCACCGTGTTAGGCAGAAGGCCCAACCCTAGCCCGGCTTCTACCAGCAGAGCAACGGCTTCGGTACTATCTACTTCGGCCACCAACTGCAAATCATTTAGGCTAAGGTCGCCCGTTCGCAGCAACAGTTCCAACCGTCGTCGAGTCTCCGAGCCCGCCTGCCGCAAAATAAAGCGTTGGCCTTTCAATTGAGGCAACGTTACCTTGGTTTCGGCCCAAATATGGCTTGGTGGCAAAACTAAAACTAATTGTTCTCTTTGGAGCAAAAAACTCTCCAGCGTTTTCTGACGTGGGACATGGGTTAGTACAGCAAAAGCTACCTCCCGCTCTAGTAAGCGAGTAATCGCTTCCTCTTCAGAGACGTTCCGCAATAAGAACTGTACTCCCGGATATTTTTGGTAAAATCCAGCGAAGAGTTTGGGCAGTAAATAGATGGCATCGGCAGCATTGTGGCTATAAAGGATCGTAATCCGGCCCTGCAACTTGCCAGTGCCAGCACTAAAACGTTCATCCAACTGAATCGCTTCGGCTATCAGATGACGTGCTGGTTCTAGCAAGCCATAACCAGCCTCGGTTAGCTCAATGCGCTGACCATAACGCGCAAAGAGCTTAACTTTGTAATGCTCCTCTAAGGTTCGCACATGTTGGCTAACTGCTGGTTGTGACAAGTTTAATTCTTCGGCGGCAGCCGAAAAGCTGCCCCGATCCACTACTGTTAAAAATATTTGTAGTTGGTATATATTAATCACTCCAGATTCAGATCCTTAAACTTATCTAAAGGATACTTAGCCCGATTTTTTGCCATAGTGCGCTGAAAAGACTCTTCGGTACTAACGCCATAAGCCTCCGCCAGTTTGAGGACATGACAAAAAACATCCCCTAATTCAAGTATTAGATCCTCATGCTGTAAAACTACATCATTACGTTGGGCCTGTATCTTAGCCCGACGACTTTCTAGGTGGGTTATGACACGGGCCAATTCGCCTAACTCTTCCATGGCGTGAAGCATAGTATAGTAACGTTCCTCGGTATCTGTTGGAAACCAACCGCGCTCATCGAGAAACTGGCGTAAATCAGCCTGAGCTTCTCGGATAGTCATTACTTTTTCCTCTGGCATTATCACCCTTTTCTATTTCTAGCAAAATCTAACCTATGTTGTATTGCACCTTATTCTGTATTCAATTATACTTGCTTTAGGAGAAGCCTTCAATTGCCAATTCCATTGCTAAACCAATTTGACCAATATTTATAAGAGGACGGCAAAAGGTATTGACAAATTTGTAATTAGGTGTAAAATACACATAGGTACTGAAGAATGACGAGCGGAAAAACATTATGACTACTCAGGACAAAAAAGGCGGACTTAAAAACAACAATACCAACGATCAGCCTGATCTAGGTTCTAAAGCGTTTCTCACGCCTTATATGTTGTTGATGCTCAGGGATTTGAGCTTGCACGGCTACCAAATTTGGCAGCGTTTAATGAGTATGGACTTGCCGGGTCTTAACGAACACGACCGGCCAGCCGTTTACCGGATTTTACGACAGTTGGAAGAGGATGGCAAGGTAGCAAGTTATTGGGATACAGCCGATAAGAGCGGTCCAGCCCGACGGGTCTACTCTTTGACTGATACGGGTAAGGATTTCTTAGGGCTATGGGCCGACGGCCTTGATCAGTACCGCCGAACCCTAGACTTTTTCTTCAAAATGTATACAGGTGGGATAGTTCCCAGCCCTTTTGATTTTGAGAAAACTTCGGGCGGAGAGAAAAAAGACGGAGCTGAAGGGAAATAAGGCTTTCGTCATTTGTAACTAATGGACTAGATGTAGCAGGTGCTGCATCTATAATAACAAAAGTTAATTTTTAGTGGAGGATTAAACAATGACCGAAAATTGGACGGAGACCCCTACTCGCATGCTTGATTTGGTTAGCGATAGCTACAATAGCTTGCTCAATACTTGGCTATGGAGTACCCAGCGGGTATTGGAATTTAATAAAGTGCTAACTACTCAGTTTGAAGCTAATCAGGTAGACAGCCGCAAGTACGTCGAGGATATTAGTGGCAAGGCTCGCCAAGCTATCGAGATTCTTCAGGAAGTTTATCAGGAGGGTTTGAAAACCTACTCCGGTAATTTAACCGCTCTGCGCTCGGCCAGCGAGTCAAGTGTTGCGGAGCTAAATCGTAAGCTAGAGGAAATTCAGCAGCGGTTCGAGGCTTCGGCCCATTAACCTCCTGTCCGTGCCTCTCTCTGCGTTCCGATATCTACTAGCTGGGTATCGGAACTCTTTTTTTATGGAAAATTCCTTTAACCACCTCCACACCTCAAAAGAACTATAGATGTTCAGGTATGATTTTAGAAAAAAGAGTTTGACAGAAGAGATTAAAAACGGACGTATAATCCAGAAGATTCGTGCCATACTCGAATATCTTCACCAGCGAGTACCATTAGCAGAGGTAGCCAAAAATGAATTGTCAGCCAAGCCGCCATTTATAATTGGATTACAAAACTTATGTGCAATAGACTAAAGACCTATGGACGGTTAATCTAAAGTTGAACCCGGCGTTAGTTCGTTTGTACCCTCTAATTTGGTCTAAAGCGTGTTGTTACAGTCAGATCCAGTTGGTATGATGGTAAGGAGAAGATGAGGCGTAGTTACCAAGGAATGAGGTTGCGATGTTTTTAAACGATGCCGTTGGAAGCAACAGAACAAGTTGGATGGCAATGGATAAGACTATTCGGGTAATGGTAGTAGATGACCGGGAAGAAGTACGCGAAAGTATGGAAACTTTGCTTTCGCTGCAAGATGATATGGAAGTGGTAGGTGAGGCTGGAGATGGTCTTCAGGCAGTGGAAATAGCCCGCCAACTCCGCCCTGACGTAATTGTGATGGATGTGGCAATGTCAAACCAGTGTTCCATACCCTTTGATGGCTTGGATGCTTGCCAGCAGATTAGACGAGAAGGTTTAGATGCTGCCGTAATCGTCATGACGGTATATGGGGATCGCGCTACCCGCCAGCGCGCCCAGCAAGCTGGTTGTAGCCTTTTTCTTGAAAAAGGTGTTTCTCCAACCGAACTGATTAATCAGGTGCGCTGCTTGGGCCATTATCACCAACCGTGCTAATTTCGTAAAGGTTTAGGGTTACTTCTTCTCCCATTTTTGCTGATGTTGGTCGGTTAGAAATTGAACATACTTGAATTGTCGCAATAAATCGGTTATCTCTCTGGCTGGCATAGGCTTGGCAAAATAGTAGCCTTGTACAAGTTGGCAGCCTAACTTTTTCAACTGGATCAATTCGGCTACGTTTTCTACTCCTTCAGCTACTACCTGAAGCTTCAAAACCCGTCCCATTCGCAAAATTTCTTGCACAGTCTCATAATTCTTGGCATCTTCGTTTAGATTGGAGACAAAAGCGCGATCAATCTTGATGGTATCTAGGGTCAAATACCTTAAATAGCCCGGTCTTGAGTAGCCCATGCCAAAATCATCCACTGCCAGTTTTAGACCTAGTTGCTTTAGATGACGTAGCGTAAGAGAAGCCCCTTCCGATTCATCCATTAGCATGTTTTCGGCTATCTCCAACTGAACCCATTCGGGAAGAGCCTTGGTCTTTTGTAAGATTTGGGCTATCTTATCCACCAGATCTGGCTGCTGTAATTGGACAGCAGAAAGATTTACGCTTACTACCAGTGGAACAGGACTATTTTGCGGGGTATTCCAAATACGTATCTGGCGGCAAGCTTCTTCTAAAACCCATAGTCCAAGCTCACAAATTAGCCCGGTCTCCTCGGCCACCGGAATAAAGTCATTGGGTGGTATCAGACCCAATTGAGGGTGTTGCCAACGTACTAGTGCTTCCATACCGATAACACTAGAACTGGATAATTCTATCTTGGGTTGGTAATGTACCTCAAACTGCTTACTCTCCAAAGCCTGTCGTAGCTGAGCTTCCAATTCAACCTGCCGCTCAAGACTATCGTCGTGCATTTCCGGCTTGAAAAGCGCATAGCCTCCTCTTTTAGGATAACCATCTCCCAAAGCCATATACAACATCTCAAAAGTTCGCCAAGAACCATCTTGGTGTTTCATTTGGAGTTCAAGTGGCCTTTGGCCGATAGTCTCTTCGGACTGCAAGCGTTGCAGTTGGGCTATATCGTGGGGATGCACAAGGTTCGAGTAATTATGTCCTACCAGTTCTAGCTGGGTATAATTCAGCATCTCCGCCATAGTTGAACTTACATAGACAATCTTATCCGCACCATCAATTACAACAATCATTTCAAGTCCCTTTATCCTGCTAAATTTTCGGTAGCACCACATTAAGTGGTAAATGCCTTCTCCTGCTTTTTAGCCGGTTTACCCCGTCGTTTAGGTGGCGTGGGTAGTGTAGGTTTAACCTTGTAGTTTAACAATTCAGCCATAGTCCAGATATGATCGGTTAAGCCTGCCGCCATCACCGGGGTGCATAAGAACCAAGCCCGTTTCCGTTTGCCACTGGTCTCGGTGCGGTTAGTTTAACCAATTTTAGCCCATCACGCAACTCCGTGAACGGTTACGGAAATGCTCGCGCAACTCCGCACTTCGGCTTTTGCACGGTTAGTGGCTTAGTATTAGTGAAACAACTTGCTAATCGGCTTTTCTTATAAGTTATTGTTAGTCAATTCGCCAACAGTCACTATGAGCGGTAGCACACCCTTAACGATGAAAATATTAGTAGAGCTATTGTTCTCAATTCTGCCATCTGGCTATTTTCATAGCAGCACAGGTAATTCTGAAGCAGAGGGGGCAAATCTGGTAAGTCCGATGGTTTAGGGGGCTCATTTGAAATAGTGGGAGCTAAAGTAAGCGGATCCGGGAGTCGTAACATCTCCACCCGGCGCAATTGAGTATGAACACGGGCCAGTAATTCTCTGAAGCAGAAAGGCTTAATCAGGTAATCATCCGCCCCAAGTTCCAGACCCAACAACTTATCTACTTCCTCCTCACAGGTCGAGACCATCAGAATCGGCATAGTAAGTTGACGGTGGAACATCCGACAAACCTCAAAGCCACTTAGATCTGGTAGCATAAGATCAAGGATAACTAAATCAGGCTGTTCGGCATAAGCAAGTTGAACAGCTTCCTTTCCATATGCAACCGTCAAAACTCGATACCCCTCCCGACGCAAGTTATAAGCCAGCACCTCGCGCAGATTCTTGTCATCTTCCACCATCAGCAACCTAGGCGGCCAACCAGAGGAGGGCGAGTTTTTAGCCAAACCGTCCGGTAATATACTGTTCGGTTCGCTCATTCTTCGGGTTGGTAAAGACATCGCGGGTACGTCCAAATTCGACTACTTCGCCAGCCCGGTCAGGAGCCATCATAAAGACGGAAGTATAATCGCTGGCCCGTGCCGCCTGCTGCATATTGTGGGTCACAATCACGATGGTATAACGTTGCCGCAAATCTAACATTAGTTCCTCAATCTTGATAGTTGAGATCGGATCAAGGGCCGAGCAAGGCTCATCCATCAAAATCATTTCCGGCTCTACCGCAATGGTGCGGGCAATACACAACCGTTGCTGCTGTCCACCACTGAGCGCAGCAGCCGATATTTTTAGCTTATCCTTCACTTCTTCCCAGATATAAGCTTGGCGCAAACAACGCTCGACCAGTTCATCCAGCTTTTTCTTATCGCGCTGCCCGTGCATCCGGGGTCCATAGGCCACATTATCGTAGATGGATTTGGGGAAAGGGTTGGGACGCTGAAAGACCATTCCCACGCGACGGCGCAACTCCACTGGGTCTAAGCCACTGCTGAAAATATCCCGGCCATCCAGCCTAATCTGACCCTCTACGTGTGAATTAGGGGTCAGGTCACTCATCCGGTTCAGGAGGCGCAAATAGGTAGATTTGCCCGTACCACTTGGCCCGATAATCGCGGTAATCCGCCGCGTCGGGATGTTCATATTGATCCGGCGTAACGCTTGGAATTTACCGTAATAGAAATTGAGATCCTGCACTTCGACTTTAGTACCCGTTTGTTCGTTGGTTTCGACCAAAGTAGTTTCGGTTACCCCTAAAGCCTTTAATTGAAATGGAGTTGCCAAAGGTTGTATCATTTCGCTCATACTATTATCCAAATTTTCCACTAATATAATCCTCAGTTCGCTGGTCACGTGGATTGGTAAACATCTTCTTGGTATCATCATACTCAATTAGTTCACCAGTGCGTTCTGCTCCAGCCAGCATAAAACCAGTCTTATCCGAAACCCGGGCCGCCTGCTGCATATTATGGGTGACAATAATTATGGTAAAACGCAATTTAAGTGCCAACATCAACTCCTCAATTCGCATAGTTGAAATTGGATCAAGGGCCGAGCAAGGTTCGTCCATTAGAATTACATCCGGCTCCACCGCAATAGTACGGGCAATACAGAGGCGTTGTTGCTGCCCACCACTAAGTGAAACACCGGGCTCGCCTAGCTTATCCTTCACCTCATCCCACAGGTAGGCCCGTTGGAGGCTCTCTTCGGCGATGCGGTCTAGTTTAAGAGGATTATCCTCCCCTTGTAGACGTAAGCCCGAAACAACATTCTCCCTGATGGAGAGGGCAGGGAAGGGATTCGGCTTCTGAAAGACCATCCCAATACGTTGCCTTACCCGTGCTGGGTCGGTCTTTTTATCCAGAATATTTTGCTCGCCTAAGAAAATCTTGCCTTCGGAACGAGCACCCAATATTACCTCGTGCATCCGGTTCAAGTTACGCAATAAGGTAGATTTACCACACCCGCTCGGCCCAATCAGGGCCGCAATCTGATTCGGCTTAAACTCAATGCTCACATTTCTAATGGCTTGGTGCTTGCCGTAATAGGCATTGAGATTCTGCACCACCACCCCTTTAGCCTGAGCTTGTTGTTGTTCTGACATAGTTTCCTTCCACTCCTACAGACTGGCCTTGATCCGGCTACGAGTGACGTAGCGTACCCCGACTGACAAAAGTAAGACAATAACCATCAGGGTAAAAGCCGCTCCCCAACTTCGATCCACCGAAAGGGTATCCGGTCGTCGCCCATAGGTGTACATAATCAAGGTTAGGGCTGGAGTTTGGTCATTCAGACCGTTGAAGCTATCATTACCTCGCGCAGTTAAGAGAACGGGAGCGGTCTCCCCAGCGATACGGGCTACTCCCAAGATAACTCCGGTTATTACCCCACTAATCGCCGATGGGATCACTACCGTTAAAGTGGTCTTCCACTTGGGTACACCCAAGGCTAACCCCGCCTCCCGGAGTGAAACTGGCACTAAGCGCAAAATCTCTTCGGTGGTACGGGTAATAATCGGTACCATCATAATCGCCAATGCCAACGCTCCCGCCCAGCCATTGTACTTCTGGCCCGGTACAAAGAGACTGGTGTTAATCACTACCGTCAGGATAAAGAGGCCCATAATAATGCTAGGAATACCCTGCAACACGTCGGCGGTGAAACGCACAAGCTGACCAAATTTGTTATCTCCATACTCCGAAAGATATATTCCAGCCAAAATGCCCAGCGGAATACCGATCAGGGAGCCCAACGCTACCAAAACACCTGTACCCAAAATGGCCTGAGCAATGCCAGTGTTAGAAGTAGGTGCGCCGCCAAAAAGAGGCCGTCCACTAGTGTCGTTAATTAGGAAATCGGTTTGGAAGAGAACTGGCAAACCTTTGGTCGTCACCAAAATGAGAATAGCCGCCAATGGAACAATGGCTACCAGCAGGGCAATGACAAATAGCACCTGCATAAAGAGATTCATAAACTTACGATAGTTATAGGATTTGTCAGGATTAGCTATCAATTCCAAAGGACGGGGCAGATGCTTATTTTGCTCCTCCATAGAGACCTGATAAGCGCGAAGAGCCTTGAAGAAACCCCAGACTACAATAATAATCAGGGAGATGGCAAGAGAGAGGAAAGGACTTACCATCAGCACCAGAATGGGAAAGAGCAAAAGTAATAACCACTTCCAAACGGTAGTCAAAAGAGTCTTTTTCTGCTGCGTTTGTTTGTTACTCTTGGCGGTACTACGTGTTACTAGCCATTGGGCCAAGATATTGATAAGCAGGGCTATGACAAAGAGTACCAAACCCAATTCTAGGAAGGAAGAGAAACCATTGGTATCTGCCGGAGAAATTTCGTTGTAGTTATTGGCAAACTTACTGGCAATAGTCTCACCCCGGTTCAAAAGAGTGTTTTGTGGCCCGACTAGGGTACTGGCCCCACCAATGAGGAAGGCGACGGCAATAGTTTCACCCAAGGCTCGGCCTAAGCCCAAGACAATTGCGCCGATAATACCACGTTGCCCAAAAGGTAAAACCGCACGGCGGATACTCTGCCATTTGGTAGCACCCATCGCCAACATACCTTCGCGCTGGCTATCTGGTACAGTGCGGATGACATCGCGGCTAATCGAGGTAATGGTGGGGATAATCATAACCGAGAGAACGAGGCTGGCTACCAGAATGTCACGTCCGTTAAAGGCGACTTTCAATTCACGTCCGGTAGTAGTGGTAACCAGATTATTAAACATGGGCAGCCAGCCAAAAGTATTGTTCAGGGATTGTTCTACGCCCTCTGGTCCACCCATAATGCCGGAGAGGAACTGGACACCCCAAAAACCATAGACAATACTTGGCACTGCCGCTAATAATTCCACCATAAAGGAGAGGGGCGTTCGTAACCAGCCCGGTGCATATTCCGAAAGAAAGACTGCTGCGCCAATACTGGCAAAACCACCGATAAGCAGAGCAATCCCTGAACTCACCAATGTACCAAAGATGTAATTGAGCGCACCAAATTTGGGATTATCAAAACCGTTGTCCGGCCAATTAAATGAGGTAAAAAACTCCAGACCATTGTGCCAGATGGCGTTCCACGAACCAATGGTGAAAACCACGCCAAAGACCACTACAATTAATATAATTACAGCCGCAAAGATAGCAGTCAAAGATGCAAAAATTCGATCACCTAGGTTAGCACCCGTTACTGTAATCGGTTTTTTTTGACCTACCGGGGAAGTTGTCGCCATTAGAAAATCGCTCCTAAACTCCTCGCTCCTAAACTCTTACCTAAGTTAAACGGATATTCAATAGCCTGAATTTTATCCAAGGAGCAAAGAGTTACTTTAAAAAGTATTTTATTATATTTGTTCAAGATTGGCCTTAGACCAGTCTAAGACCACTCTACGAAAGAAACCACGCGCTTAGCGTGGCCTCTTTCTTTACTACTTTAGAAACTAGCTATTTCAAAACTGGCGCACCGCCAGCCGTAATCTTCTTCACCTGCTCTTCAATCTTGGTGACGATAGCGGCTGGTAGCGCGGCATAGTTGGCGGCTTTGGCATCATCTTGGCCTTTGTGCAAGACATACCACAGGAAGCCTACGATTGCCTCGCCCTTGGCTTTGTCAGCGTAAACTTTGCTAAAGATACCATAGCTGGTAGCGGACAAAGGATAAGCATTATCGCCCGCTTGGTTAATCAGATCAATCTGGAAATTGTCATCCAGTTTGGCCGTGACTGCGGCGGCACTAATGCTCTCTAGGCTCGGCTTTACAAACTTACCTGCCGGATTTTTGACATTGGCGTAAGAAAGGTTGTTCTGCAAAGCGTAGGCCAACTCAACATAACCTAGAGTACCAGCAGTCTGCTTGACCAAACCAGCCACACCATCATTACCAGGGGCGGCGGTTACGCCAATGCCAGCAGCCTCCCACTTGGGCTGACCTGCTGCGCCAACGGCAGCCTTGAAATCAGCGTTAACTGCCGAGAGATAGGTGGTGAAAATCTGAGATGTACCACTACTATCGGTACGTACTGCGAATTTGATGTCGGTATCAGGCAGCGTGGCAGTGGCGTTGTCGGCCTTAATCTTGGGATCACTCCACTTGGTAATTTTGCCAGTGTAGATTGCGCCTGCTACATCCGGGCTGATGTTCAATTCGGTAACACCAGGTAGGTTGTAGGTGAAGACCACTGCACCCAACGTCCAAGGAATCTGGATGATGTCAGCCAAATTCTTATTGTTCTTCTGGGCCTCATCCGCCGTAATTTGTACGTCGGAACCGCCGAAGTCGGTCTTGCCAGTCAGGAAGTCACTACGACCTTGACCGCTACCACCACCAGGATAGTTAACCTTTACATTGGTAGCAACTTTACCAAACTCGGTCTGCCAAACTTTGATTACTGGGTTCGGGAAAGTTGCGCCACTACCATTCAAGTTAGCACTCAGAGTAGCACCATCTAAACCTGCGGGAAGGATGGCACCAGTGGCAGCAGCAGTGGTCGCACCAGCAGCAGTGGTGGCGGCTTTAGTCGTGGCGGCAGCAGTGGTCGCGCCCGCAGCAGCAGTCGTTCCAGTGATGGCAGTGGTCGCACCAACAGCAGCAGTCGTTCCAGCCACAGTGGTGGCAGCTTTGGTTCCAGCAGCACCCGTCGTTGCGGCGACGGTGGTCGAAACAGCCGTATTGGTAGTATCACCGCAAGCGGCCAGAATTAACGCCGCCAGCAAGGATAGCAGGATCAATGGTATGAACTTGGCAGTGGTCTTTAGTCGCCAAAAACTCTTGTTAAGCACCTAATCTTCCTCCTTATTAAGATGTCGGTATAAAAGTGGGTTCTCTAGCTTACAGGCTCCTATTCCTGTAAGAAGTTGTTAGCCTTTGCTATTCAGCTTTTCTCGCTCTAAATTGCCGAACAGAAAATTACCATCTTACTTAGATTACCTTCATTATACATGATAGCGCAGAGATTTAAATAAGGTTTAAGCAAGTTGTTAACAAGTTGTTAACGTTTGCCCAAAATGGCTCTAGTAGGCTGGCTTAACCAAGCTTTCTTTAACAGGCTCTTAGCAACTTTTTAACTTGGATGAGGTACACTTAGTTAGAAAATCTGCTTGAAGAATTTTAGGTATCTTAGTGCCAAACAACCTATCTTAATGATAAAGAGATTAGCTGTGTTTAACAAGTCCAATAATGCGGATAAACATTTCTTAGAAGCCTTTCATACCCTGTCAGAAGCAGCTAGGGCCATCCCTGATACGGCCCTTGATCCAGAAAGAGCCCGGCATTTTATCGAAGATTGGCAAAGAATGGCTGAGCAAGCGGTCTTGACTGCCAATCTTTACAGTCTCCGGCTGATGCTAGATTCGCTGCGTAATATGGTAAAACATCACCCTGAATGGAAAACGGTGCTATGCCGCTATGCTGGTCGGCTGGCTTGGATTAGTGGTGATTACCCGCAAGCCCAGCACTATTTCACGCAAGCGTTGGTTATGGCTCAAGCACAGGGAGAAGTTGCCGTTACCATCACAGCCCAACTTGACCTAGCCGAAGTCCTACTCTCGCAGGGTTGGTTTTTGAGGGTAGAAAAGCTCCTAAAGCTGGGATTAGAGTTCAGCTATCAACACCACTTAGAGCTAGAGCAGCTCCAGATTCTCAATCGCTTGGGTCGCCTTTATCATTACCAGCAAGATTGGGAGATCAGCCAAACTTATCTGGGACAGGCTTTTTCTTTGTTAGAGGCTAAGAAGAAAGTATACTTAGGGAGTAAAGTTACCCCACTGAAGTTACACTTGGAAGAAGCTTTTAATTATCACTGGCTAGGAACTAACTACCTTGCCGTCCGACAATGGAGCGAGGCCGAGACTTATTTAAGTAAGAGTCTAAATGTAAGTAATCAACATCGCAATGTGCTGGGGATAGCTGAAACCTTGCTTAAACTTGGGATGGTCTATAACCAAGACAATCACCATGACAGCGCACTACTCTGCTTTAATGGTAGCCTCGTACTCTGCGAACAGCTTTATTACCTGCCGTTATTACTTCAAGCTTATTACTACAAAGGGCTTACTTATTGTAGGTTGGGGCAGTATCAGGAAGCACTTAGCCCCGCCCGGCGAGCGGTAGAACTTGGGCTAGAAACCGAACAGACCGAATGGTTGGCGCGAGCTTTCTATAACCTAGGTCAGGTCTATCACCACCTCAAGGAACCCAAGCTGGCTCTAGCTTGCCACCTGAGATCGGCAGAACTTTACCTCTCCACCTACCAACAACCACAATGGATCGAGATTCTGATTGACACGGGTAACTTTTTATTGAGCCTACAAGACCAAAGAGCTTACTGGGAGCAAGCCTTAGAGTGTTACCGGAAAGCTATCAGCTTGATGGAAAGCAATCAAAAGCTGGAACATATGGCTCCGGTAGTGGGAAAAATGGCCCGGGCCTTCACTAAAGTGAATGGTATGGCCGGGCTAGAGGATGCCGCGCGGTGTTACCGCTTGCAGTTACAATTAGCCGGAGACTTAGACTCGGTCGCATTACCACCCAAGGTAGCCGTAGCAATGCGGGTAGAAGCCTTAACCGGCATTCTGTGTTGCTCAGGGCTACGAATTAATCAAAGCAGGCTACTGGGTACTCCGGTACAAACATCCGAACCCCACACATCGGGATTATCGGGATTGGAAATCCCTCCTACTACTTTAGATACGTCGGGATTGGAAATCCCTC
>JACAUC010000153.1 GCA_013390945.1 Candidatus Chloroheliaceae bacterium
TGGTGGCTTGACCCGAATTGTAAAGCGAAGGTTCCCGATTTTGAACCTTGCCTAACGAGCAGTTTCATCGCCTCGACCTATATCTGTTACCTCCGGTTTCTGGCAGCGGGTTTACGCCGTCTTGCTCTCTGAAAGCAACCGACTATAAATCGCTGAAGTTTGGTTCAGCATCTCTTCGCTGCTAAAAGCGGTTAAAATACGCGAGCGGGCTTTTTTTCCGAGTTGTCGGGCTAGAGCCGGATTTTGGAGTAAGCGAACCGCTGCATCCGCCAAGGCGGATGCGTCGCCGGGTTCTACCAGTAGTCCAAACTCATTGTTGCCCAAAACCTCTGGTATGCCGCCTACCCTAGTGGCAACCACCGCACACTCTTGAGCCATCGCCTCTAGCAGGGCAAAAGGCAGACCCTCTTTGATGGAGGAGATGATAAATAGATCAAAAATAGAAGTGAGTTGACCTGCGTTAGGGCGACGGCCTAGAAAAGTTACATCTTCACTTAGGCCCAACTCTTTTACTAGTTCTAGTAACTGTGGCCTTTCCTCACCATCCCCGATCAAAACCAAATGAACCTTCGGCTGTGGGGGTCCAGACCTCGTGCGGCCTCCGTCCGCCGATTGCGCTTGTTTTATCAAGGCTCCGGCTTTTAGAAAAAAGGAGAGACCTTTAGTTGGGTAAAAATTAGCGATTGTACCGATTAAAAGTTTATCAGTTGGCAAATTTAATTCGGCCTTTAGTGCGGTGGTCTCTTCGTAACGAGCAGTGTCACGAGAAGTGTCTGGTTCTAGCTCAATCCCATTATGGATGGTGATAATCCTAGAAGGTGTGGTTAATTTGTAGCGTAGGGCTAACTGCCGATCTACTTCTGATACCGCAATGGTGTAAGTACCCAACCACGCCCCTAGCTTTTCCCCCAACCAGTAAAGGGTTTTGGTAGATTTGCTTAGTGGTTCGCTCAGTACAAAACCGTGAGCGGTGTAGAGACTAACGGGTACTTTGCAAAACCAAGCCGCCACCCTTCCTAATAGCCCGACTTTGGTACTGTTTACATGGACTATATCTGGTTGCCACTGGTGGATAAGGGCTTTCAAGTCTTGGATGGCTTGCCAATCCTGCTTAGGGTTGATTTCACGCACGAGAGTCTGGAGTGACGTAACTTCAATTCCGGCTTTAGTCAGTTCTGAAATTAAAGGGCCACCGGGGGCGCAAATAACCTTAACCTCGAATTGGTCTTTAGGCAGTCCGGTTGCCAACGAATAGACATATTTTTGAGCCCCTCCCATTTCAGAAAGGGTTACAATGATTAGTAGCTTGATTTTAGCCAATGTTGCCAACTTTACCTGATCTAACTGATTGGTTTCTGTAGAACTGCGTAACGAGCAGTTCGTTACCTAGTCTTAGCGCGGCCCAACTCTTCGTAAAGTTTGGTGTAACGACTTACCACCTCTTCTATCGAATAGAGCCGCTCCACTCGTAGTCGCGCCCTCTCCCCAATGCTCTGACGCTCGGCCTTTGGTAACTCCAAATATTCTTGCCACGCTTTAGCCAACGCCTGCGGGTCACGGGCTGGCACTACTTTGCCAGTTTCGCCCACTATCAGACGGCTATCCCCGACATCGGTCACTACACAGGGTATGCCACAGGCCATTGCCTCCCCAATGACATTTGGAAAGCCTTCACCAAAGCACGAGGAAGAAGTTGCTAGATCTAATGCGGCTGTTATACGGGTTATATCGTGGCGCAACCCTAGCAGATGAATCTTTTTGGATAGCCCGGCTTCTTCACCACCAGTGAACCCACCAGCCGAAATCCATTCTACCACTTTACTGTTTTGACTATCCAAACCTTTGCCAGCTAAGATAAAATGTGCTTGGGGACAAACCTCACTTAATTGGCGAGCGGCCTGAATGAAAGTATAGTGGTCTTTTTGAGGGTCGAATCGGGCCACCAAACCAATCAAGGGCGTATCTAGGGCTAGGCCCAACTCTTGACGTACCTCGGCATAAGCCTCTGGGTCTGGTTTATATTGGGTGGTATTAATTCCATTGGGGATTAATAGCCAGTTACCTGCTCTATAGCCCATTTCGGTATGAAATATCCGTCCTGCATCTGAATTGGTTAAGATCAGGTAGGGACGTTTGGAGAGCAGGGCGCAGAGGCGGATGATCCAGCCCGTTAATCGGCGGTATTGGCTGAAATCGAGGCTAGAATTACGAATATTCCACAACAACAAAGGGCTACCGACTAAGGGTGCTACTAAAGTACCCAATAAATCGGCGTGGTAGAGCCACGTTTGTAGGATTACAGGTTGCTCTTGTCGGAGCCGTTTGAAGAGCCTAAGAAAAGCAACGGCCAGCCGAACTGGTGTGGGTCGCCCTTGCGACATCTCTAAGGAGTAGACCGGTATGCCCAGAGCAAAAATTTTTTCGGCTAGTGGCCCACTTTTAGTTAAGCAAATTACCACGTTATCTAAAGGGCGGCCAGCCGACCGGCCAGCCGATTGACCAGAGAGCAGCTTATAAAGCATCATTTCTGCTCCGCCTATATCTAGGCTGGTTATAAGATGAACTACTTTTATTGGCTGGTCCAACGTAACGTCGGCTGGCCGTTTGGCTGGCGGTGAGGTCATAGCACTCCTACTAAGGCTGAAGCAGTTTGATTTACCAATTTAGACAAGCTATAGTTTTCTAGGATTTGTTGGCGAGCCGCCTCCGAAAGACGCTGGTGTTCTGCTTCAGGTAGGCTTAGTAGGGTTTGCCATGCTTTTACTAGATAGTCCACGCCACCTGAAGGTATCACTAACCCCACCGTAACGAGCAGTTTTCCAACCAACTTGGCCGAGTCTCCTACATTTGTTACGACGGGTAACACTCCACAGGCCATACCCTCGGCGATGACATTGGGCAACCCCTCGCTAATCGAGGTGGATGTGATAATGTCCAAGCCATTGTAGATTGCCGCCATATCATGACGTGGCCCGGCCCAGATTATACTACTGGTTAGACCTAATTGTTGGCTTAAAGTCTCTAATTCGGCCCGGTAAGCGGCTGTACCATCGCCTACACAGATAAAACGTACCTCCGGTTGCACTTGATGTAATCGGGCGGCGGCTCGTAGAAAGAGCGAATGGTCTTTAACCGGATTTAACCGCCCAACCAATCCAATTAAAGGTTGCTTATGGGCAATTCCAAATTCTTGGCGTATACGTTCCCTAGCGGCGGCATCGGGCGCAAATTTGTCGGTATCAATTCCATTAGGAATAGTAAGCATTTGATCTAGGCGATAGCCTAGCTTCACATGGCTTTCTAGGCCACACTCCGAGTTAACAATAATCAGTCCGGGCAAGATGGAGAGCCAACTATTGAGACGGGAGAGACTTTGAGCTAACCAGTTTTCTCCCGCGTAAGTGGCCCGGGCCGAATGGAGGCTCCAGACGACCTTAGTTCCGGCTAATTTGCCCAATAAGAGGCAGATGAGGTTTGGCCCATCCATAAAGCCATACAATATATCTGGTTGGGTTTGTTTTACCAATTTCCAGAGGCGCAGACCAAAGCTAGGTAGATCCCAACGGCCTTTTTTTGCTAGGGAGACTACCTTTACTCCCGGCAAACTTTTCAATTCGGGGAGTAAGTTGCCCCCATCGTAAAAAGTGGCGACCGTTATCTCAAACTGGGTTTTATCTAACCCGCGTACCTGTTCAATCAATTGGCGTTCTGCACCACCAATTCCCATCGCCCTAATAAGAAAAATTACTTTTATCATTTATTTTTTATTTTCTGGTAAGCTGGCTGTAACCCAGGTTACGACTGGTTCGTAGACGGGTCTCTGTAATTAATTTGTCCCATTCGCCCATAACTTTTTCGACACTAAAGCGTTCTAAAACTTCGGGGGCGTGGGCGGCTAACTGGTTGCGGGCGGTCTCGTCACCCATCAAGTCTCCCATTGTTTGACTAAGAGCCTCGATGTCGTTAGGTGGCACTAATATCCCATCCAGCCCATTTCGGATAATCATGGCGGGACCACTAGGACAATCAAAGCTAATAGCAGGTAAGCCACAGCCCATTGCTTCCCATAGTACGGTTGGAAACCCCTCATAATGGGAGGAGAGGACAAACAAATTAGCTTGTCGCAATTTTTCCAGTGGTTGCTCGGTAAAGCCGGGCAAGCGTACCCTATCGGCGATTTTTAATTTTTGGCACAGTGCCTCTAATTCAGGCCGGGCCTCTCCTTCGCCCCAAATTTCTAGTGACCAATCGGGATATTGTGGTGCTACTTTGGCAAAGGCTTGGATGAGCATATCAAAGCCTTTGAGTGGAATGAGTCGTCCAATACTTATCACTACTTTACGACCATCCGAGGGTGTCGGATGACGGGTATCGGGTGTCTGGGGAGTCTCTTCTGACCCTTCGGCTGGCCGCTGACCCTTCGGCTGGCCGCCGATACCCGACACCCTTTCTGACACCCCTTGGTGGTCGGGTAGGCTAACCGGATTGGGAATAACCCTGCATTTCTTTTGTAAATAGTCGGGAAAATATTCTACCGATTTTGGGGTTAGTACCGCAATCGCCGCTGCTCGCCGATAGGCCAAGCGTTGAATGTAACGCCACCAACGATTACCGATTGAATGGTGGGTAGGGTCACTATGTTCGGTAACAATTACTGAAACAGGTAAACCTAAAGTTGCTAGTAGGGTTAAGACATTTTCCCGATCCATAAAAGAGATGACCACCTCTGGGTGGCTAGTTTGAATGGCCTGCCGGATTAGATAGAGCCGTTTCAGGTTGTTTAGCAAGCGGGTGGTCAGGCTTAAATTTAAGCCTTTGGTTACCTGGCCGTTGCCCCGACTAGATTGTGATATTCCCCCACTCTTCAAGTGGTGAATGGTATGAGGGCAGATACCTAGTTGGTTAAGCTTGATGCTAGGTTCTAATTTATAAAAGGCGGGAATATCACAAATCGTTATAAAAGTTACTTCCCAGCCTTTAGTGGCCCAATAGTTCGCTTGGGTGGAGACAATTTTTTCCGCACCCCCAGACTCTAACGAAAAGATTAGTAAGGTTAGACGCATACATTGACTTTCTCTTGAACACTGGTTGTTAATTACTAATTACTACCAAGGATAGGGAAAGAGCTTTAGTAGTTCTTTTTTCTTATTTAGCTTGTAATTTTCTTCATTGTAAGGTGGTGTGGTAGCGACGGCCTTTTTAGCATACTCTTCGACCGTCGTTATCAGCCTTGCTGGATTACCACCGACGATAGTATTAGGCTCTACATCTTTCACTACAATCGAGCCTGCCCCGACTACGGCATTGGGGCCAATCGTGACACCTGGCATGATAATCGAGCCGTGACCAATGAAGCAATTATCGTGGACGGTAATACGTCCATAGCGAATGACTTTGCTATTCCCCGGTAAACTGCTCGTTAAGTGGCGAAAGACAAAAGTGGCCCCATCGTGCGTTACAAAAGTGACATTCCCGCTAATCGTGACATGTTTGCCAATGCTGACTAGATAAGGTTCGCTGCCGAAAGAGGGTAAGCCAATTAAGCGACAGTCTTCGGCTATTTGGAGACCCTGCTTGCGATAATAAGCCAGCCTGATAGTTTTGTTTAGGTGAAGCAACTTACTTCGGCTGGTCGTGAGAAACTGATACAACATTATTTGAACTTAACCCCTTGTTTTTTAATAAGCTGGTAACTTTCAGCCGCAGATATAAGAACGAAAAAGTATAGACGATGGTAGTAGAGAGGGCAATTCCTGCAATGCCCATAAATTGTACTAGAATTATATCAAACGCTACGTTCAAGATACAACTTATCAGCGTACCCCACATCAAAATTTGATTAGCTTTTAATGAAGATATTAATTTCGAAATAAAGACCGCTAGAGTATAGACCGGTATTTGAAGCAGGTACATACATTGGATCTGGGCCACCTGTACCGTGTTAGCCTTGGTAAAAGCTCCTCGCTGATAGAGCAGCGCAATTAACCACTCCGAATTAATATATAGAATGAGCGTTACTGGTAGAGTAGCCGCCAAAATCAGATAGGTAAAGACCTTTAGGGTATGCTGTAGACCTTTCCAATTATCCACTGCGGCCATTTTGGAGAAATAGGGTAAGACGGCGGTGGCTAGAGCGACCGTAACAATTCCGGTGATTACTGCTACTAGCTTATTGCCGTAGCTAAGGGCGGAGACACTACCGGGAGCTAAGGTGGCTCCAATCGCTTGATCTACCATTCCGGTACTACCCAATAAAATCGAGCCAAAGAGCATCGGCCAAAATTGGTTGTTTAGTTGGTAGAGGGCCCGACCACCAGTGGACCGGCCCGCCGAACTAGAACTGCCCGTTACTTTGGGCCACGCTGGACGCAAACTGAAGCCATGTCTTTTGACCGCCCAACCTAACAAGAGTGCTTGTAACAAGAAACCAGCCAGAGTACCATAGACTAAGGCGTAAATTCCCCATGAATTTTGGAAGACCACTAAAAAGAAGATTAGGGCTAATGATGTAACGGCTGGTAGTAGAGTGCCTAGTTGGAACCGTTCCTCGGCATTGAGGATGGCAGTCCAAAGACTGGCTAAACTATTTAGTAGGACGATTGGTAGGAGTAGATAGAAAAGCTCTTGGGTTTGGCCTAATTTGGCAGGGTTAAAGCCGGAGGCCAGTAGGGGCAAGAGTAGTGGCCCACCCAAGCCTAGTACCACTGTGACTAGAAGGAGTATTCCGCCACTAAGGGTTAGCACTTCGGCAAAGAGTTGCCTCGCCGGTCCTGTGCCTTCTTGTTCGCGTACTTGGATGTAGGTTGGCACTAGGGTAGCACCGAGGGAGTTTGCCATTAGGCTCATGATAAAGCTAGGCAATAAGTAGGCGATCAAGAAAGCATCTAGCGCGTCACTGGTTCCGTAGGAAGCCGAGAGGACGGCATCTTTGACCAGTGCCAGCAGCTTTACTCCAACGGTCAAGCCACCCATCATTAGTGCGACCTTTAGGATGCGCCGGTTTACCGCATTAGTTTTAGAATAACGCCATTTGTTTAGAATAGCGTAGGGTACTTTTAACATTTCGCCCTTTTCGATTCGGATTCGGCTGGGGGTCCAGACCCTTCGGCTGACCGTAAAATTTTTGGTAGGTGATAAAGCAACGCCACATAGATGATTAGAGAAAAGGACGAGAGCGAAAGGTGTAAGCTGAACCCAAGCCAAAGGTACATCCCCCACAGCAGGGCTAAGCAGAGGCGATCATCCTTGGCTAGAGGTACGGTGAGGATTCGACTAGCCCCATAGAGTAGGGTTAGTACGTAGGTAAAAACCCCTACGTAGCCCGTTTCACCTAGGACGGCTACGTAGACATTATGGGCACCGACTCCTACTTGATTTACCATCGTATTAGGATCTACCAGATTTAGGTCTTTAAATTCTTGGTAGGAAAAAATGCCCTGACCATACCAGTCATAGGCGAGGGCGCGATTGATTCCGATAGTAGCGAGACTGGAACGGCTATACTCGGAATTATCTTGGTTGGCACTTTCTGAAAAATCCATCAAACGGGCGAGGTTCCATTGCCCCTCTAGTGGATTTGAATTGAGCTTAGTCTCTTCCGACATCATCAGGAAGAGGGATAGAGACAAGAGAAGGGTTAGGATGGTAGTGAAGATGGCAGTGTTTAAGAGCTTAAATCGGAAGTCTTTTATCTTAAAAATCAGATAGACTAGGGCCGCTATCACGAGCATATAGGTGCCACTGCGCGAAACGGTTAGGTAGACACCCACGACACTTGCCACTCGTCCTGCCCACGCTAATGGCCCTTTAATCCATTTCGAGAGGAGTAAGGCTAATAAGAGATAGAAGGAGGCTTCATTTGGGTCGCCCCATAGTCCAGCGGGACGATAGTCGGCCATTTTAGCAAAGTTGCTATGCAACGAAGCGGCCAAATTTCGGGCTGCCTCTGGTGCTAATGTTTCCCATTCGGAGAGTAGCGCATTAAAGATGGCGGCCACTTGGATAAACCTAGCAAACTGTTGCAATTTGCGGCGGTCGCTGAGCATAACCGAGACCGCAATCAGAACTAGCCAAGTACGGAAAATCATCCGAAAGACTTCGGGTACGACTACTCCAATGTAGGGGGATACTAGGGTTCCCCACAGAAAATAGAAGCCTGACCACATAAAGTAGGGCATTACCCAAACAAGACCACCTCTCGACTCTTTATTGTAGGAAAAATAGCCTAATAATAAAAGGCCCATTATCACATAAAAAGCGTAGAGTAAGATAGGCGAGATATTAACCAAGAGGAAAAAAAGACCACTATAAATGAAGGTAACAAAAGCTAGTAGTGCATAGTTAAGAAACTGGGGGAAGAAACTACTCGTTACGTGTAGCTTTGGCTGGCCGTGAGGTTTTAATTCTTGGTTTATCACCTCTTGCTTTAGCTTTTTTTCTATATTATTAATTTGGAGTGCTTGCATAAAATTCAAAATTTCTTTAAGAAATAAGTTGTTAGTGATTAGTCTTTAGTTCGTTTGTAAACTGGTTTCCAAGATATGCTAACTAACAACTAACAACGTAACCTGGTTTCCTATTGAGATAATATTTATTATTTAACGTAGGCTGGCCTTTGAAACTTGATTGAGTACTACCCCCAATAGCCGCACACTGGATTGCCCTAATCTGGAACAAACTTTCTTTAAATCACTAGTACGAGTAGAACCTATCTTTACCACCAAGATAGTAGCATCACAATAACGGGTCAGTAGTGATGAGGTTAACACGGGTAATAGCGCAGAACCGTCCAAGATTATCACGTTTGCATGGCCTTTAAGCTGCTCAATTAGTGCAGCCATTGGTTTTGAACTCAGAAGTTCTGTTGGGCTAGTCGTTAGAGGTCCACTTGGTAGTAGCGAGAGACCCGGAACATCGGTGGGTATCAAGTAGTCCTCAATCTTAGCCGTAGGATCTAGCAAGAGATTAGTAATACCTTTATCATTAGGTTGATTGAACCAAGTGTGTAAGTTAGGTTGGCGTAAATCTGTATCTACTAGAATTACCTCTTTACCAGATTGGGCGATTGTTACCGCGAGGTTAACTGCCGTAGTAGTGGTTCCTTCTTGGCGGTTGCTACTAGCTACCATCAGGGTATGAGCAGGTTTTTCTAATTCGACCATCTCAAGATTGGCCTTTAAAATACCATAAGCTTCTAAAGCGGGGGAATAAGGTTGAACTAGTGCTAGGGGTTTGTTTATCCGGGCTTGCTTCTTCCCTAATGAAATTAGGCTTAGCACCGAAACACCTGTTAGTTGCTCTATCTGTTCAGGACTCTTAACCGAATCATCCAAATATTCAATAAAAAGTGCAATACTGATGGCTCCTAGCAGACCTACTAACGTTCCCATTAGAGTGCTGAGTGAAACATTAGGCCGAATGGGAGCCTGCGGTAAACTAGCTTCATCTATTATATCTATACTATCGCTAGAACGTGCCTCTTCTAAGCGTACATCCTCATAGCTTTTGAGCAGGTTAGAATAACTATTGCGATATTGAGCTAACAAAGTTTGCAGGCGCGTTTGCTCGGTTAATTGATCGGTCTCGCCTATTTTTAGATTATCAACGGCACTTTGGGTTTTAGTAATCTCCTCCTGAATTTTATTCAACTCTTCTTGAAGACTTTGTTTGGTGGCGGTATAGCGATTGGCTTGCCTGAATTGGTTCTGAACCATAAATTCTTTAACGATAGCGTTGGCAAAGAGCATCGCTCGTTTTGGATTGGTATCTTCCACCGACAAGCTAATTAACTGGGTGTCACGTACCACCTCCACGATTATGTTTTTAGCTAAGCGATCTACGCTGAAACCAGGAGCGGTGTCACTAATTACCTTTTCTAGTACGACTCGCTGCAATAAAAGCTCTCGATAAGTCTTGGCTAGACGGTCAATGGCTAGAAGAGCGCTATAATCTTGGGAAGAGTTAGTAGTACGGGCTTGATTTATCAAAATAGTCGTAGTAGCTTTATAGGTTGGAACGGTGAGTTTGTTTATTATGTAAACGCCACTACCAACTACTAATGACAAAATAATTATTAACTTATACCATTGCTTTAGAAAACCCCAATATTTTCTTACATTCAAAAGTCAGTTTACCTCTTAATACACTATTTTATCCTATATTTATATGGCATAGTTTGTCCTGAATAGTTTCATGAGCCTATTTCCAAGTAACCTAGCCTAGCTTGCTTTTATGATAGCAGATTATACCTAGTTGTCAATAGGTTTTATAGGCAGGGTAAAAAGCTTTTAATTAAGAGACTTTAATATAAGTGGCGATAGTTTGGCTAAACTAGCCTAGGTTTATCCAGTTTGAGCCAGTAGAACATCTAACTTGTGTACCCGCCTTGCCGTCGCTCACAAAGACCACACACCCCGCATTATCCTCAGTTGCGACTGGTAGCGTGGCAACGGTGTAGGTGGGAAGTTTTGGCCCGGTGCTATTAACTGAAAACCGAGTCTCGGTGTCCACCACCCTAAAATCCACCGCAGAGGGGTGCCAGACTTGTACGTTTCCGCCTGTAGCGTGTGCTTGAACTATGTTTCGACGTGAATAGAGGGTGAGGTCTTGACCAGTCGTACCACTAGTTATCTTGGCGTTCTCATCTCTGGTAGTCCCGTTTGTAGGTTGGAAATATAGAGTACCGATCACGTCTGCGCCTTCTAGGGCGGTAGTATAGCCGAGATGGGCTAACCTGCCGGACAGATTTAGAGTAGTCTTATCCCGCTTCTGATAAAGCCCATCCACGCTTATAGTACCCCTCAAAACTTCGGTATAGGCTTGGCTATCAAAAGTGGTTTCAACTAGTATATCGGAATTCAACTTGCTGTCAACCACTACATTGCTGCCCAATATTCTTGGCTGGGGGTAGCTAGGGGATTGGCGGAAGATAATCCCATGCTTGCTGTATAAATCCATATAGCCGTTTGAGAGTGCTAATTCTACGCCATCTAGGTCAAGGGCGTATCCTGTGACATCAGCACTCTCCCAAATACCAAAATTGTTTAGATAAATCGAGGTAGTAAAACTGCTCGTTACATTACTCCCATAGTTGGCTTTAAAAGCAGTTCCCTCTGCTTGCAGCGCGAGGCCGTTGAAAAATTGATATGAAGTTTGGTTCAGACTTGAGGTAAGATAAAGGCAATAGTCGGTAAACCCTAATACCGCCAGATTGTTGTACCACGCTTCATCAATACCATCAATCTTAACCCCCTTTGTCCCCGTTCCATTAGGTCCCGTGCAGGTAATGGATACATTATCCAGAGTAACGCCTCTTAATCGAGTGCTATCGGTGCGTCCAATGGAGATAACAGGTTTAGATATATCCCAAGGAACGAGCCGGGATTGATTGGGTACTTCCTTCCTTAACATGGCCCCTCCAACCAAGTGAACCGGGGTGGTGATCGAAAGATTTACGGCGTAAGTAGCTGAAAAAGTTACGCTCTTGCTAGTCCCTGCCGCAGTGATGGCTAAGTTAAAAGCTGCCGTGCTATCTATATCCGGTTTAGCTCCATAGTCCTCGACCCGTACATAAGGACGGTCTTTCAAGAGTACCCGTTTATCAATAATCATCTCGGATTTAAGCGAAGTGATCTGCGCGGGTACGTAGACCACTGCCAATACCACTGCGTTACCCGGAATGGGTGGAAAGACTGGGTTAACCGCCGCCGTACCAGTTATAGCACCGGGTGTTCCAGTGGAACGAACCACGATTAGGTCAAAACGGGGATTGGTAGGATTAGCCGCAGAAAGGTTCAGCTTTGTTTCGGTTACGTCAGCTTCTACTCCCGAAATGGCGATAGTACCACTGGCAACCGTAACGGTCATATTAGAATTACTGGTCACATTGCATCCTGAATAGACCCCACTTTGATTATTACCAGCGATGATTATATCTATATCGCCACTATCAAGTTTGGACTGGTGTGGATAGGTGGCAGTAGTTTTATTTGGTATACCCATTTTTTTATTTAGCTCCTATTACCAAAACGGCCAGCCGACCGGCCAGCCGACCGGCCAGCCGACCGGCCAGCCGAAGGGTCAGACGATATTTGATCTAACCTCCGACATAAAAATCATCACCCATATAGCTTTCGCCTAGAGTTGAAGCGCGGTCAGCCGAGTTGTTGGAATTAGCCGGAATGTCCGGCGTATTTACTTTGGTGGTAATGGAGGTATTGTGGTTAGCCGTATAAGTAGAGAGACTTGGCGTACCTACACTGGTTGTCAGGGTGCGGTCAGCCGAAGGGTCAGCCGAATCAGTCCCACAACCGGAGATGCTCGGCGTAATGACTCCGCCTATCAGGGTAATACCACCTAGCTTTAGGAAGTGACGGCGTGTTAAAGCAGACTTTGTACGTTTTATTTTTACAGAATTAAGCATTTTGGCTGGCCGCTTCCATATTTCCTTCCGTTCCACTTTGTGCTTCCAACTAACAACAACCAACCCAGGTTACGTTGACCTGTTCGTTACGTTTCGGCTGGCCGTGTCGTTCTCTTGAACATTAATCCACAGATGCAACTGGCGATAAGGTAAATTATTATCGTTATAAAACAAGATAAAGTCTACCTTTTGGTTATTTGGGCTGGTCGGTTGGGCTGGCCGGGTCAACTGGTTGTCTCGGCTGGCCGCTCGGCTGGCCGCTCGGCTGGTCGGGCTGGAGAGCCGAATGAATTGCTCCCACTTTTCGCCCGGCTGGAGAGTAACGGGAGCGAGCGTGGAGCCACCAGTGGAAAGGGTACGCCCATCCTGACGGATCTCGATGCGATAGGTGGCGGCTACGCCCTCGTGATTGACGAGGCCCAATTGGACTTGAACTTCTTGGCCTGCTATAACTTCATAAGGGTAATTTTCGGCCTGGCCGATCCACTGGCCGTTCGGGCCAAGCGCGTAAAATTCGGTGAACTGCTCAGCCGGATTGCGGTCAGCCGAAGAGTTCAGGAAACCCCAAGCAGCATAAGAACCGACTAGCAGCACAAAAAGCAGCCCTCCCAGATATACCAACTTGTCCCGCCACCAACCCCGCAGGGGAAAAACGGCCAGCCGAACGGCCAGCCGAACGGCCAGCCAAATAGAAAAACTAGGTAACGAACTGCCCGTTACGTAGTTAGGAAACTGCTCGTTACGCCGCCAGCGCCGAAACGCCGCTATTACCGATAGCGTAACAGTCCAAAGATTCAAAGCCATAAGCATAGAAGAGGGTTGAATACCCCAAGGCAGTAAATTCAGTACTAGCGCAAAGAGCAGTAGCACCACTACGCTCAAGCCAAAACTAAGTCCGACGCGGCTAGAATCAGCTATATTTTCTTGCGGCCAGCCGAAGGGTCTGGACCCCCCGCCGAACGGCCAGCCGACCGGCCAGCCGAAGCGCGTAAACAAAGCGGCAGCCAAGGCATAGCCGGGAGCGAGCAATACCATCACTAATCCAAAGGGCAGACGCACCAGCAACGAAAACTGCTCGTTACGAGGTAGCCCCACCACTAAAGGAGAAAGAAGGGCTAAAACTACCAACAACCCAAGATCAGAATTACTCGTTACATAGTTACGAAAGCTAAAAACTAATTTTTTAGCTTGACCTCTTTTAGGCTTAATGCTTTTTAACATTTCGGCTGGCCGTTTAACTGCAAAATTTTTGATACTTCTTGGCTAACTATTAGGGCTGTTGCAAAGTCCCGCTCTGACAAGTTGGGTGGTAAGTCAAGATCAACT
>JACAUC010000154.1 GCA_013390945.1 Candidatus Chloroheliaceae bacterium
GCGTATCCCACTTTGGGCGTATCCCACTTTGGGCGTATCCCACTTTGGGCGTATCTCACTTTGGGCGTATCCCACTTTGGGCGTATCCCACTTTGGGCGTATCCCACTTTGGGCGTATGCAATACGCCCCTACTCCGCAATTTTGAGATGATACAATTTTAGCGTCTAGTCTACCGAAATTTTTTAGGAATACAACCAAAATTTATGCAGCTAATTCAAACCAACGCCGATATTATAACGCAGCGTGACATATGGCAACACAAAGGAACTAAGGTAGGATTGGTTCCCACGATGGGCTTTTTGCACGAAGGACACCTCTCCTTAGTAAGAACGGCTCAAATCGAAAATGAACTAGTGGTCGTCTCTATCTTTGTCAATCCCCTGCAATTCGGGCCAAAAGAGGATTTAAGCCGCTATCCCCGTGATCTAAACCGTGATTTAGCCCTTTTGGAAAAAGAGGGAGTGTCACTGGTTTTTAATCCCTCCCCGGAGGAGATCTATCCGCCGGGTTTTGACGCTTCGGTTGAAATTGGCGGAGTTAGCGCACCCTTGGAGGGGGTCATCCGGCCCGGTCACTTCCGGGGAGTGGCTACTGTTGTAGCCAAGCTTTTTCATTTAGTAGGGCCAAGTGCGGCCTATTTTGGGCAAAAAGATGCCCAACAAGTCGCCGTCATTAAAAAGATGGTGCGGGATCTGAATTTTCCCCTAGAAATTAGGGTTATACCTACCGTGCGCGAACCGGATGGCTTGGCCCTCAGTAGCCGCAACATCTTTCTCTCCCCTCAACAACGTTCCTCAGCTCTTATCTTATACCGCGCTTTGCAAGCGGCAGAAACAACTTGGCGAAAATATCCAACCGAACGAAAGGGCTCCACTTTACGTCAAATTATGACCGAAGTAATCGCCACCGAACCAGAGGCTCGCCCTGATTACCTGAGTGCTGCTGACCCTGAGACCTTGCAAGAGTATGAGGGGCCGATTCCGGCAGGTAAAGGCGTATTGCTTTCGTTGGCGGTGCGTTTTGGCACTACCCGCCTGATTGACAATTTTTTGCTGGAGGCCGATGGCTAAAATTTCACCCGCCCCCAAGATTCGCTGGATCACCGATTTTGACTTAGCGGCAGCTATTTTGGCCCACAAAGCGTTTCGAGAAGTCACCTTCAAGGGATTAGTCCCCCTATTGGGTCATGTTATCGTTACCCTAGAAGATGAGGCCCACCGCGAACGTCGCAGCCTAGAAGGACGGCTTTTTGTGACCAGTCTACTCAAATCCCACGAAGAGAGCCTCATCCCAGAAGTGATTGAAACCACGCTCCAACCTTATCTTGAGGCAGGTAGCGGATGTTTAGTAGAGATCAGTCAAGCGGTTACTAGTCGGATTGCAGCTCGAATTATTGGGCTAGACGGTCTAAAAGACCCATCCGCCACTACTGAAGCGGTACGGTTATTGAGCGCCCTTGTAGGTGGTACCGCCAGCACTCACGGCGAACATCCACCGCTAACTCGCCGCCAAGCCCGTAATTTGTTAAGGCAACACTTTATTGATAATGCCTTAGAACGCCGCCGTAATCTGGTCAACCAATACCGGACTGGAAAACTAACGCGAGCAGAGTTGCCCTTTGATCTGATTACCTTGCTGCTTTTGCATCAGGAAGAGTGGAACACCCAACAAATTAGCGCGGAGGTCGCCTTCTATGCCGTGGCAGCGGTGGATACCACCGCTACCCTAGTACCCCATCTGATGCACGAATTATGGAAATTCTACCAAAATCCCACTAATTTGTCTCAGGGATATGTTTCCTTACCAGAGGATCAGGACTTCTTGCGAGCCGCCGCCGCCGAAACTTTGCGCCTACATCCCGTCTTGCCCACGCTCTTCCGACAGGCCCGGCAAACTATTGAACTGGGCGAAATTTGCTTTGAGACCGGAGAGGTAGTGGGCCTCAACTTGGGAAAAGCCAACCTTGATCCCGCCGTATTTGGAGACGATGCGAAAGAGTTTAACCCGCTGCGGGTGGTGCGGGCCAGAACCCGCCGCGCCGGGCTAAGCTTTGGGGGAGGGGTACACTTGTGCTTGGGCCGGGAGTTGGCACTTGGTACACCAGAAAGCACCACGACCAACCCGGAACATTCTCTTTTCGGCGAGGCTACCTTGCTGGCGCAGGCACTCCTGCGCCACAAAGCTAGACCTGACCCGGCTCATCCGGTGCAAACACCCTCAGAATATAGCCGCGATGTCTATCAGAATTACCCCATTCTGTTGGGCTAGATTCGCTACAACTCTAGTTCTAACCCTTGTACCTCGTAATCGCGGATACCAATCAGATAGAGCAACACATCTAGGCGGGGTTGGCTGATCGAAAAATCGGCGGCCTCGCGCACTATCGGCTTGGCGTTAAAGGCTACCCCTAGCCCGGCGGCCTCCAACATCAACAAATCGTTGGCCCCATCGCCTACGGCTAAGGTTTGGGCCATCTCAATGCCCTCGCGCTCGGCGATTTCGGTCAGCAAGCGAGCCTTGCCCTTAGCATCAATAATTGGGCCTAAGACTCGTCCGGTCAGGCAACCATTTTCGATTTCTAGGGTGTTCGCATAGGCATAGTCCAACTTTAGCCGCTCCTTCAGTTGATCGGTAAAGAAGGTAAAACCACCGCTCACAATTGCCGTTTTGTAGCCTAGCTTTTTCAAAATAAAGATCAACCGTTCGGCTCCCGGAGTCAATTGTAACTGGATAGAAACTTCATCCAAACGAGCGACAGGCAAGCCACTCAACAAATTCACCCGCTCTCTTAGAGCCTCCGCAAAATTGAGCCGTCCGGCCATGGCCTCGGCGGTGATAGCCACCACCTTGTCCTCCACTCCAACTAGGCGAGCCACCTCATCTATTACCTCGTGTTGGATCAGCGTCGAGTCTACATCCAAGACAATCAACCGTTTGCTGCGCCGATAGAGGCTTTCTGGCTGAACCGCAATATCTACCCGACATTCATTACTGACGGCAAAGAGAGCGCGTTTCAACTTGGAATGTTCCAATTGGGCCGGGGCACGTACCGTCAACTCCAAGGCCAACAAATCGCCATCGGCCAAACGGGTGATGCGCTCGATATTTGCGCCCAAATCACTAATGGTGGCACTAATTCGGCCCAAAGCCGCCGGGTTAATCTTAGGTGCTAGGCAGGTCACGGCGTAAAGCAGTTCGAGGGGCATCGCTCGTTCCACCGGACGGTAGGGCTGCACCTTTAGACTTAGTTCCATTTCGTAGGCCACTTTATAAAGGCTAGGCGGCAGATAACCCGCCGGGCCACTCTCCAACTGTTGTGCCGAAACGGGCAGACGCAAATGGAGGGCCATCACCAGCAAGGGCGCAATCGTCACCTGCTGAATATCCAACAATTCGGCCTCTACCTCCCCCAAGCAGCGACAAAGCGTAGCCGTAATACCGGGTCGGTCAAGGCCAGTTACCGTAAGTAGTATTTCAGTATTTTGGGTCATGGGGCTCTTTTCTTTCGCGCAACTCTCTAAAATCCTCGATTGCCTCCTCGCAACAAGGTTCATCTTTGCCAACTTGCCCCATTATAACAAATCCGCCGCTAAACGATTTGGCTAAATCGGAAATTTTTGCTATAATAAGCCATGTCATCAATATGCGCCTGTAGCTCAGTGGATTAGAGCGTCGGTCTTCGGAACCGCAGGTCGGGGGTTCGAGCCCCTCCAGGCGCACCACTGCTTTCTAACCGACCCTTAGCCTCAAAATCGTTTCCAGAGGAATACCGTAGCAACCCCAACAAATCGCAACTACTCACTTTTCAATAATACGGGAGAAACCTATGTATGAATATAACTCGGATGAGGCTAAAGCCCGACTGTTCGATTTAATTGAGGCCGCTTTGAAAGGTGAAGAAGTTTACATCGCTAAGGATGGGCAACGGGTAATAAGCTTAGTGCCAGTCGAGCTACCCAAAGCCCACCGACAGTTTGGTAGTGCTAAAGGTTTAATCGTGATGGCCGACGATTTTGATGCTCCGCTTGATGAGTTCAGTGAGTACCAGAACGGTCAGCCGAGATGAACTGGTTTTCGGGACGGGTTTCCCTTAACCCGATTTTTGTAGAATATTCTGCTTTGTAGGGAGTGCGGCTCTGATACTTGATTATGTAGCGTATTTCATAGTAGGCAGGTGCGGCCCAATATAGCCAATGAAGAACTGGCCGGGGGCTAAAGGGTAAAAATGTATTCTCCATGCGTCTGGCGTAAGCCGAACATGACAGCTAAAGATACGTGGTTGTCCGTCGGCACAAGTAAAAGTACGTTGATCTCCATAACTGTCTAATGTTTGTTGTGATTCTGGAGTAGCTTTATGAAGACTTTGAGAATCGAAGGGGCCGCTTTGCCAAGTTTTTGCGTAATCATTTAGCTCAAACAAACGCTTAATAACAGGATGTAACATAAGTTCTCTAGTTTTAAGAGCTTGTAGTTGCTCTTCTATTTCATCACAGAAGCTCAAAGATGGAAATAAGGTGTTTCGAGATTTCCACAAATCTTCCAATGTTTTTATGTTTGCTTTTAGACAACTCCTGATCCATTGAGCATATTGTTCCAAATGTTCGGGACAACTGGCATGGCGAACGCTGGCACTTTCTTTGACCCATTCAGCCGCTTCATCTAACTGCAAGAGTTCAATTTCTACACTGCTGGTATCCCATTTCGGATGAGATTTTAGGCTTACAGCCAGACCGTCTATTAAAAAAGCAACGCCAAGACCATATGCAGTCTCTCCTTCATATTTAAACTCAAATGAAAGCGCATTACTTTGTTCAGTTGGGCGATCAATTAAAAAAGGAACCTGGGTAGCTAAAGACCTGAAGTAACGGCGCAACTCCTGATCTATGCTCTTGTCCGCAAGCCACTGAATGAGAGTATATGAGGGTGCTAAAGTAGTAGCGTAGAAATCACTGTGGCAGCGAAACACCTTACTAACGCCATAGGCAGTAGTTTTACGTATAGTCTGAACCAAATCGGACATAATTTGTCGGGCGGTTTGAGCATCGCTCGCTAAAGTTTGTGTGGATAACTCGTTTAAGACTAACTCTACAGCCATAAATTATATGTTCCTTGGCTCAAGTAAAGCATCTAAACTCTTGTCCCATTCATCAAAGAACCCATCCGGCCACTGGTCTATTCTGCCATTAGCATCCATCCGAGGAGAGATTATCTCACTTTGGGCTTGACCATCTTGCTCTTGGCGTTGAAAATAGTGTAATTGAACGTCATTTGCTTCCAATTTACCAGCGTGAACCGCTAGGCGAATACCGTTTAGAACATGGTCACTATGGGTTTCTAAAAGGACTTGCACACCACAACTTGCCGCAAGTGCAATCAACTCGCCTATTTTGGCCTGTCCTTTTGGATGCAAGTGGGCCTCTGGATTTTCCAATAAGACCAGAGATCCGGCTTCGGCGGAGAGTAAAGCGACCAGAATAGGTAGAGTATAGGTCAGACCAAAACCCACATTTGTTGGACGGTAGGCATCACTAACATATTCACCAGTCACAAACGAGTAGCGTAAACTCATTAAATCTATCCCGCTGAACTGCTCAATCTTTAGACGAGTGCCGGGACTTACTTCTCTAACCCATGCTTCAACCTGATCTTCCAGTTTTGGAGAATTTGACTCTGGATGAGTGCGTTTATCATTTATAGTTATATTTCTGCCAAAGATTGAGAGGAATTGAGCCGTATATTCTCCTCGTGTGCCTAATTGATGATGCTGCCGTACTATATAATCTGAGATTTCAAATGAAGTACGTGGCCCAATTCTTTCTGCTTGAAGATAATGAAATTTGTCATTGAAAAGAGGAGTATTATATATCTCTGCAATGACCTGAGCAGAAATCAATTCAAGTACATCAGCTTCTTGGTTGTAGTTGAACAGCCAGTCCGCTTCTTTTCCATTTGACCAGTTAAGGGTAAATCCGATTTGATCTTCGTTAGCTCCTTCAAAAAGGGCATCTTTGGCGGTTCCAAGCCCTACTAAGTCTCCATTAAGAGCCAGTCCTTTATCAGGTAACAAATTCTGTTCGTAAGATTGACGGAGTAGAAGCAGGGATTGTATCACCGAGGATTTGCCCATTCCATTAAGACCGGAGAGCATAGTAAGTGGTCTAAGCTCAAGAACTTGATCTTTGAAACACTTAAAGTTACGTAGGCGAAGTTGATTAATCATGACTCTATTACCTCTACAATCAAATCTTCAATACTTTTGAATCTTAGTTTTATTTTATTTACATCACCCGTACCTTGAGAAATAGCTTTATCAAAATCGGGCTGATTCATCAAGGCAATAAATTTTTGCCTGACCTTTGCCTTACGATTTTTTAGAAGTTGAAGTTGTGTATCATTAAGTTTATCTAAATTGACCGACCACGACTCAAAAAGAGCTTTATTGATAGCAGTTCTACGTCCATTCTCTTTGTAAAGTTTGCGGAACGCATCCTTGCTAAAAATTTCTTGAGCCGCTACCATTGCACGTATAAAACGTTGGGCCAAATCCTTACGTTGGGCATCCGACATTTTGTTGATTTCGGCCATTTTATCACTCAAAAAACTATCGAATTCCTTGCTCTTATATTCACTATATGGGGTTAGAGTAAAGGCAAAAAAACGAAGGACACATTCGCGATCTGCCATGCGAGCGTCACCAATACTATTGCAGGTAGCATCCTTGAAAGCTTTATTCTTGGAAAGATCCAATAAAAAATCGGTTACTGGACCCTGATTAAGAGCATGTCTGATTTCTTGAGAAGATAAAGGCAATCCACCAGTATTAATTCTCCTGAATATATTGAATTTTACTTCAGGTGGTGTTCCTTGTTCTATGAGATAGAGTGTCACTTGAGTCTCACCAATTCGGCGTTGGAAATTGCGATCTAACTTATCATAAAAAAACCCATTAAGCTTAATAAGAAATTCCAATTCTCCTAGAGGTAAGGTTTTGTCTATTACAAACTCTCTTAACGCTGTTAGACGCTGTAATCCATCTACTACTACCCACCTATTATCGTCGGTAGCATCTATATAAAAAGCGGGAAGAGGTATTCTAATCAGAATAGACTCTATCAAGCGACTCTTAGCTTTATCTTTCCAAATACCGGCCTTACGTTGAAAAGCAGGTGCTAGATCAATTTCGTTATTCTTAATACGCTCCATTATTAAATCTAGGGTCATTACTCTGCTTTGTATACGTATCAGGCTAGGTTTAAAGGGTTCAATTATATCGGCATCGTTAACCTCTTCCTCATCAACCCCATAACCTTCGATTTCCTCTGGTAGATTATAGTCCGATTCTTCTGTCACTTTGCACTCTCCTTCTTAAATTATTAACGTGTGTTATTATAACATATAAGAGTGTTTGTAGCAAACTTAGGAAATTTTAGTAACTATTCAGACTTGTTTCCCCTTGAAGATTTCAGTGAGTACCAGAACGGTCAGCCGAGATGAACTGGTTTTCGGGACGGGTTTCCCTTACCCCGATTTTGGTAGAATATTCCATTTGTTATCATTAACTAGAGCTTTGGGACACAGCACTAAAACCGAGTTCAGGTTTTGTCGGGCTTGTAGTTCTCTTAAAATTAGCCCAGCCTCGATGGTTTTACCTACGCCAACCTCGTCGGCAATCAACAAACGGGGACGGTCAGACCGAATCAGCTTGAGAACAGGCTTGAACTGGTAGGGTATAAAATTAACTCTAGCAGCATGAAGTGAATAGAGGGCCGAAAGGCCGGGATGAAGTAATTGCAACGCGGTTAAGTGGGCGTTAAATTCAGCCAAATTTAGAATAGTGGGTTCCGGTTCTGAAGGTATCGCCACTAACTGACTAGCATAATAAGTGTGAGCCTTGTTATCGTGCCAAACGGTATAACGAATCTCCCTGCCGCCCTGCTGTACCTTATTGATAATTCCTACTGTAGCCGGGTTAGAAGCCAGTGCTACTTTATCGCCGGGCTGGAACATTTGAGACATACCTAAGATTACTCCTCTATTCTTCTGCTTTTCCCGTTTGAGATCTGGCCCGATTAAATGCTGAAGGGGTTAAATTTAGAAATTAAGCAAGCTACACCCCATAAGGCTTTGCCTATTACATAAGGTGTAGAAGCCGATTTATACCTTCATTATTTTATCATATTCAGAAGTGGTTAGCTAGAGTAATCGCCACTTTCGCTCACCTCAAAATTATTACAGACCATAACGCCAAGTGAAATAGTGTCGCCCGATGTTGCCCATCTCCACCTGCCATTCAGGGGTGTTGGAGGGGGTGAAGGTGAGGGCGCGACGCTCAAAGACTTGGGCTAGTACGTCTTTCTCTACCCCACCGACTTTGACCCGCATCCAGTAAGGCTCGCTCAGAGGTAGACCCAAGACGTAGAGCCAACCACCGGGGAGGGTGTTCATCCAACGCATTAGCACATCGGGCAGATTGTGGCCGAGCGTCTTTTCGTAGGAGGTGCAGGTTACTTTGGCTGGCGCAGTGGGCAAGGTAGAGACCTTCCCATCTTTTGCCAAGAGTTCTAGGACGGGTTGACCTGTGCGGTCGAGGACGCGGCGGTCGTTGCTAAGCGAGGAAAGACCGCTAAAGGTGGCGTAGGTGGGGGCGGCAGGATTGACCGGGCCAGGGTCACCCGCTACCGGAACTTGGGCCGGGCCACGTGGTTCAAAATGGTTATCGCCCAATTGTAGATTGCCGCTTATCAATTCTCTCACCAGCAGGCCACTAGTGATAAACCACTGACTAGCCCGATTGCCGTTCGGATTAGTGATTTCTAGGCGAGCTTTATCCAAGTAGTAGACTACCCGTTTGCCACCCGGTGCTTCGTCGTAAGGTTCGTAGCGAGCCTCGAAAATGTCTGGGCCGTAGAGCCACGTGCGCCGCACTGCGCCGGAGGCTACCGGGCCATCCGCGCCTTGCCAGAGGGTACGCACCGAGGAATCGGCGTTAGCCAACCCCGGTTTAGGTTCGGGCAGAGTGCCGCCGCCCATGGTGGCCCCGGTGCTAAAACTCCACTTCCGCACTTGGGTCGCGCCATTGTTGATACTATAGGTGAAGGTGACGGTATAGATGGTATCGGGAGCGAGGGGTTGTACCGAGGCAATTACGGCACTATTACGGGCGGTGAAGAACGAGTTTAGGTCGGCTACTTTGTGGAAAGCTACCGCTTTGCCCGTTGCATCGGTTAGGCTCATAGCGTTAGCATCGTAGCGGATAGTGCCGGGGCCACGATAGGTAATGCTAAGGGGTGTACCAATGGGATAGGCCGGATTCAAACCCGCCTTGCGGAACAAATCTGGACTTTCACCCCGGTAGCTACGGAAGAAATTTGTGCCGTTCTCTGGCGGCCAGATAAAAAAGGCGGGTTGGAAACTCTCTTTCCATATGGGCATACCAAAATCAATGACCGTGATCGGGTTCTTCCCGTCCGGGGTTGCGCCAGAGGCAATGCCAATATCAGGATAAGCCGGATCGAGTAAAGGGATGCGGTGGTTAAGGGTAGCCATCAGGCGGTCTACCGCGCTTACCGGGTCGGCAATGGTATCAATATCCTCGTTGGTACTTTGGCTGTTGGGATAGCCAAAACGGGCGGCTCGGTCAAAAAAACTCTTGCCCGTAAAGCCGGGCTTGCCCTCGATCTGATCGTGGATCGAGCCAGAGATAGGCACATTCTGGAGATAATAGGCCACATGCGATGCCGCCGACGCTTTGAGACTAGAGTGCATCGTGGCAGAGGCTACCCCTACCTGCGTCCGATATTGGTTTATGCGGTTCAACGCTGCCGCCGCCTGATCTGTACCCGATGTAGTTACCATATTGGTTTCTCCTTAACAACAATAGTTTATAGCTCTACCACGAATCCCGCGCCAATGATTGTTACCGCTTTGATTGTAGCGTAAACCCCTCCTTGCTTTCAAGTCCCGCATTTCTGCATTTGAAACAACAGAAAGAGGAGTAATCCCAGCCTTACGACCACTCCTGACCCTACTAGACGGTTAAACTAGAGTATGATCTTTATCTGGCTCAGGTAAGGATTGGGCTGGTCAAGCCAAGTACAAATATCACAGTAAGTTGTCGGAATTGTAAAACTTTGTTGGTTTTACAAAATTTGGCACACGAATTGCTATATCATAGCCTAGGTTGTTAGGATAATCACGACAGGGGTTATGTCAAGAGGCGTAAGGCAAGGTTCATACCGGTTGAAACATAACGGGGGTACGCTATGCTTAAATTTCAATTTAAGAAGGACTTAGAGCAGTCAGCCGAGATGGGGTGGTTTCGCCTACTAGCCAGACCGACTCACACCGAGAAGCCCGAAGAACGCCGCCGCCGATTTGTGCTAAACATAAGTTTATTATTAATAGGATTGGTTATAATTAGTAGTCCTTTTACTTTTTCTCCTCTGACACAGAATATTTCAATTTCCAACCTGCTGGTAGACTTAGTTATGATCTTAATAGTCGTAATTTGTGTAGCATCTTGGTTTATCGCCAAAGCAGGTAAAATAGACTTGGGGGCCGGGCTCTTGATTTCAAGCATTATGATCGCTAACACTATGTTCTTTCTGTTCATCTACCACGATCTCCTAAGTGTGATTTCTTATCCGATGATAGCGATCATCGCCCTGATTATCCTAGGGGTGAAAGCGGCATACACGACGATGGCCCTAAGCAGTATTATCACTATTTTGGCCTCGGCTACGGGCAATTTTTTTATCACCGACAGGAACAACCTGCTCTCCATAAAAATAGAACTGGAATTTACCCTGATGATAGTGCTGATAATGACGGTGACGGTTTGGCTGGCAGCTTACCTAGCAAGCAACCTGAGCCATGCCAATACGCTGGTCAATCGGCAAGCCGAAAAGATCGGTGCGGCTCTCGCAGATATTGAGAAAAAAAGAGCCGTAGGCGAAGATGTTAGCCACCGAGTCTTTTCCTTGACCACCGAACTAAATGCGACCGCCAACCAGCAGATGACTGGCAGCAAACAACAGGCATCGGCCCTTGCCCAAGTTACCTCCTTCGTTCAGGAGATGACCAACACCGCTCAGATGATTGCTTCAAAAACCAACGAATTAAGCCAGCAGGCACTTCAGATAAAAGAGTCTACCACGAGGGTCAAGTCTATCGCCAATGAGGTGAACAAAACCAGTAAAAATGGTGTCCAAGCCGTAGACCGCACCCTCAACAGTAACCAGCAGGTGAGTGAGAGGTATACTACCTTGAAAGAGATTCTGAACGATATGGAAGAGCAGCAAGACCGGATAAAAGAGGTAGTCCTCATAATAAAGGAGATCAGTGCCGAAACTCATATGTTAGCCTTGAATGCCTCCATTGAAGCGTCGGGAGCCGGGGAACATGGGGAGCGTTTCAGCGTAGTAGCCCGCGAAGTGAAAACCCTCGCCGACCGCTCCAACCGGGCAAGCCGTGAAGTCGGTCAAATTCTGGGCCAAATCGAGAGCCAGATAAAGCAAGCGGTCAGTGCGGCGGAGATCAGCCACCAAGAAATCCGCAAGGCACTGGAAGCGGCGCAAGATAGTGGCCTAGTAATGAATACTTTATTGGTTGGTATCCAGTGGAATACGGAGGAAGTCAGCCAAATCGAGCAGGTAATCGGTTCGATCAGTACGCAGGTCGGGGAAATAAACTACGCCACCAGCCAGCAATACCAAGCTTCTAATCAGACCCTAGAGACTTTACAGGATATAGGCATTGTGGCGGCGCAAAATGCCAGTGGCAGTCTCGAAATAACCAAAAGTGCCGAATTTCTGGAAAAATTATCTCAAGGCTTGCTTGAGACCTTGACCTGATTTTATAAATGTAAAATAAAGGGGATAAGGCTAATGCTAAATAAATTGAATGACCAAAAAGCAAACCGATCCAGCACCCTTAGCGAGATTACACCCGCACTTAAAACTACCAACCTGAACCTGATGGATCAAGAACGTCAACGTCGCAAGCAATTGCTAGAAGTTCTACTATTAATCTCAGGGATAGGAGCTATAATCCTCCTTTTTTTGACCAATATCCCTTCCCTTCCCAAGCTAGATCAAATTGTGTTTGTTCCTGAGTTGCTAGGGCTGTTTACAGTCGTGATTTGTTATCTCCTTAATCGTCGTAGTTTTACTTACCTTGCCGCCATCATTCTCTTCCTGATGATTACTCTTCTGGTAGTCACTTACATAATAACCGATTCTGATTCTACGATTGTAAACGACCTGCAAGGTAGTGCCACTTTATTAATTATTCCGGTTTTAGCCGCTGGCGTAGTAATCAAACCCCGCTATAGCTTTATTTTTGCTGCCATCGGTCTAGTGTGCTTAGTTATAGCGACGCTTTTAAGGGCGAAGCCCGAAATCTATTTGATGGAGACTCCCTTGGCCGCTATTTCGATGCTCGATATTCCAACGACCTTGATAGTAATCGTAGCGGGCCTTTCCTGGTATTTTGAGACCAATTTGCAATCATTAATTCAGCAACTTTCTCTCCAAAATCAGAACTTAATTACGATTAACCAAGAACTTTCGCAAAAGCGTGAAATAGAACAGCAGTTGAGTAAAGAAGCAGATGCCTTTACCAATCAACTCACCCGGGCCTTTACCGACCAACATCATAATACCGAACGGCAACTAGAGATTGTAACTCAGTTTAGTGCTACCCTAGAACAGTTGAACCAACTTAGCCACTCCGTGGCCAAGGTAACGCAGCAAGTGGCTCAAGAGGCCAAGGTGATGCAGCAAGTGGCTCAAACCGGTACCAATAGTATTCGAACTGCCCTCAACTCCATCTCGGTGCTAAGCGAGCAAGCCCAGCTACAAGCCACTACCATGGGCCAGCTTTATGAGCAGGCTCTCCAGATCAACCAAGTCAGCGAACTCACTACCGAACTAACCGAAGAAATGGGTTTATTAGCCTTAAACGCCAAGATAGAAGCGGCCGGGGCAGGGGTCAATGCCCGGCGTTTTGGTGTTGTCGCGGATGAAGTACAAAGGCTGGCCGTTCGCAGCTACGACTACACTAATCAGGTACATCGAATAGTAGAAGATGTTCAGCAAGCCATTAAAAACTCGATTAGCTGGGCAATGGATAGTGCCAAGGAGACCACCGGAGCGATACAAGGTACCCGTTCGGTGGAAGAGATCCTAGGGGGTATCGTAGCCATGGTAGAGAATACCGCCAGTTTAGTCTGCCAAATTTCACCCGCCATTGAGGAACAGCGCGATGCTACGTCGAAAGCGGTTCAAACAGTTCACCACCTTTCCATAATCGCTTCCAGTGTCTCCAAACATGACCAGCGCATTCTAAGCAGCCTTGAGCGACTCAATCTTACGGTAGACCTACTCAATCAACCCTTACCCAACACCAACCTAGTCACCCGGTTTACTGGAAATAGGAATTCGTTTCTTCAACCAAGTGTCTCTTGAAAAAACAGATCACTCCAGTAAAAATGTATCATCTCAAAAAATCCGGGGTAGGGGCGTATTCAATACGACCAAAATGAGGCCAGTCTAACGAGGGTTTATTCAATAAACCCCTACTATCATTTCAATTATTCGGGGTAGGGGCGTATTCAATACGACCAAAATGAGGCCAGTCTAACGAGGGTTTA
>JACAUC010000155.1 GCA_013390945.1 Candidatus Chloroheliaceae bacterium
TTGGACTACCCGAATTGTAAAGCGAAGGTTCCCGATTTTGAACCTTGCCTAAGAATTGTAAGCGATATTTTCAATAAAATAGAGTTGGTTTATAGCCAACTCACCACCCTTGATTATCCCGGCGCATTAACCGATGGGTTGCGCCGGGCGACGTTTGCGACAAGAGGCCCGAGGGCAATCGCCTATTTTGGCAATTGCCCGGTGGCTACTGCTCGAACAGCAGCATAAGCATTGACCGTGCCATACCCATAGTGGTCATCGAACTGACCTGCTGCCTTGCCGGGAGCAGGGGTTGCGGTGGCTGACAAGATAGCTTTGACTTGGGCCGGGGTGAGGTTCGGGTTAACCGCAAGCATCAGGGCCACTACCCCACTCACAATAGGGGAGCTAAAGGAAGTACCGTCGGCGCAACCAAAGCGGGTAGTACTGGCCGTATTGCAAATGTTTACTCCTGGAGCAGCTAAGGTAATGGTTTGGCCGTAGTTTGAAAAAGAAGCGGGCGTACCCAACCGACCGATTGCTGCTACCGAGATTACGCCGGGGAAAGCGGCAGGATAGCTAGGGGTATCCGAACTTTCGTTGCCTGCGGCGGCTACTATCACCACCTGCTTTTGGAAGGCATAGTCAATTGCGTCCGCCATTGTTTGGCAACGTTGGTAGCCACCCAAACTGAGGTTAATCACTCGTACTCCTTCGTCGGTAGCTTTTCGTAAAGCTTCGGAGACCGCTGAGCAAGTAACACCTCGTCGGTCACCCGCGCGATAACTGAAGAGTTTGGTGCGCCAATTTATTCCAGCCCCAAACTGGTTGTTGTCACCTTGAGCCGAAATTATTCCGGCTACCAGTGTGCCATGACCTACCGGGTCATCATTGGGGTGAGTCCCGTCAAAAACATCGGAACTACCCATGAGGCTGGCCTGCAAATCGGGATGGCTCACATTTACACCAGAATCTATCACCGCTACCTTTACTTGATCGAAATTTGCGCCATTGAGGAATTGTCCGGTGTTCAAACTCCAAGCTCGCGGTAGTTTTATCGCTTTCAGATACCATTGATCGGGGTAACGTGCGTCGTTCGGCTCTCGAATAGCACTATAGTTATAGCGATAATTGGGCTCGGCATATTCCACCTGCGGATTAGCCTGCAACTGTGCCAAAGCCACTCCCGTTGCTTCTGGTTTTACCTGCAACAAGCCACGCGAGGCATCCCAACCAAGATAGCCCTCTACTTGCGCCAAACTTTTGAATTGCCCCTCCTTGAACTTAACCAGCAGTTCCCCCGGTTCTGCTTGGGGCAAGACGGAACTACCGACAGTCTCGAACATAGTCGAATAGTTGCCGGAACGTACCCCACTAAACTGGGTGAGGTTATTTACTTGGAACGGATCATAGGGTACTGCTCCGCTAGGTGGCTGAAGGTTGAAGGGCTGATTGTAGCGGTCGTAGCGGGTGTTAAAGACTTGCTTCTTTCCGCCCGCCTCGTAAGTAGTGGAACCTTCGAGCGGTAGACCGCTCTTGACCGAAATACCTATGATGCTGGCCCGGTTGAAACCCTGCAAATCCAGCCCGGTAGTAATAATGTTTTTGACGGGCTCGGTGCCTATTTTGGTATCTGGCCCAAGGCTGTAATTGGAATTTAGCTCGTTGAGAGGAATATCGCCATATTGGGGCCAGCGAAAAGGAGTGGGCAGGTCTACGTAAGTCCACTTCTGCGTCGGCTGATTATTGACCAAGCAGTTAAAGAAAACACGGGTTTCGATAGCAATCTCGGCATAATAGCCATTTAGCCCACAGGGAGGGTACTGTTCCAAATAGTAACGCTTGTTGGGTGCTTGGTACTGAATGGTAATAATTTCTTGGAAATTGGTGTATTCGCTAAATTGTACCGATTTTACCCCATTCAGATTTTTGGTGGTTTTGTTATAAAAGTCTATGGCCGGATTCGAGGTGGGCGGTTGGTAGCCCGGATCAAGGGCCGGAATCGGGCCGGGTTGTCCGTAACGCCACTGGTAATAAGCTCGCCCGATGTTACCCAGTTCTACCTGAAATTCGGGCGAATTTTCGGGCGTATAGGTCAAAAGTCGTCGTTCAAAAGCCTGAATCAACACATAACGTTTTATCCCGGAGACGGTCACTTGCGTCCAATAGGGTTCGCTGATGGGTCGTCCAAAGACATAGAGCGGATTATAGAGCGGCCCATTCACAACCCGACTACCGTCAAATATGGGGCCACTACTATTCATAAACTTCACAAAAATATCAGCAATATTATGCCCGGTGGTGGGGTCATATTGGGCATATTTCACTTTGCTGGAGCTAATAAAGCTGCTATCCACCGTACCGCCTTTGGTCAAAAAGAACCCAGCGGTTTGCCCGGTCAGGTCACTCGATTTCCAGCTACCGTCGAAACTAACCAACTCCTGCAAATCGGCGTAGGTTGGGGCTGTATCCAGAAGAGGAGGATTATCTCCCGCCAGCACCACCTTGGCGGGTTCACGCTGGCTCAGTTTACTATCGCCTAGTTGCACTTGCCCGGTAATCAACTCGCGTAACAGCAGGCCACTAGTAGCGTAATAATCGTTATTGGGATCGGCTTGGGGATTGGTTATTTCCAGTCGTCCCTTATCATAATAAAAGACTTGGCGACTGCCGTCGGGGGCTTCTTGGTAGGGTTCATACTCTTGGGCGAAAAATTCGCCCCAAGTCCAAGTACGTCTCGCGGCTCCACTTGCCACTGGCACATCGTGGCGGTCTATGATTTTCTTTATCAGGGCTGGAGGCGTTAGATCCTTTGCCTGAGCTTCCTCAGAATCAAATGAGAGCGTGGTTAAAAGGAGGCCAAGCAGCATAACTGTAATACCCAATAGGCTAATGCGCTTCAGTTTTACCAATTTTTCCAGTCTTAACATTGGACTTACCTGCTTTCCTTTGAATTAAAACGTCATAAAAACTTTAGGGTTTTATCCCTTCTTGAACTCTGGATTCCAAGTCATTGTGGTGATGGAGGAAATAGTTTTGGGCGCTGAAAGGAGCCTCACCTGCTTCGGGTACTACCCGGTCGTAGGTTCCATCGGGAAGTAGCAGGCGGGCTTTTTGGTTATCCTTCAAATAACAAGATAGAATGTCGTGAGCGATATAGTGTTTTAACGCCCGGTCTTCCACCGGGAAGAGGGTCTCTACCCGACGATCCAGATTGCGCTGCATCAAATCGGCACTACCCAGATAGACTTCTTCCGCCTCCTCACTACCATTGCGGAAATAGTAGATGCGGCTATGTTCTAGGAAGCGACCCACGATGCTAATAACCCGAATATTTTCGCTCAAGCCCGGTATGCCCGGCACAAGGGAGCAGCTATGCCGCACCACCAGATCCACCTTGATCCCAGCCTGAGAAGCCCTATAGAGGGCATCTATCGAGGCAAAATCTACGAGAGCATTTACTTTGAAGATCAGATGGGTTTCCCGTCCGGCGTGGGCGTGTTCAATTTCGCGCTCGATTTTACTGATAATCCCGCTGCGAAGGGCATGGGGCGAAACCAGCATTTTGCGATAATTGGGAGCCGCCGAATAGCCCGTCAACGAGTTGAAGAGAATGGAAGCATCTGCTCCTAGGTCTGGATTACAAGTCATCAATCCTAAGTCGGTGTAAATTCTGGCACTCTTGACATTGTAATTACCCGTACCAAGGTGAACATAGCGGCGGATACCATCGGGGTCTTTTCTAACTACGAGGGCTATTTTGCAGTGGGTTTTAGTCTCAATGGAGCCATAGACCACGTGAACACCCGCTCTTTCCAATGCTCTAGCCCACTCTATATTATTCTCCTCATCAAAACGGGCTTTGAGTTCTACCAGCACCGAGACCTGCTTCCCATTTAGGGCGGCCTTAGTGAGAGCCTCGACGATGGGAGAATTACTGCCTACCCGATAAATGGTCTGTTTAATTGCCAGCACATCCTTATCGGTAGCCGCACTATTGATAAAATCTACCACCGATGTAAAGTCGTCATAAGGATGATGTAGCAAAATATCTTGGGCTTGCAACACCTTGAAAATATTGGTGGGGTTCTGTAACAGGAGAGGGGTGCGGGGGCGGAAGGGTAGGTCTTTAAGGCTGGGTAGTTCCAGATCATAAAACTGCATCAGGTCGCTCAAGCCTAACGGCCCTTCCACCGGGTAAACGTCACTCGCTTCAATTTCCAAATTAGACTGCAACAGTGACTTAATATGGGCTGGCATATTACTCTGAACAGAAAGATAGACTACTGAACCAAAGCGGCGGCGCTGCAAACTCTCTTCGATGGTTTGAAGCAAGTCGCCTGCTTCATCTTCGCGGATTTCGAGGTCCGCGTCTCGAATTACGCGGAAGGGATAGGTCTCTAAAATCTCCATTCCTTCAAATAAGCTACCCAAATTAGCCGCTACCACTTGTTCTAGCCAGACAAAACCCCGCTTGCGAAGGGGTGGCGTGTTACTGTTCCAAGTTTCGGTTTCCGTTTCAGGTGGTAATTCTACCGGGATAAACCGAGGCAAAACCGCTGGTATTTTAACACGGGCAAAATGCTCGCCCTCTTCCGACCCACGAATTACTACGGCTAGGTTCAGGCTTAGATTGGAAATCAGAGGAAAAGGATGGCCGGGATCAAAACCCAGCGGAGTTAGCACTGGAAAAATATCTAGGTCAAAATATTCTTTAAGCGTGGCTCTTTGCTCTTCGTTTAAGTCGGAATAATCGTAGAGATAAATACCCTGTTGAGCCAACCGGAACATCAGGTTCTCTTTTAAATAGAGGCTGGCAATTTCAGTTAGGGCCAATACTCGTTCGCGGATAGTTGCCAATTGTTCGGAGGCGGTTAAGCCGTCTTCGCTGGGTTCCTGCAAGCCGGATTCCACCTGCTCTTTTAGTCCAGAGACCCGAATCATAAAAAATTCGTCTTGGTTTGAGCTAAAAATGGACAAAAACTTGATTCGTTCAAGCAAAGGATGGCGTTCATCCATTGCTTCTTCCAGCACACGCAGGTTAAACTCCAACCAGCTTATCTCACGGTTAAAGTATCTATATTTCATATAATAATTTTCAAAATTCCATATATAAAAAGGCTGGCCTGCCTGCTTAAAATTTCAAAATTGGCGGTAGGGGTGCTACATTCAAGTAGTAGGCAACGTCCTACCTTGTACGGACGCTTTAGGAAACATCCTTCCGGGTTTGTCTTGGCACTACACTCAAGTAGCAGGTAGCGTACTACCTTGGGCTAAGTTGGGTACGTTTTAGGTACCCTTACTTCTTCGCCTGATGTTCCTACTTTGCCAGACCTCCGGGGGGTTGTACTGCCACCACCTCGTCAATAAACCCATAGTCTTTAGCTTCTTGGGCGGTCATAAAGCGATCCCGGTCAAAGTCGCGAGCAATCTCTTCGAGCGGTTTACCTGTGTGCTTTGCCATAATCCGACGAAGCCGTTGGTTGTTCTCGATCAGGAAACGGGCTTGAATTTCGATGTCTGGCGCATAACCCTCCATTCCACCAGTTAGGGCAGGGTGCTGGTGAATGGTGCTATTGGGTAATGCGAAACGCTTGCCTTTCCTCCCGGCACACAGCAGCACGGTTGCCATTGAAGCGGCCATACCCATACACATCGTGGCAACCGGAGCTTGAATAAATTGCATGGTATCATAAATCGCCAAACCCGACATTACCGAACCACCGGGGCTATTGATATAGAGCCAAATGTCTCTTTCCGGGTCTTCATGCTCCAAAAAGAGCAATTGAGCAATCACTACATTGCTTACCATATCGTTGATGCCCGAACCTAGAAAGATAATACGTTCTTTGAGCAACCGCGAAAAAACATCATAGCTACGCTCCCCTCTGGGAGTATTTTCAATCACGTCGGGAACGATTGATTGAGGCAACGGTAGGTGCAGCCCACCGGGGCCTTTGATTGTATCAGGTAATTGCACAATTATCTCCTTCATTATTTTTAATATCTTCTCGATCAGGCAAGGTAGAGACGGATGGCAGATACCCAACGGAGATGATAAATCTTCAAAGTGCGGTTAAGCTAGTGTTTATAGAATACCACACTTGGCAAGGTTCTATCAGCTAATCATCAGGGAATGAATCCAACCTCCTTTGTCGGTAAAGTCAATCAGATACCAGCGACTATTACCCTTGTAAACTGCGCCTTGGTCGGTATAAGCGATGAACTTTAGCAGGGTTCCGGCGGGTAATTTTCGTAAGACCATTACCCCGGCCCCAAAGCTAGGATAAGAGCGGACATAGGCATTATTAGTATTGACCGTACCCGGCCCAAACGCCCCACTGACTACGCCCGGCACCGGCCCGGTAAGAAACCCACCGCTACTAGAAGAACTGGTTAGGGTAGTGGTTTTGGGTTGAGTTGCCCCTAAATCGGTCAAAAGACGCTGCCAAGGAAAACCTGTGCCGGGACAACCGGGCCGATTTACGGCATCAATCTGATAGTGACCAATAATATGCTGGCGATCAGGCTGAATGCCGTAATTTTGGATCAGGTTGCGATGCAGCCAGAGGGTAGCTTGGTATTGGGCTTCGGGGAAAACTTGCCCGGTCAGTCCTTCGTGTTCAATGCCGATAGTGAGCAGATTGGGATTGATCTTTTTTTGGATGGCCTCGGCTAACCAGGGGAGGCTTGTATCCGGTCGATTCATAATACCGTTTGTCCAAGCTCCATTTTCAACTCGCACCCATTGGTAAATGCGTCCGTCACGGGCCACGCCAAAATGGGCCGAAACTTCGGAGGCCGCATTTTTGAACCAGCTATTAGCACTCTCCATTGAACCTTGCATAATATGATCGCAAATAGCCACAATTTTGTTGCCGCCACGTCCGGCCCAATAGTTCGGGCTACCTTGCCAAATAATCTGGTAACTCGTTATATTGGGCTCAAACTGGCCTTCAAAAACATGAGCATTAAACGCATCTGATTCTACGGGGGTACTCTCTTCCAGATTATTTGCCTCCTCTTGGTCGCTGCCGGGGTCTCCATCCAAACCGGGGACAAACGGTGGTGCATCCTCGGAATGGCCTTCTCCACTAGCTAGATTACTGTTATCGCCGGGGTCTAACGGATTATTATCCTGCAAATCGCTTTCAGACATATATGAGTCTCCTTTATTCTATTCAGGCAAGAGTTTACCGGCCTCAAAATCGGCCACCCAACTTTGGTATTGCTGTGAACCTAGACGGAGATTGACCTGTGCGGCTCGTTTACGAACCTCCTCCAACCGATTCTCAATGCGTCGTTCGGCCTCTTTTCGTTCTTCATAATCGGGAAAGAGTTCTACCATTAGATAGAACCTCTGCGCCATTAAGAGGCAAGCGATGGCCCGATGTAGCAGGCTTTGTTCGACGTAACCACTGCCCAGTTCAAGTAGAATCATGGCTTCGTCGCGCCGTTCCTGACGTTGGCGAACACATATTAAAGCTTGCCGCAGGTTATCTATTGCCAGCGCAATTTTACGTTGCTTTAGGTAAACCAAGCCTAAACCATAACGCGCTTCCTGTTCTAGCTGTAGACTAGCAACCCGCTTGGCAAGAGCCAAAACTTGCCCAAAGGTGTACTCCGCTTCCTCCCGACTGCCCTTGTGGTACTGGGCCAAGCCCAATCCGTTAAGCAAATGGCCTTTTAAGACTTGACCTGCTTGCGGACTGGCCTCAAATAGAAGCAAGGCTTGTTCAAAGAGATCTGCGGCACTAATCGCTTGGCCCCGTCGCAGCAGTTCCTCGGCCTCGACCTGTAGCTTTTCCAGATCGGCGTTGGGATAGCGCAAAGAAGCAGATAGGTGAGCAGGTGCGGCTGGTACGCCCCATTCTAACTCAATCTCCTGCTCCAGTTCGTCTATTACCCGATACTCGGCGGGTGTCAAGGAAGTGTTATTCTGTTGCTTAGCCTTCCAGCGTTGCCAAATTTCATCGTCGGACACATTGCGCTCCTTTCGCAAAAGAACCAAGCCGAAAATATAAGGGTGCAAAAAGTAGCCTACTCTATAATAGAACTTAAAGCGATAATCTGCAAGGTGAACTGGCGAAATCCAAATTACTTAGTAACACCGATGAACGCCGAGAATCCTAAATAGATTAGAGGCATTCATTTGTGGGATGCCGCTCCGGTTGACATTTGGTGTGATTCAGATCACACTTTCGAGGTGAGATAGCTCATAGTTAAGAATTGGTGAAACCTCTATAATATAGGTGTAAGCAATAATTTAGAATTTTTAAGATAATAGTAAGCTTACAAAAGCACTTCTAAACCACCTCGTATTTTCTTCTTCTTTAACTCCTCCTTGAAAAGAAATTATCAAAAGGGTCGCCAGGGTGAGCAGCTGGCCCCTTTTTCATTTTATACTCCCCAACTTAAGAAGTGGTAGCTTTTAATAAAATGTCCTGTGTAGTAACAAAGAGATGGCGATAACCCAAGTGAATGTTTAGCCTAATTTCGTGGTAGGGGTGTATTATTCGGGTAGTGCGAATGTTTTAGACACCTGATCTTTTGTAGGCTGGTTGACTGTAATATAGCCCTATGCTACACTTTCGAGCAAGGTGTCTCTATTGGATAATTAGTCCGAATTAGAAAGTGAAAGTTAGCAGATGCTTTACAGCACTCCACCTGAGCTAGGGTTTGGTGAGTTGATTTTATGTTGGGCCTAATTAACCCAAAGCCAGATACCAAAGACCAGACTATCTCCCGCACTGGTTGGCTCAAGCACTTGATAGCCGCTTTGCTCTATCTAGCTCTGACAATTCTTCTGACATGGCCGCTACTTCTCAACCTGACTAGTGCCGTGCCGGGTGATAGTAATCTCGATAGCGATCAGAATATTTGGAATTTATGGTGGTTTAAGACGGCCCTGCTTGACCGCCATAGCAACCCCTATTATACCGACTTGCTCTATTATCCTTATTGGACTAAAGGGTTGCCGCTCGTCTTTCATAATTTACAGCCCCTAAACGGTCTGTTGGCCTTGCCCGTGACAGCCCTAGGTGGCCCTATAATGGGCTTTAACTTCATCGCCCTTTTTGCTTTTACCGTCACCGCTTTTACCGCTTATTTACTGGCTTTCTACCTTATAAAGGATTGGGGTGCCGCATTATTGGCCGGGGCATTTTTTAGTTTTGCCCCACTACACCTTGGCTATTTCAATTTCTCCAATATGGAAACTATGTCGCTAGAGTGGCTGCCACTTTATGTCTTAGGATTACATCTTTGGATCGGAAGGCCGGACACTGCACCACCTGAAAAGTCGGACTATCGCTATTTGCTTTTAGCGGCGCTGGGTTTTGTAGCCAATTTGCTTACCAACTGGTACTTCGTCCTTTATGCTTCGATGTATACCGCCCTGTGGTTGGGCTGGCAGTTGCTTCGCTATCGACAAAGCTGGAGGGTTATTCTAAGAGCGGCTAGTTTATTGGCACTTGCTATCGGGGTGTTAGCCGGGCCGATGCTGTGGATCATAGGATCAGCATTGAAAGTGAGCCAAGAGTTTGTGCTGGTCAAAGGATTAGACGAGGAGATCTCTTGGTCTGCCGCTCCTTGGAGTTTCTTGTCATCCACCAAAACCAACACCGCACCGCCGCAGTGGGGCATCTACTTTTTCGGTTACGTTGCGCTTATGCTGGTGGTCTGTGCGGTTATGCGTCGGCGGAAAATTGGCTGGTGGTGGTGGGTAGCCGGAATCTTTATGGTATTAGCAATGGGTCCCTATCTAAAACTAAGCGATTCACCGCGCATCACCGAAACCACTGGCATACCGCTGCCCTATCTATTGCTGCGGCAATTACCGCTAGTCTCCATCTCGCGAATTGTGGGCCGCTTTTATTTTGTAGCCGACCTTGCCGTTGCGTTGCTGGCAGGCTATGGTTTTCTAAACCTAAAAGAGTGGCTATCTAGGCGTAAATTTGTATCGTCTATTGTCTTAAAACGGCTGGTGTTAGTTTTGCCCGGCTTGATACTAGTGCTGTGGGTAGGAGAGGTGCAAACTTTGCCCGTGTTACTCTATCACCCACAGCCCAACCCGTTTTATACAAATTACCTGCAAAATACCAGCGATCATCGTCCCCTCTTGGAATTACCTATCCCTAAAACCAATGAATATGCTCATACACGGATGCTCAATCAGGTCTATACAGGTCGTCCTATAGTTGGCGGCTATCTCTCGCGTCCACTCAGGAACTATTACCGTAACGAGGCATCGCCTTTGCGAATAGTGCTTACTACCTCCGAACTAAATGCGCCTCCTCTATCTACCCAAGATTTTATCCGTCCAGAAGGTCAACTATCGTTAAAGGAGCTTTTGAGCTACTACAATTTTGGCTATTTGGTGATCTACAATCAGGAATTTATGCCAGTTCAATTGTCCGCCACCTTGAAAGTCTATCAGGAGGTACTTGGTCAGACGGTCTATCAGAACGACCAGATAACCGCTTTTGTCGCACCACCACCAGTCGCCTTGACCACGCCGCGCCTTTACGGTGGGGAGAGTTGGTATGGCCTAGAAACTCCCTCGGATGAAGGTGGGTTTCGCTGGGCCAAAAATGGAGATGGCTACGTGGGTCTGTTAGCACCCCAAGCCGGGAAGGGTCGCCTTTCTTTCCAAGCATGGAGCTTTGAGCAGGAAAATGAAATCATTCTTTTGGTAAATGGAGTTGAAACAAAGCACCTGCGCGTTACAGTTGCACCTACGCCCTACGAAATTGAACTAGATTGGCAAGCCGGGGTAAATACCCTTGAATTTAAGACCCTCGCTCCCGGTCTATCCCCCGGTAAGGGCGATGACCGCGTTCTAACCTTTGCCCTTGGTCAGATCGCGTTGAGGTAACCTAAAAGAGATTGAGCAGAATTCTATTTTATTCAACAATTTTATTGGTAAAGCCAGCTTTGCGAGGGGCATCATTTTGTTCTTTGTTTGAATTTAGTCTACCTTGAATAGCTTGTGGATTGTTCAACTTTTTTTATCGAAGGCGTATTGGCTGGCAAAATGTATCATCTGAATCATTGATGCTGTTGGCGAATTCGGTTTGGAGCTTCAAAGCTGAACTCATTTAAGCTCAAATCGGAAAGTAACCCAAGCTCAGTTCGAGCATTCGCCAACAGTCGCTATGAGCGGTGGCACACCCTTAACGATGAAATTATCAGTAGAACTATCGTTCTCAATTCTGCCATCTGGCTATTTTCATAGCAGCATCCATGATTCAGATGATACATAAAACTCTTTTAACGTTTAATTTCAATATCAAAGTAGACCCCAACCGACCATTGGTACTTATTGCCACCACGGGGATTGCGTTCCTCGTTACTAATGAAAAAAACTTGGCGATTGATTAACGAGTTAAAGTTGGGACAAGAGACACCTTTGGTTTGAAGCCAAGTCTGGAAGATTTTGGTAAAGTCGGCCATATTGAGTGTCTTGGCTCCACCCATTGTAAGGGAACCATCCCTCTTCTCGACCTGATCGAAGAGTGCTTTGAAGTTAGGATCTGCTTGACCAAGTTGCTGCCAAGCGAGCGGGAAGAGCCGCTGAGACGCGCGTTGATCCAGCGGAATAGTTGCCGCGACAAATAGATAAGCGTGTTTCACACGCCCTGAACCAATTATCATAATATAACCTCCCATTAATCTATTTAGTCTGCTGGAGCGACCTGATAAGCCCGTTCCAGCAGTTCGGCCAGATGTAAAACTTCCACCGCTTTGCCCTCTTTGCTTAGACCGTAGGCCAGTTGAATGGCACAGCCGGGATTGGAGGCAACGACGATTTCGGCCCCGGTCTGCCGAATATTCTCGGTTTTCCAACTTAATATCTCGTTAGCCATCGCAGGCTGAGTCAGGTTATAGATACCAGCACTACCGCAGCACCAATCACTCTCCTTCAACTCGACCAGTTCGACCCCCGGCAAGGCTTTGATAAGTTGGCGAGGCTGGTTAAAGATTTTTTGACCATGCCGTAGGTGGCAGGCATCTTGGTAAGTTACCCGCGCTTTATAGGCGACTGTTGGAGGCGTAAAACCGATTTCCACCAAGAGTTCGGCAAAGTCACGCATTTTATGTACAAAACGAATAGCCCGCTCGCTATATTCCGGGTCAGCGTGTAGTAAGTGATCGTACTCCTTCAAAGTAGCCCCACAGCCACTGGCATTGACCAGATAGTAATCGGCTCCCGTCGCCTCGAAAGCGTCAATATTCTGACGAGCCAAGGTAAGGGCATGCTCCCGTTCTCCCGTGTGAGCATGAAGCGCTCCACAGCACTGTTGCTTTTCGGGAATAACCACCTGACAACCATTGCGGGTCAACACACTAATGGTAGCCTCATTCGTAGCGCGAAATAGCTCATCCTGAATACAACCCGTCAGGAAAGCCACCCGATAGCGTGGTAGACCTTGAGCGGGTGTCACTTCGGGTAATTTTTGCTGGCGGAGAGTACCCAGTATCTCTGGTAGCATTTCTTCTTTTTCAGCTAGATGACCCGGCAATTTTTTTAACAGATTCCGCTTTTTTACCAATTCGCGTAAGCCACTTTTTTGATAGAGCCGTAAGCCAAAACCAGCCGTTCGCATTGCCCAAGGACGCATAAAGAGAAAACCCAATGTAACTTTGCGAAGAAGCTTCTCGGCTTTAGTCTGCGGGGGCAGCAAAGTACGGGCCGCTTCCAACAAGGCTCCGTAGGGTACTGCCGAAGGGCAAGCACTCTCGCAAGCTCGGCAACCCAAACATAAACTCAGGTGATGACGCAAATCTGGATCATCTGCCGGAATTTCGCCACTCGCCAACGCCCGAATCTGGTAGATTCGGCCACGTGGAGAGTCGGTTTCCAACCCAGTTGCTTTATAAGTTGGGCAGAAAGTAAGACAGAGACCACAATGAACACAAGTTTTTAATTGTTTTTCGGTAATTAGGTTAAGTATCGGACTTCCAGCATAAGGTGAAAAAGTTTCCAAATCGCTCCCACCCTCAGTAGCCGCTATTTCCCAAGGCTGGTCTTTTGCCAAGTCTAGCATATTTTTCTCACTAATTTCCATCGTTTTAATTCCTCGGTTCCCATAATTAAGTTAGAGGCAATTATACAACATAATTGAGCTTCTCAGTTGGTAGGGGCGTATTGCTAAGCCTTGCACCAAATGACATCACAAGGTATCATCTCAATAAGTAGGGGTTTATTGAATAAACCCACCGCAAACTGGTTTCGCTTTGGGCGTATGCAATACACCCCTACCACGAAATTTTGAGATGATACATCACAAGGCTAGATTAATCCCAATACCCTATAAATAAGTCCCTGTAGGAGGGATTTCTAATCCCGACTAATCCCGACTAATCCCGACTAATCCCGACTAATCCCGACTAAT
>JACAUC010000156.1 GCA_013390945.1 Candidatus Chloroheliaceae bacterium
TTCTAATCCCAAACTCCCCCATCTTGTAGGAGGGATTTCTAATCCCGAACTCCCCCATCTTGTAGGAGGGATTTCTAATCCCGAAGTCAGATAAACCACATAGTAAATACTATGCTCTCCTACATTATAGGATAGAAAAGAGGATTTCATCCTACATTGTTATTGTTTGGTACTAAATGCCACTAGTGCCAGTTATAGTTCTTGTAAAAATTCTTGATGATTATAGGAAAGTGTTCTTGTACTGCCACGCTCATTACTTCGCTCTCCTAACTAAAGTACTGGGAATTTTCACGCTACAACTGAATGATCTCTGGATTGCCCGGCCCATAACCCCGTCCAAAATCCAAAATCTTTATCTCTTGGGCCTCCACCCTGAAAATCACATTATTGGCGAAACCACCACTTTGAACCCTCTCTTTGAACCGAGGATTTCTCCGACCAATAAACTCGATAGCCTGTTCCACTTCCTCTTTCTCTTCGAGGATTTTGGCCTTCCCTTTCAGAGTTACATTGGCGAAAGAAGCCTGCTCTTGGTTCTCGTGCTGAAATAGCACCGAGACGTTCTCATTCTGCTTGAGTTGAGTAGCCTTCTCCGAACCAGGGGCCGTAGAAAAAAATACGGTGTTGCCCTCTACCCCAAAACCACCCAAAACTCTCAGGCCGGGTGCCTCATCGCCGTTCGTAGTTGCCAGCACAATTAGCCTCGTGCCATTCAGATATTCGCTCAGATTTTGTCGCTCAACAGTCATCTTTCTTCTCCTTATCGTTTTAGCTTAAACTAAGGGGTATTGCCACAGTGGTAGCCTATCCCCTTCAAACTCTCCCGCATTGATACGGAACAAATCCATAATGGGCCACAAAGGGCCAAAACCCTTGCAACTGTAAAGTTGCGCGGTCGTTTTTTGAAAAGTGCGGCTACTTGCGTAGCAAGGTCATAGAGTCAAGCGGTCTTAGGTGTATGGTCTCCTTTCATTTCTAAATGTTAAAATGGGAAAGCTTAAAAAACCCACAAAAAAGGTTCTTATGCTACGAAAAATAAAATCGTAGTATAAAAACCTCCGGTAGTCCGGTCAGTTTTAATAAAACCAAGCCATTAGCTGGCTAATTAATCAGAACGTTAGTCCTAGCTACTTACATCCTCGAAATTTATCTTGGATGGCTCTTCAAATTTTAAAAGAGAAGAATTTACCTGTAAAGAGCTAGTTACCATTGCGTTTGTAATCATAATTTAGACTATCTACTTTGTCAAGTTAAAATTTGGTAAAATTAGGAAACAGGGCTATAGCGGTCAAGGTAATGCTAACAAAAGCTAAACCGACTTCGGTGCTATAATAAACTTGGTTCTTGCGAGACTTCATAAAGTCAGTGTAAGGGCCACTAGAAGAGGATTCCGCAAGGACTAAACAAAATTTGATGGGTAAGGTTATGCACATTACGATTCTTGCCGTGGGTACGCGGGGCGATGTACAACCGTACCTAGCTTTAGGTGCTAGGTTACGAAGAGAAGGCTATCAGGTTAAAATAGCGACTACGCTGGATTTTGAGATATTGGCCCGACAGTATGATTTGGAATTTGGGCCAATAAGCGTAAATATGCAGGAACTTATGCAATCCCAAAAGGGGCAGTCTTTTATCTCTACCAACCGCAATCCCGTGGAGTTTGTAAGGCAGATGAAAGGCTTGATGCAACAAGAGGCTTTCAAACTCTTTGACGAATTTAAAGTAGCCTGCGAAGGAACCGATCTTATAGTCTTTTCGATGATGGGTGTAGCTGGTTATAGCATTGCTCAGAAATTGAAAGTTCCAGCCATCGCCGCTTTTATCCAGCCCTTTACACCTACCGCCGAAATGCCCGGTTTTATGCTTCCACCTTGGCTCCGACTGGGAGGTGCTTTTAACCTCTTCTCCTATTATATGTCCAACCAAGTCTATTGGGCTTTCTTTGGCCCCCTGATGAACCGTTGGCGGAAAGAAGCACTTGGTCTACCACCACTCTCTTGGATTGGGCCGTTTGGCGAGGCTCACGAAACTGGTTTAACTACACTTTACGGCTTTAGCCCTACCATAGTCTCTAGGCCAAATGACTGGAAACCTTCGGTGCATGTCACTGGTTTCTGGTACCTCGATCCTCCTTCAGACTGGCAACCACCCCAACCTTTGCTCGATTTTCTGGAGGCCGGGCCACCGCCGATTTATCTTGGTTTCGGTAGTATGCCTTGGCGCAAACCGGAGGAATTGGGTCAGATAGTGTTGAAGGCACTCCGCCGTAGTGGTCAGCGAGGTCTGCTCTTAAAGGGTTGGGGTGGCCTAAAAGTTTCCGAGTTACCTGACAATGTTTTTATGGTGGAAAATATTCCGCATACTTGGCTCTTTCCTCGTATGGCGGCAGTAGTACACCATGGGGGAATGGGTACTACCGCCGCTGGTTTAAGAGCTGGAGTACCATCACTAGTAATACCCTTCTTTGCCGATCAGCCCTTTTGGGGAGACCGCATCTATAAGCTAGGCGTGGGGCCAAAACCTATCCCTATCTGGCGTTTGACAGCCGAAAAGTTGACCGAGGGGTTGCATGAGCTTACCGTGAGCCAAACGTTACAAAGGCGAGCTAAAGCACTTGGTCTTAGCCTTAAAGCTGAAGATGGCACAGGTGCAGCAGTGAAGGTGATGGAACAATCTTTAAGTAAAAAATCCTTAAAGAAGTGAAGAACTTAGCACCCCTGTTTCGGGTGAAGGATTAGGGGCAAGCTACCGCCCTTGAGGGCGAGTAGTGGCTGACCTAATAAAAAATACCGCTAAATAGAGAGGTGTTAAAAAAATCTTCTCTATTTAGCGGCGGTTTCCGGTGATAAAAACCTTTAGCTCTGTCCTGCGGCAAGAAAGAGGGCGTTGGCTCCAAATTCTTGGGCGGAACGTAAAACTTCTCGGCTAGGTGGTTCGGCGCGTTCCTGTCCTCGGCCCTCCCAGAGGCAACCATAGTCGCCAGTGGTAATAATCATCCGGTTAGCTTCCACAACTACTCCAGCAGGGTCAAGTGCTTGTGGAGAAGTGGCAAAAAGATAACGCGCGGTGAAAAGCGGATGGCCGACACGTGGTTGAATAGGCTGGCGATTAAGCCGTTGGCTCAGTTCAATACATGAGCGGCTAAAATCATCAGGAGTACCATTGGCTAAACCGCTCCGGCAAGGTTCACACCAGAGAACCCCGCTCCGCTCTAGAAAACGGCGCAAGCTCTGCTCCTCTTCGGGGGTAAAACGGAAGGCGGCACGTCCGGTGATATAGAGCATCTTACAGTTGCGTAGTGCGGCCTCATCCATCAGACTAACGCCCTCTAACAGAGAGCCATCGAGGGTAGAACTAGCACTAGTATCGCGCAATAAGCGCCGTAAGCCTTCGGTGTGGCGCTTCCAATCCACATTACCGGCGGCACCATAGCGCAACACTCCTAAAGTAAGGCTGGTACGGGCCTGTTTGCCGCCCGATGACCCGCCACTTCGGTCGGCAACCATCACCCTACCGCTCAAGTCAATTTCATTATTGCCTGCTTGTCTGGCACTGGAGGCATTGCGAACTTGCCGACTAGTGGCTTCGAGATTAATCCGGGCTAACTCCACGCAATTAGGAGCTACTTCCAAACTAGCTCGTGCGGTACATTCTTCCAGTACACGGGCCGCTTGAGGTTTGCCTCCCTCAGTCACATTCTGCATCTGAGTGACTTTTTCGCTAAATTCTAAGGTAATAAAGACAGTACTCACACTAGAGGGTGCGGCAACCGAAATTATCTGTTGCTCCGTCAAGAGGAGCAAACGTCCTTCAGGATCAATAGCCGCGCCGGGTCGTATGGTCAGGCGCATATCTGGGGGTTGCATTGCCACTACTTCTAAGCCTTGTACAATTCCCGCCCCGTGCAGGGCCAACAAATGGAACCGCATCTGATTGCGATGGTAGTCGTGGGCATCGGCCCAAGTATTCTCATCCACCAGCAATCCGCGGAAAGGGTTGACTCTTAGAAAACGAAATTTTGCATTCGACCCAACCTGGTTAGTCATAATCGGTCTCCTGTTTTATCTTATCCTATCGCTGGCGGTGGTTCAGCGTTACCTCTCTTATTGTCAAGATTACTATTCGGTTTGGGACTGGCACTACTTGTAGGTGGAGCTTTACCTGCTACCGGATTTGAAGCTGGTGTTACCGAGGGTTTCGGTGGGTCAGGGTTGGTGGCAACAGCCTGTTTACCGCTACCATTAACCAGCAGGTTTAAGCGGTAGCCCGTGTGGGCGGGTTTCTCCGATTCGATAATGCGCCGAATGTTGGCTTCTTTGAAAGCTACTTCTACCTCGCTTAGCCCTTGTAGACGGATAGTGACGGTAAAGCTATGGCGTTCCCGTCCAGCAATGGTAGTATTAATGCCCAGAAAAGTTTCCGCTCCCAACGTCATACCATCCACATACTCGGCAATTTCCGGTTCTTCCCCGGTATATAATTTGAGGTATTCGATCAAGCCGCCTTTGGTACCTCGCCTGCTATAGAGGTCGGCGGCGGAATGAACCAGCTTACGGCGTTGCTCCATTGACCAATTTTCATCGAGGGCCAAATTTACCCAAGTTGCCAGCCAAGCTATCAACTCTGGTGGTGCGGTCAAAGGATTTAAATAGTAGTGTAGATTATCGGCCATCTGCATCAAGGGCTTGAGGGTATCCTCAAAGATACACAGGAAGCGCCCCATAAAATCGTCGCTTGAGTACATTGCCGGTAAGAGCTTCAACAGTTCGCTGTGGCGGATCTCAACCTTTGGTACTAGACTGGGAAGTCCACTTGAAGCGACACGGTTTTGAACTAAGGTGGTCATAACCTATCCTCTGCTAACGCTCGTTGGTCGTGTCGCTTTCTAGAAACTAGGCTGCGAACGGTCAGCCGACGGTTAGCCGATGGCCGGAAGTAGGCCATAAAATCGAACGTATCATCTCACCCTAGTGAGATGATAAAATCTGTCCAAATTAAATCAAAACGATATGATGCCTGTAGCTACAAAGTAGTCCCCGCGAGCCGGGGTTAATCGTAGCGGAGGGTGCCCCAGGCTGCCCCCGCGCCAGATCAATTACGGGGAAGAGTTCTACCTTCTCCACAAATTCCACCCCTTCGATAGTCTGAAGAATCGGGTAAATTTCGGAAAGATATAAAGTTCGACCAAAGGGCCAGCCTTCACCCGGAACTTCAAAGCGCAGGCCGGGGTCAGGTCCACCCTGTACAGGCCGAATGAAGCTATAAAGCCTTCGCTCGGCCTCACGTTTAACCCGCTCGTTTACGAAAGAATTAAAAGTTTTAAGCCGAACTTGGATCGTGACCCATTGGTATTTAGGCGTAGTTAATTCTAGCTGAGTGGTTAGTAAACGGCGCTCATCGAGGTAGCTAGTGATATTAGCTCTCATACCAGCGGGAATATCAAGATGTTCAGGCCGCAGGTCGCGTAGGTTTGCATCTACCTCTGGCACCACCAACAGAATAACAGTGCCAGGTTCTACCCACTCACCATTTTGTACTCCAGCCCGTTCGGTGGATTGAGGGGTTATACAACGTACACGGGCCACACCACTGGTAGCCTCACGAGTCAAGACCTCAAAATCTTCCACTGTCACCGCGCGGTTACGAGCGCGGAGTGTACGTGGGCCACGCATCAAAGCATGTTCGAGACTTTCCGAATTAGTACCACCTGTGGCCGAACGGTAGTTGAGAACCGTGTCCACGTAGGGGATCGAACTCTGTAAAACGGTAATAGTCTTACTACCTACATTACCCTCCGTGCCGCCACCAGTGCGGTAGGACGTGATAAGAATCCGACTACTAAAGGGTGGAATCGCGCCCCACTGTGCTTGAGTACCCTGTGGGCTGCGGAGAGCAGGTCCAAAGCTGATCTCCCCACTCACGTAATCACAGACAAAATGTTTATCGTTTGATCCCGACTCAGAAAAGTCAACCACCTGTTTCCATACCTCGGGCATACCGGTTTCGGGGTCTTCAACTATAATCGTCTCATTTTCTGCCGGATTGAGTGCCAAGATAGGGGTATTTTGCAGTTTAAAGCGTTGGCCCTGTTCACCACTGGAACGTCCCAAGACTTCCATCCGAATAATTTGGCTGTGAGTGGCCGAAATTGTACCACCAATGGAGTAGGCATTAAAGCGCCTAATAATAGGGGATTTATTATAGCCAGGTTGATTTTTAGCCAAATCTTTATAGCGGCAACGCAACCACCAAGCCATTATACCGTCACCACTACCGCTAATCAATTCTATCTCACGTTGTCCGGCGGTTAGCGGGACAACTACCTCCAATTCGGAGAAGGGTGTGGTCAAACCGCCCGTAGAATCGCTAGAGACGGCTAAAGCGATCCACTCGGCTCGTAGCTCATCCCAATATTCCCAAATAAGCGGAGCATCATCTGGGTTGATACCCGCACCCACTTTTTCACAATCGAGGCCAATAACCAACGTATTGCGGGCAATATTTTGGCTAAAACCTAGATAGAAAGCATTGTTTGGTTGAGGCTCGTTTTGGAAGACCTCTATTTCGCGAGGCATCCGACCCAATGCGAGATCGGTACAGTTGGTGAAGCTTTGGGAGTTTGGGGTAGTTAAGATATATTTAAGGCCAGGAGGCGTAATTACCAAATCTTGATCGGTAGTAAAGATGCGGGCCTGCTGCGATTCGGTACGTACAGTGGCGGTTTCAGTTCCTTTTGGTACGATTAAGGGGTTAGGTTGGGCGGCGGCGAGCCGGAAAGTAATATCGGTGTTGGCCGCATTGGGTGGGGCCATACGCACCCCAATCATATCCAGAAAAGAGCGGTAATTCTTTTCTGGTACGCGGTTAACCTGATAGAGCAATTGGTCAACCATATAAGCAAAGAGTTCTATCAGCGTTACACCGGGATCGCTGATATTATGATTTGTCCATTCAGGGCAATAGCGCGGGATTCGTAGTTTTGCCTCATCTACCAAATCCTGAAAGCTACGCTCGTCAAGTTTTATATTAGGAAGGGCCATTGCCTTTTCTCCAATTTCAGATTTCAGTCTTCGTTACGCGGAATTACATAAAACGGATAGACCAAGTTGCGACTGCTGTTAATTTGTACGATTTTATACTTTATGTCAATCAAAAGGCACTCTGGAGCGTTCTGATCCACGCTCACATCTATAGCTTCTATCTCAATGCGGGGTTCCCAACGTTCCAGAGCCTGTTGAATATAATATGAGACTAGCCCAAATACCTCGGTACCAGGTGAAGCAAAGACCAAATCGTGAATCCCACAGCCAAATTCGGGACGCATTACTCGTTCACCAAGGGCCGTACTGAGAATAATAAAGACGGACTTGGCAACATCCAAGTCACCTTGCACTAGCTTGACGTTGCCCTGCCCACTTACGCCTGTACCATGTCCGGGTGCAAAGGCCCACCCTGCTCCAATAAAATTATTGTTAAAAAGATACTCTTGTGCCATTTCTATGCCATCATCTCTAATTCCATGACCTTTTAAGTAGAGGTAGTATCATCCTCATAATTATATAGGATGATACCACTGGTAGTTAGTTCAGTTTGATAACGCCGCCTTTAACCTCTAGCATACCACCGCCATCTATTTTACCACTGGCACTCGCCTTAATTTCAAGTTGCGCTCCGCTCATCTTGGCCGATTGGGTTCCCTTGATCTCCACCGTTTGATTGCCAGTGACCTCGACCGCTTTGCTGCTCATTTTGGCCGAGTCAGTACCTTTAATCTCAACCTCTTTGGCATCCAAGCTTATTTTTCCCTTAGTGGCTTTCAACTCCATATCAGCATCCGACTCAATCGTAATTTTGTTTGACTTAGAATCTATAATAATCTTGTTCTTGGTGGTTTTATCAATAATCGTAATTTTGGGAGCGTCATCCGAGTCGTCAAAGCTGATAGTGTGACCTAAGCGGGTCTTGAGGATGCGCTCTTTTACCTTACCCTCGCCAGTAATTACGTCAGCATTCTTTTTGGGTGGCGCATCTTTTCCATTCCACATTGCGCCTAAAACATAAGGACGTTGAATATCACCCTGCTCGAAAGCGACCAATACCTCATCATCTACTTCGGGCAGGAAGAAGAAACCTCGACCTGCCCCGGCCATAGGGGAGACCACCCGCGCCCAGTCACTTTCTACCTCCACCCCTTTTGAATCGGACAACCAAGGGAATTTGACTTTGACTCGTCCTTTATCATCGGGGTCTTTAAGATTGGTGATAAGCCCAATGACCGGCCCAGGTACCGTCTCAAAATGCCCACCTGCGGCCTGATTAGCCAATTCTAGCAGCGTATTGGATTGCTGTCCATTAGCTTCAAAGCGGGTAAGGTAACTACCTTGGGCGCTATTGTATTGGTGAGTGCAAGAGGTAAGATAAAACTCGCCGCCGAATGTTGTCCCCAAACCTTTAATCTCAAGTACTGCCCCTGGTTTAAGTTTGGGATCGCCTATACAAGTACCTTCGAATTGAATAGCTCGTCGGGCTAGTTCCTCATGGATTGCCTTAGCTAGGGTTTCTGCTTCGCCTTGATTTACTACCGGACGAGAAAACGCCGCCAGATTAGCACCACTAAAAGTTTTTTGGGATTTTGAGGAAGTACCCACAATCGCTTTCTTGGTTTTGGAGTCCCAGCCACGTACCGCTACTTTATCTACATTGTAGGCAGTTGAGTGTCGGCTACTAAACTGAAACAAGGTTTTACCCCACTCTACTGTAGCAACCTTCCCGCCACTCACCAGAGGCTTTCGCATTTTCAGTTTACCGTCATCTATTAGCAACTCCATTCCAATGCGATAGGCCCGTCGTTTTAGAAACTCAAAATCAGTTTCATTATTTTGCAAAGTGTACTCATAAACTAAGGAGGTAGAGTCGGAGGCATCACTCAGGCCCGCACCAGCCGCAACGTCTTTCACCATATCGCTATCGGTTTTCTTGACGAAAACGCGCGTCTTGCGACCCCGATTAAGGTGGTGCAACTTGTCATAACCTCGCACCGTCAGTATGGGCGTACTCCTAGTGTCCAGTTCCATTTCCAGCGAAGTTATTTCTCCCTTTAGGATGGAGACAAGGCTCTTATCCTGAGCCATTTCAATCTGAATTTCTGCGCCAACCTTGAAAGGATTCGAATCGAACAACTTCATATCCATATTTGACTCACGCACTTGGACGAGGAACATAGAGGGCAGGTGTAGGCTTTGTTCTACCTCCACCAGAGCAAGGTTGGATTTCAACTCACTACTCAGTTCAGTGCCATTCACCTTAACCCGGCAATAAGAAAATACGAGTTCATTTTTTGAAGCTTTTTCGGTTGTTGTCATTAATTAATTATCCTGTCACTTACCGTCAGACACAAACCCCGCACCCTTTGAATTAAAAATCTTTTGAAATGATACCCTATGATATGGGCGGAATAAGCAGGTACTGACCTGGCACAATACTGCGCGGATTATCTATATTGTTAAATTCAGCAATCCGCTTCCAAGAAAACGGTTGGCTATAATATTGTTGGGCCAGCAAATCGAGGCGGTCGCCCTCTTGTACCTGATGAATTTTACCAGGGGTACCATGGCTGGTCGGGTTTTGTTTGGCAAAAGTACCCGTGTCCTTGATCTGATCTAGGGAGAGCGTTACCTCCGAACGAATAGGAGTACCATCTTCCTTGAAAAGGGTAAATGTTTGGGAGATGCTTGTAATTACCGATTCAAAGCTCCAAGTACTACCCCAAGTGAAGAGTACGTGGGGAGGCTCTTTTGGATCCTCCGGATTCGCGATGCGGGCCGCTTTCCAGAGCTTATCGGTATAGGTCGTGCGGACATCCTTTTTGCCAGCATCTAAGGTAGTGTCAAATAGCAATTTGAGAGTTAAAGTGGTTTTTCCAATACTCCCAAAAGTCATTTTAGGTATGGGATTCTCTTTGGTTTTTACGGTCTCCCAAGAGACCGTTCGGGCAACAGTGTAATCGGTCGGATTAAAGAGACAAGTCAAAGTCTCCTTGGGTGTACCCAAAATCTCGATTTTTGCTTTTGTAAGTGCCATACTATTTTTCCTACCTTTATGCCTACTATAGTAATAAACCACCCCGCGCCCCATGGCGTTCCCGGTCTGTAAGCAGTTGTTGTTTTAACAGACGGTATACTTCTCGTACAATGGAATTCATCTCTGCTTTTGTCAGAGCTTCCTTCTCTTTAGTCTCTTCAGTGGTTGGAGCAACCACTGAGGTTGAACTACTAGACGAATCTCCACTTCCACTACTTCCAGTAGTACTACGTTCTATTACCGCACTGGAGTCTGGGCTACGTTGGAGAACCTTATTACTTAGGTGCAACGGTTCTAGCGGCACAAAACTTCGCTCCACTGGAAAGGTGAGGCTATCGTAAGATGAATTGGAAGCCTTGTTGTCGGATAGGTGGCGGAGAATAAGACTTTCGTTATTGATAGCCTCATGCTCAAAGGCTCGTCCTGCGGTTGAGGTCTCCGGGATACGACCCCCACCTAACGAAGGCAAGCTAGTTTGTTGCACCACATGGGTTAACTCGTGACCTAGCAAAGCCTGTCCCAGCGGAGTTTCAGGCTGATAGCGTCCGGCTCCAAAAAAGATATTCTGACCTACAGTGAAGGCTTCCGCCCCCATTTCTTTGGCATAACCCGCTGCTGGTTCATCGGTATGGACTCGCACATTTTCAAAGCTCTTTCTGAAAATTTGGCTCATCCTCGTTTGTACACTATTCTCAATCGGCTTGCCCACTGCACTACGCAGGATAGTATTGAGGGGCGGTAGACCAATGGGTGTCACGGGACGAACCGCCGATTCACTGGTACTGGCTTTACGCTGAATCCAAGTAGCTGGATGCAACATCCCCATTACCCCAATGTCTTGGTTGGTCGGCTCACCAAAACGCGATACTAACGGGTTAGACGATTCTGGTACCCATGCACCTTCTGCGTCAAGTGAATCAGTCTCTGTTTGATAAACTGGCTTAGCTGGTGGAGGAACTTCAATGGCACCATCCGCCTCTGCTTTAACACTGGAAGAGTGGGCTGACTCGGTCATAGACCGGGACAGTCCGGGCGAGGATGCGAATATTTTTGGAACTTCAGGTGGCACTTGCTGGCTGTTAGTATCAGCAGGCAGAGCCGCTTTGTTAGGGTCAACTGGCAGAGCCGCATCCCACAAGGCTGGGGCTCTTTGCACAGCGGCTGAAATCGGAGTGGTTGGCTTAGCAGATCCCTTTTCTTTGCTTGTCTTTGATGCACTTAGGTTTTTGGCTTGCTTGGTATAATTCACATAAGCTGCTTCAAACCCTATTGGCTCACTATCAGAAGGTTGAACTAGGCCAAGGTTGGTTCTAAGTGTCGGTAGCTGAGCAGCCCAATCTTCAAAATAGCGGCGAGCTACAATAAATTCGCCCAGTTCGCCCCTTTGCGCTCCTATAGTGGAGTTAGGTAGGATACGTTCGCTTGACCGTTCAGTTGGTTGCTCTGCTGACCGTTCCACTAATGGTTCAGATGATTGTCTCACTGGTTGCTCTTCTGACCGTCCCATTAGTGGTTCAGATGGTTGGTAGCTACGGGCCAAGGGAGAGCTAGGTGTAAATCCACTTCCCTCCGCCTCCGACCAATTATCGGGAGAAGTCGGTTTAGGCGAGGGTGCGTAAGTTTTGGCTTTTCGTAGGGTCAGGAGGGGCATAGCAAACTTCCGACTGGCACTTTCAGACAGAACCGATGTTGGAGCCTCTTCTGCTCCCGCGCTTTGCAGCCAACTATTTAATTCGGTCTGCTCCAAGACCCGTGCCAAAACGGTGGGAAGCTGACCACGCTCTAATGCTCTAAGCAGTGCATTGGAAGAGACTGCACCACTCTGAATTTGAGGATCAAACGGTTTCACCTCTTGTTCGCGGTTTACCGCTTGCGGAGTGGTCTTGGAAGTGCCAAAATTGGATGGAGTACCCGCCTTTTCTTTCACGCTCTGCTCTGCCTTAGATTGAGGTGTTACCGCGAAACTATCGGAACTGGATGGAGTACCTGTGGCTATCTGTTCTGCCTTAGATTGAGGTGTTACCACGAAACTATCGGAAGCAGATTCAGTTCCAGTTACCTTGATTCTCTCAGAGGTAGTTCTAGTAGAGGCAACCGAACTTGCGCTCATTTTATTTTCTGGCGATACTTCCGGTTTATTCGCCGGATTAGCCCGGTATAGTAGCGGCACAGCCTCCCAAGATTGCGATGAAGCGGGTTCCTCAACTTCACGCTCAATCCAAGTGGATGGGTAGAGCATCCCAGCTAGTTCGAGTGGTTTTTTGCCAAATGGAGTAATAAACTGCGATAGTAGCGGTCGCGAAGGGGCAGAAGTAGGTATCCATGCGCCTTCGCCAGTTGGCAAAAACTGGTTATATTTGGTTGCTTTTGCAGTGGTCAAGTCAGCTTGAAGCTCGATTTGTGATGCCGCCGCTTGTGGTTCCAGCTTCTGCCTTTGTAGAACTGCCTCATTTGAGATAGATTCGGTTGCTTTTACACTAGCCTCAAGCTGGGTTTGTGCTGCCGCCGCTTGTGGTTCCAGCTTTTGGCTCTGTAGAACCGCCTCATTTGAGATAGGCTCGGTTGCTTTCACATTAGTCAAACCAGCCTCTAGTTGAGCTTGTAGGGTAGCCTGATTTTCGGCTGACCGTGAAGTGGGCGAGGTTGCTCTGGTATTAGCCTCACGCTGGGTGAGCGCAACAGTAGCCGCTTGGTTTGAGACCGCTTCTAGCGAGGCGGCTACAACACCTTTTGGTTCGAGGTTTTGTCTCTGTAGAGCCGCCTCATTTGAAGTCTTGCTTTGGCCCTTGGTTGGTTTTGCATAAATAGGCTCAAATGGAATTGGTTCCGAGATGGCGTTAGCTGGCGAGGCTAAGCCGGGGTTGCTTTGTAATGAGACGGCCAACTGACCAGCCCATTCTCCAGCAGTTTGCCGTGTGGCTACAAACTCTGCCAGACTTGAGCCACCAGAACTAAGGGAACTTCTAGCAATAAATTGGCCTGAAAGAGGTTCAAGTTGAGAGCCATAACCCACAGTTTCAGGGTCGGTTAAAGCGGTGGCCTGATAGCTACGTGTAACCACTGAACCAGCCGCAAACCGTTCCGCCGCCACCTCACTTGCGGACAAAATTGTGTTATCGGAGAAGGTTGTATTGGGCTCAGGCGATGTAAATCGTTGCGCCGTTGCTTCTGTACGGTCAGCCGATACAACAGGCAGAGCTACTTGTTGAGCGAAAACCCTATTAGGTTCAGACAATGCAAACCGCTCCTGCTTTGCTTCCGCAGGCAAAGACGGTTGGTTGG
>JACAUC010000157.1 GCA_013390945.1 Candidatus Chloroheliaceae bacterium
CGAGACCAGTCTACATTGTAAAGCCAAAAGCCCCGATTTTGAACCTTGCCTAAGACCGGAAATTTATTTCCGGTCTTAGATGGCACTATTTGGAGGCCGCCAACATTTTTGAGACGTACTCCATCAAGCGTGGATCAAAGTTAGCCTGCTGCTGAAGGGTTGGTTCTTGTTGGTACATCCGGTTCAGCGATTGGGCAATTTTGGGATTGCCCCCCGTGAACTCGTTTATTAGACCTAGCCAACGCTTAGCTAATAGCTGAACCTCATCGCTGGCCGGGTCAGTGCCGTTTTTCATTTCAGCCTGTACCTGAACAATAAGTTCCGGCCACTCCTGCTGCACCTGCTGAATCCTTTCGTCGCCCACAGCCTCTTTTCGTTGCCGCAGTTCCTCTAATTGATCGGGCGTATAGTATTTTTCCAACATAGTTATCACCTCACGCATAGTTATCACCTCACGTAAACTTAGAAGCAAGGGGTGATTTAACCAATTTTAAAAATTGGTTAAATTACCCGGTCATTGCCGCCGTCTATTGGAATCTGTGCCCCGGTAGTCTTGGCGAAAAGTGGCCCACAGAGTTCGGCGGTAAGCTCACCTACGTTATGGCTGGTAACTTCGGTACGCAGGACGTTCTTGGTCTTGTATTGCTCCACCGTCATACCATAGCTATCGGCTCGGCCCTTTAGCATCTCTTCTGTCCAAATGCCAGTATCATAAACACTATCGGGATGCAAAACATTTACCCGAATGTTGTCCGCGCCCCATTCTAGAGCCGCAACACGGGCAAGTTGAGTGAGTGCCGCTTTGGAGGCCGAGTAGGTAGACGCACCTGGCCCCGGAGCAGGCACGTTCTTCGATCCCATAATGACTACCCTGCCGCCTTTGGGGGCTAATTTGAGCAAAGGATAACCCTCGCGCAAAAATATCAGATTGGCATCCAAATTGATCTTGAAGGGACGATTCCACTCGGCTAAAGATAACGTTGAAATCTTGCGATTGGCAGTAAAGATGCCCGCATTCAAGATTAATATATCCAAGCCTCCAAAGGCTTTGGCGGTGGCCTCTAACGCCTGATCTACGGCGACCTCATCGCTTACATCGCATTGTAGTCCTAGCACCTCGGCTCGCCCAAAGAGCGTTGTAATAATCGGATTTAGATCCAGCGCGACGACGGCTGCTCCCCGCGCCAGCAACGACTCCACACACGCCTTGCCAATACCCGAAGCGGCTCCAGTCACTAGGGCCACCTCGCCCGTGAAGATAGGCGGCTTTCCGCCCTTCTTCAACTTGGCCTGCTCCAAATCCCAATACTCCACCGCGAACAAGTCTGGAGCGGGAAGTGCCTGATAACTACTGAGAGCCGTCGCCCGTAAGATAATCTCAATCGTATGGCGATAAATATCCTCGGTGATAGCTGCGTCCCGTACCGTTCGCCCAACCGTAGCCACGCCCAATTCTGGATCTACAATAAGGCGGGGCGCAGGGTCTAGCATAGTTAAGGGTTGGCGAGCCGTTGCCGCATGAGTCGCAAAATATTCGGCATAAGCCCTGCTATAAGCCTCCACATCTCGTCCAATCATCGGAACCCGTTTGGTACGGATGATATGGTCAGGAGTGGCCGGGCCTTGTAGGGCAATTTTGGTCAGATCATCGCGCTGAGCGAAAGCCAAGCTTTGTGCATCGGAATGGGTTGCTACAATCATCGGACCTCCAGCAGCGACCGAAATATCGTGCCGCAAAGCGGCCAACTCCTGACGAAGATGACGTACAGGTGGAATGGCGGCAGGGGTGGCAATCTGCCATGCTCCACGCTCGGTTAGATATTGTTCGGCCAGCGAGACCAGATAAATCATCCGTTCATAGGCAAGCTGGGCGGTCTCACCAAACGAGAACAAACCATGGTTCATCAATACCATACCGATGGTTTGTGGCCCGACTTGGGCTGGAAAGAGTTTGGCACAAAGCTTTGCCAGATCGAAGCCCGGCATTACATAGGGTATCACAACCACTTGATCGCCATAGATAGTACCCACATGATCCAGCCCATCGGGAGTGTTGGTTACCGAGATGATCGCATCAGCATGGGTGTGATCTACAAACTTATAGGGCAAAAGGGCGTGTAAGATAGCTTCTACCGAGGGCGCAGGTGCATTAGGGTCAATGGTGGCCCGACGCAATTCGTTTGCCATCTGAAGATCGGAAAGGGTTTCAAGTTGGGTCAAACGGAGCAGGTGAGGCATACGCACCGGGGCGAACCCTGCGGCAGCAATCGTCGCTAGATCCCAACCACTGCCCTTGACATAAAGGATCTCTTCTTTATCACCAAAAATATCGGTCTCCGAAATTTTGACGGAGGTATTGCCCCCACCGTGTAACACTAATGAGGAATCACGACCGAGCAGGCGTGAGGTGTAGACTCGTTGCGCCAGGTCGCTAGTATATGTTGCGGACTCCTGATCGTCCCAGAGGCTATTCATAAAGATCTCCATAACTCCTATAAAATAAAGTATCAGTTGAGAGGTTTCCGTAACAGTAAGCAGTCCATGGCAAACCAGTCTGGTACAGTGGTGCTGGTTATCTGCCCCATCCAGGCAGAAATGTTACCATTATATCTTGAATAAAGCAAGCAAATGCTTACCCCATTCTGCCAGAAGGGACGTATCGCTTTGAAATTGATTCTCCCCGCTTAATTTCCTAAGTTTGCTGTTTAACCTCTTTTCATAGTAAAATAAACTGCTAGTTGGCAGCAAGGCTGGGCCTAAAAGCTGGATTTCTGCTCTAACCACAGATATTAGTACAAAAATCAGGTTTATGAAAGGCTTGAGGTGGTATTTTTGGTGCAACCACTACGCGCTCAATTGAAGCCCCCATCTCCTCTGAGTGGTTCTTCTTCAGTAAATTTTCCCTCTAAAATTATTAAAATTAAGCCCCCACGCTGGTTTGAACTGATTGGAGTTTTGGTGAGCGGATTATTGGTCTTACTCTTGCTGACTCCCCATGTGGTCGAATGGCTTAATCCACCGACAGGCGATGAACCTTTTTATTTAGTGACCGCCATTAGCCTTATCAAAGATCATGACCTAGAAGAGTTCAATAATTATTATAACTATGATTTTTGGGATTTTGCTCCAACCTGCGAGGAGATGGCAAAGGCACCTTGGGGCTATATTGGGTCGGGACTAATTGATTCGGAAACCGTGCGGAGCATAGCTGGAATATACGCGCCGGGTTTACGGAATTGTCGTAATACACCACCCGGCCTGACCGAACTACTGCCCCATTATTCCAAAAATACCGTCCGCGAGGGTATTTATACCAAACATGGTATTGGCCTTTCGGTTTTGATTGTTCCCGCTTATGCCCTAGGCGGGCGAATTGGGGTGGTGATTTTCCTAAACTTTTTAGCCGCCTTGGTTGGTCTCAATTGCTGGTTGTTGGCTTGGGAGATGACCGGAAAAAGGAAGATAGCTTGGCTGGTTTGGGCGGCAATGCTCTTTACCTCGCCCCTCTTACCTTTTGCCTTCCTAATCTTCCCGGCCTTACCTGCCGCTCTCTTGGTAATTTATAGTTGGCGGCGTTTGCGCCTAGTAGCCCAAGCCCGTCTGTTGGTACAGGAAAAGTATGGCGTAGTTGCTAAAGTTAACGGGTGGGGCAGGGCTTTGCTGATTGGGCTTTGTCTGGGTTTTTTACCTTGGCTACATTCGGTCTTTCTTTCTATTTCGCTACCCCTCTTCCTCTATTTTCTGCTAGGCGGTCGAGTACGTTACTGGCGAGTATTACTGCCAGGTTGGTCCGCCGTGACCACCGCACTCCTGCTTCTGCCTATTATCATCTTAGGCGGGCTTTTTCTGGCTTATTACATCTATCTCTACGGTACACCTTTTCCCAATACTCAGGATCATGCTGGTTTTGCGCCACTCTATTATATCTGGTTGGGTATCTTTGGCTTCTTCTTCGATCAGAAATATGGCCTTTTAATCTATGCCCCCGGCTATTTATTGGCCTTTGTGGGTTTAATTTTGCTCTCTTGGCGTAGTGCAAGACGTGGACAAACCAACCGACGGCGCAGTGATTTAATCTGGCTGGGTTTAGTGATAATACCCAATTTCCTAGTAATGTCCAGTTATAACCAGTGGTGGGGAGAATGGGGATCACCTGCTCGCTATCTCGTCCCTTTAGTACCCTTATTGGCGGCTCCGCTCGCGGTGGTCCTAGCGGAAGCCCCCCAACTCTTTACCCGGTTATTTTTTGGACTGAGCCTCCTTTGGAGTGTTACTATCTCAGTGGCTTGGATGCTCAATCCGCACCTGATGTTCCACTGGCAAGATCAAAATCCGGCTAAATTGCTTACTTGGCTTCAGCTTAACCTCCCTTTCTTCAAAGACGTAAAACTGGCAGGTTGGTTTCCTTCCTATGTCACCAACCTCAAAGCCAATGGAGGTCAGCCTACCATTCTGGCTGGGATTGTCTGGCTTTCTGCCGCTGGGATTATTGTGGCCTTAGCAAGTTTCCTAGCCTTGCGTAAGCACCCTAAAAGAGAAGAGATAGAGATTTGGGAATAAGTCTATTTTTGAAACTGCTCGTTACCTTGAGGTTCCTCTTTTAGGCTCCGCCGAATTAGATAAGTAACTAGCACTACGCCGGGAATAGAAATAGCCACTTTGCGAGCGGTGGGTTGGATGATAATGCCCCGCCCAAAAACCGACATAAAGAAATCGGTTAAATCGTAGAGCATACGAAGGGAAAGCCCACGCTTGAGACTCCGCTGGTCAGAAGCACGCACCAGATAAAGGCCCAAAAGAAGATCACGCAAGGCCAAGCCTCTCAGCAGGATAAGACCTGCCCGTTTTTTATGGTCAATTCCTAGCAGTGGTCCCATCTTATCAGGAAAGACCATGACTACCCCGCCAAGCAAGAGAGAGACAAGACCAATAAGTCTTGCCAGAATTGGTTTCAGTTTTGAGATCAATGTGGTTAACCCTTTCTATTTCAGAAACGATAAGCTAATAGGCCAGTACCGCCCCGGTACTTACATATCGGTCACTGGTTAGTTGATTAAGCATAAAATGGGCTACATCTGACCTCGAGATCTTCCAACCACCTGCAGGCCATTGGTTAATTTCTACGCGGTAGTTCCCGGTCAGAGGGCCATTGGTAAGGTAAGTTGGTCGAACGGCTATCCACTCCAGCTTAGTCGTGGGTAAAATCTTCTCTAACCGTCTCATATCTTGGTACATTCTGTCCAGAAAGACGGGCTTGATAAGATTCCGATACCAACCCGGTTCAGCGGGATCACCTTCTTTTACTCCAGAGGAAGTAATGGTAATCAGCCTTTTTACGCCCTGCGCTTCCATCGCCCGAATAACATTGCCTGTGCCGATGGAGTAAATCGTAGGTACTTTAAAAATAGTCTTGAAATCATTTAACCCAAGCGAAGAGATAACTACATCCTGCCCCGCAATAGACGCTTTTAGGGAAGCTAGGTCATAGGCATCGCCTTGCTTTACCGTCAGGTTTTCGTGTTTAAGTAGGATTGCTTCAGGTCTACGCACAATCGCGGTAACTTTATGTCCCATCAAAATGGCCTGTTCTAGCACCCGTTGACCTGTACCTCTAGTGGCCCCAATAACAACTAGGTTCATAAAAAAACTCCTCGTGACTCATAAGCGTTTGTTAACATGTGCTGCTTATCATTAGTTGATCTTAGCCTTTAATATGTTGGGCGATAATGGTAGGCGTGACACCACCTCGGGTATTAAAGATACCCGTTACCTTAATCCATTTGGGATCCAGCACTGCCACCAAATCGCGCAAAATTTGGTTGGTGACGGCTTCGTGAAAAACGCCCTCGTTGCGGTAGCTCCACATATAGAGTTTTAGGCTCTTGGTCTCTACGCAATAGTCCGCTGGTTTGTATTCAATGGTAAAACGGGCAAAGTCGGGTTGCTGACTGAGTGGGCAGAGACAGGTAAATTCGGGTATCTCCAACACAATTGTATAATCTATATCCGGGGCCGGGTTTGCAAAGCTATCGAGGTGGCGAGAGGGAAAGGTACGTCCCTCTCCAAGCTTGCCAAAAGCCGGATTAACCCTTTCTTCACCCACAGCCCAACCTACTAGGGTTGTCTTTAACTCTGGTTGCTCTCCGACAGTGCCGTTTCGCTCTCTTTTCAATTTTCAAACCTTTCTTATAATTTATTATAATTTACATCAAGATTAAATAATTTTGAGAGTCTATTATACAGCCAAAAGGGCTGGCGTTCAGCGAAAACGCCAGCCCTTGTAACGAGCAGTTCGGTTAAAAAAGTCTTTAGTTTAGATGTAAAGCGGCACTAGCACCAGCGTAATAGTCGCTAGTAATTTAATGAGTACGTGCAAAGCAGGCCCGGCGGTATCCTTGAAGGGATCGCCTACCGTATCGCCCACTACCGCCGCCGCGTGAGCATCGGTGCGCTTGCCCAGCACTTTGCCGTTTTCATCTTTGAGGTTGCCCGACTCAATCCACTTCTTAGCGTTATCCCAAGCACCGCCAGAGTTATTGAGGTAGTTCGCCATCAACACACCGACAATCGTACCAACCATCAGCAATCCGGCAGCCGCCTGAGCGCGGAGGATTAAACCTACCAAGACAGGCGTGGCTACCGCTAAAGCACCTGGTACAATCATCTCGCGCAACGCCCCCCGCGTACTAATGTCCACGCAACGAGCGTAATCAGGCTCACTGGTTCCCTTCATAATGCCGGGATCGGCCCTGAACTGACGGCGCACCTCCTCAATCATACTTTGGGCCGCCCGACCTACGGCTCGGATCGCAAACGAGGAGAAGAGGAAGACCAACATCGCGCCGATAAAGCCACCCACAAAGACCACTGGGTCAAAGAAGTTGACCAGCAAGATGTTAGTACCTTCGCCCTGTGGAATACCAGTTTTGGAATCAATGAGGCGCACGTTCCTCATTAGGCCCGCCTCTTGGATATAAGCCGAAAAGAGCAAGAAAGCGGCCAAAGCAGCCGAACCCACCGCATAGCCTTTGGTTAAGGCTTTAGTGGTATTACCCACCGAGTCTAGTGCGTCGGTCACTTCGCGGACACTCTCCGGCGAATCGCTCATCTCCACAATACCGCCCGCATTGTCGGTAATCGGGCCAAAGGTATCCATTGCCAAGATGTAACCCGCGCTCATCAACATGCCCATCGTAGCTACTGCTGTGCCGAAAATACCAAAAGTGAACGCCTCCGCCGGGTCTACACCCGTTATGGATTTACCCAAACCGAAAGAGCCCAGCAACGCAAGGGCAATTACAATCGTGGGAGCAGCCGTAGTTTCAAAGCCTACTGCCGTACCAGAGATCATAACCGTAGCCGGGCCAGTCCGACTGGCTTGAGCAATCTCACGCACAGGTCGCCAACTGCCGGAAGTATAGTATTGGGTCAGAAAGACAAAAGCTATTGAGGTAATGATACCAATAAGCCCGCACAGACCTAATTTCCAGCCTACGTCACCGTACTTGTCGCTCTGGAGCATCCAATAAGAAGCCCCAAACATACCGATGACCGAGAGAAAGGCCGTGACGTAGTAGCCCATGTTCATCGCACTCATCGCATCACGCAGACCGGGGCCAGTGCGAACGGCTAGTACGCCAATCAGCGAGGCAATCACCCCAAAAGAGAGTACTACTAAGGGGAACATAATCCAAGCGGGTTGCATAGTAATGCGGAAGAGGCCCACCCCCAAGATCATGGCACCAATATTTTCAGCCGTAGTAGACTCGAAGAGGTCAGCCCCACGACCAGCGCAGTCACCCACGTTATCGCCCACAAGATCAGCAATCACCGCTGGGTTGCGTGGATCATCTTCGGGGATACCAGCTTCTACCTTGCCCACAAGGTCTGCACCTACGTCCGCCGCTTTGGTATAGATACCACCGCCAAGCTGGGCGAAGAGGGCCACAAAGCTGGCTCCAAAACCAAAACCGACAATACTGGCAACCACGTTATTGACCGTGTTGACCGTATCCAGCGTTGGAGTAGCCGTGCCTAGCTCAAGGCCACCGTAAGCAATAAAAATGGTAGTAACACCCATCAGGCTAAGAGCCACTACCAAGAAACCACTCACCGCACCACCTCTAAGTGAGGTAAAGAGGGCCGCCCCTAAATTTTTCTGAGCGGCAGAGGCAGTACGTAGGTTAGCCTGAATTGCGACATACATACCGATAAAACCACTTAAAGCGGAGCAGAGTGCCCCGGCAAGGAAGGCAATCGAAGTTTTAATCCCTAGTTCAGGGCCATGTACACTTACCGAACTATTAATATTTTGGGGCAGAAAGCTCAGTAAAAGGCCCAATAGAACGGCAGCCACAATTGCCAGCCAAGCAATCGTGGTGTATTGGCGTTTCAAGAAAGCCATCGCACCCTGATAAATTTTTCCAGCGATATACTGCATCTGCTCGGTGCCACGATCCGTGGAGAGTACCTGACGTGCTAGGAAGAGGGAAAACAAGACCCCAATTAATCCTGCACCATAGATAATAGCGAGCCAAACTCCAAACATAAGCTCCTCCAAACATAAGCCGCGTTTAGTTTCGCATCTTCAGTCCTCATGAAGGGGACAAGTTGTAATTTCAATTGTTCAATTTCACAGGTGGTACAAATCGAGTGAATGTGATTTGTCACCGTCCGCGATTGAAATAACAAACGGAACGGTTTGCCAGGGCAGAAGCATTAATCGGGGAAAATTGACCCAACTTTTTAGCATAGGATCGAGCTATGCGTCCCCACGTTGGTTTTACAACTCTGTGCCGCCCTGCACACAATTATTACCTGAATTTTAACACAACCCTAACTTAAAGTAAAGTTCGTTAGCCACATAGTCGCATTAACCACATAGATGATAAGTGCTTAAACTGGTTTCTTAGCATCTACCGCGACCAACTTTTTAGTAATCGAAAAAGGCAGAGATAAGCTCTTATAGCTGCCCTTGAAGGATCGAACAAAGAACAACTATTAAGAATTTATCCCTACCTCAAATCCGTTTCGTTTTAAACCAAATTCTCGAATAGGCTTTAAGACAGGACAAAACTCCGTCGCCAAATCCTGCTAACCATGAGCGTTAAAACTCATCTGATTACAAATTGACCAATTCTAATCATTTTCAAAAGTACCGCGCCGCACTAACCAGTTAGCGCACATCTGACCAACCGCCAAAGTTAAAAAGAACATCAGCACCCAAAAGAGTGACCATTCCACTGGAACATCGGTAGCAGCCAAAGGTCCCGGATTGGAACCACTAGGTCGCGGAGTGGGTAGGGCTGTTGCTGCCGGTACTACCGTTGCCGCTTGAGCAAAGACTTCCGCCGCAAAACCAAAAACAGCCAAAGCAACCGTCAACAAACATAATGTCAGAGTCAATTTAACGCGAGCAAAGGATTTCATCGCTATCCCCTTTTTCATTAAGATAAAGAGCCAAGAAACTTATTTGGTTTCATTGTAGAGGTATCGTTTTGGCATGTCAGTATTCCAGACTACAAACGTCCTTTACCCCCCTCTCGAAGCTAAGAGCGATTCTGTTATATTAATTGCCTATGATAATCAACCATTTTGGCTATAGCTGTGGTATAATAGCCTTGACTATTAAAGGAGGGCTATATTAATTGCCTATGATAATCAACTGTTTCGCCTATTGCGGTTCTTAGTTACTCACGGTTAGTCTTTTACGGAGTAAAAACTACCCGGAATAGTCGGTTTGCGGGGAAATAAATTTCACAACAAAAGTCTAATGCTAAGAAATAAACTTTCTTGGGCTATTGGATTTCCTTATCCATTTTCCATTTAACCACCAAAAAAAGCAATTCACCGTTCTATTTCTACCATCTACCGATTCCCACATTGACAAAGCTAGTATCTGTGGTTGAATATGCCTAGAAGCACGTTTGTGTAATACGTGTAGAAAGGACTTAGATCAATACAGCCTTCAAGGAAGATGGTGCATGTTGTTTATTCTATATTTAGAGCAAAGCAATTCCTCCTCCCTAAACGTTCCAGCAGACACACTTCTATTAAGCTATTCCTAAGCCCAAATTTAGGCCAAAGCAGGTCTACCTTTCTGTATGCCAATATAGATAAAAATAAGGAAAAAACAGAAGAAACAAAGGAGTTAGAAAATGTCATACAATAATACTAATGGTTACTATAAAAAAACTGATGCTGAAGCAATCAGGCAATTGGAAGAGAGTTGGGCGAATGACCCACGCTGGCAGGGCGTTACCCGCACTTATAGTGCTGCTGATGTGGTAAAACTACGGGCATCCATCCAGATCGAACATTCTTTAGCCCAACTGGGGAGCATACGCCTCTGGAATCTGCTTCATACCGAGGATTATGTCCACGCCCTTGGCGCTCTGACAGGCAACCAAGCCGTGCAGCAGGTTAAAGCCGGGCTAAAGGCCATTTATCTGAGCGGCTGGCAAGTAGCCGCCGATGCTAACCTCTCCGGCCAGATGTATCCCGACCAGAGCCTCTATCCGGCCAATAGCGTTCCTCATGTGGTTAAACGAATCAATCAGGCTTTGCAACGTGCCGATGAGATTCAACATTCCGAGGGTAAGGGCGATACTTACTGGTATGCCCCAATTATAGCTGATGCCGAGGCTGGTTTTGGTGGCCCACTCAATGTCTATGAACTGGTTAAATCTATGGTCGAAGCTGGAGCGGGGGGCGTTCACCTAGAAGACCAATTGGCCTCCGAGAAGAAGTGCGGTCATATGGGTGGCAAGGTACTGGTTCCGTCCCAAACCGCTATCCGTAATTTGACGGCAGCTCGCCTAGCCGCCGACGTGCTGGGTGTACCAACCGTTCTTATTGCCCGTACCGATGCCAATGGTGCTTATCTGCAAACTAGTGATATTGATCCTTACGATCAGCCCTTTATCACCGGGGAGCGCACCAGTGAAGGTTTCTTCAAAATTCGGGGCGGTATTGATAGTGCCATCTCACGTGGTTTGGCCTATGCGCCCTACGCCGATTTGGTCTGGTGCGAAACGTCCGAGCCAAACCTAGAAGAGGCTCGCCGTTTTGCCGAAGCAGTTCGCGCCCAATATCCCGGTAAGCTCTTGGCCTACAACTGCTCACCCTCTTTCAACTGGAAAAAGAAGCTAGATCCTGAGACTATCGCCCACTTCCAACCGAAACTAGCGGCGATGGGTTACAAGTTCCAGTTTGTAACGCTGGCCGGATTCCACGCTTTGAATTTCAGTATGTTTGAGTTGGCGCGAGGCTATCGGGATCGTGGGATGGCCGCTTACTCCGAGTTGCAAGAAGCCGAGTTTAGCAGTGAAACCTTTGGCTATACCGCCACCAAGCATCAGCGAGAAGTGGGTACGGGCTACTTCGATGATGTCGCTCAGGTGATTGCAGGTGGCACCTCTTCCACCACCGCCTTGGCTGGTTCGACTGAAGCGGAGCAATTTGCCACAGTACATTAAGTACTGTTAGGATTAGGTATTAGGTTTCGGCTAACCGAAACCTAATACTTGATACCCGAGATCCGACACCTGCCAGGAGAACTAGATTTAATGAAACACTTTACCATTAGCCGCGTAGCTAATTTGGGTGCAAACGCTATTCAGGGTGCTTTTGAGACTTATCAAGCTCAATTTAAAATTATCACCCACCGGGCTAATTGGCGCTTCGTAACAAGAGACTGGTATGGAGTACAATCTGACGCAGCCGAAAGACTAGATGTTTACAAAAAAAGGGTAAAACGGGTGGTAGCAGAAATCCGTGAACTCTTAGAAGATCATATCCAAGACAAGTTGGTTTGGGCTAGTATGAAAGCGGTCTATTCGGGTTTGATTGCCACCCGCGACAATCGGGAACTAGCTGAAACTTTTTTTAACTCCGTTACTCGTCAGGTATTTACTACCGTTGGGGTTGATCCCTTGATCGAATTTGTGGATACCGATTTCGATACACCCTCTTCCTCTACCGACAATACCCTTTGCCGCATCTATCCAAAGGCCACCTCCACTTTCGCCTTGATCCGAACCATTCTGACCGATTATGAGTTTGATGTGGCCTACGAAGATAAACTGCGGGATGTGCAAGGAATAGCCTCGGCTATAGATAGCCAACTCCAAAGTATTGGAGCTTCTCCAGTAATTGATCGAATCGAAATGGTTACTTCGGTCTTTTTCCGGGGCAAAGGTGCTTATCTAGTCGGGCGAATTTTCAGCGGTAATCATTTTTTCCCACTAATCTTGTCGTTGCTCCATATTGAAGAAGGTGTCTACGTAGATGCGGTGCTGCTAACCGAAGATGAAGCCGGAATCTTATTCAGTTTTGCTCGTTCCTACTTCCGTATAGAAGTAGAAAGACCTCATGAACTGGTTCGGTTTCTAAAGACCCTTATGCCCTTAAAGAGACGGGCCGAGCTTTACATTTCAATCGGCTATAACTCACATGGTAAAACCGAATTATTTCGAAGCTTGGTGCGTCATTTAGAAAACACCGAGGATCATTTCCAAATTGCCAGAGGTGAAAAGGGTATGGTGATGGTGGTCTTTACGATGCCCTCTTTTGATGTAGTCTTCAAAATAATCAAAGATAAATTTGCCTATCCCAAAAACACCACCCGTCAGGAAGTGATGGCTCAATACCGAATGGTCTTCCAGCACGACCGGGCCGGACGGTTAATAGATGCCCAAGAATTTGAGCATTTGAAGTTTGACCGCAAGCGGTTTTCAGATGAGTTACTGGCGGAACTACAGCGAGATACGGCGAAAACCGTAGAAATTAAAGAGGATTATGTAATTATTAAACATGCCTATGTTGAACGGCGTGTAATCCCTTTGAACCTCTATATCCGGGAGGCCGACGAAGCTTCTGCTCAGGCCGCCGTGATAGATTGCGGCAATGTTATTAAAGATTTAGCCGCCATTAATATCTTTCCCGGCGATATGCTGCTCAAGAATTTCGGAGTTACCCGACATGGTCGCGTGGTCTTTTACGACTATGACGAGCTTTGCTGGTTAGCCAGTTGCAATTTTAGAAAAATGCCAGAGGCCCAAAGCTACGATGAGGAAGTTTCTACTAGACCTTGGTACCCCGTTGGGGAAAACGATACCTTCCCCGAAGAGTTTAAGTATTTTATTGGCTTGCAGGGAACCTTACGTCAAGTCTTTATGAAACACCACTCGGATTTGTTCGAGGTAGAGTATTGGCAACAAATCCAAGCCCGTGTACTACAAGGTGAACTCCTCGACATTCTACCCTACCAACAAACCCGACGACTCTCCCGAGTATAATGGAACCAGAAAACTAGACAAAAAGTTAGTGAGTTTTTAGATGGGAAAGG
>JACAUC010000158.1 GCA_013390945.1 Candidatus Chloroheliaceae bacterium
GTCACTTAGCCTTGTCCCTGCAATAGACAGGTGATGGGGTAAGCGGTACGCGATGGGTAAAACATCAGCGTACCGCAATGCCGCTTATTCGATTTTTCAGTTTACATGCTTATAGTACCACCCTGAAGATGTCCTGTCAAGGTTTGTTTCTATATTTTTTGGGGATGTTTTTAAAACTGCGACTTTTTTTAAATTCTGCAATTGCTTCCATTGTGGTAAACCAATCACGCCCCATTTTTTTTGCACGCAAACGACCAGAACCAGCAATTTCTTTTAGATAGACATGACTAAAACCTGAAAGTTTGGAGGCTTCGATAATGGAAATAAGCTCACCAATGGTGAGTGGGTCTATAGGGGATGTGTGTTCGTTTTCATCGGGCATTTTTGTGGTTAGGACTACAATTTGTTTATCAGACCGGATGCTGGCTTCATGTTATCATAAGGTGATGTTTTGGGCAATTGGGTGGTTAATCAAGATCAATGGGCGGAGCCACATCCTACAATCTTGTCCCTAACTCAAAGATCGTGGTTAATCAAGATCAATGGTCAGCTGGTTTGGGGTGAAAATAGAGGTATAGAATTGGGTAGAACCCATGAGGGTACATCTAGGCTCGCTCATTTGAATACTTCTTGCGGGTTAAGCGGCTTCCGTCGCGCACCATACACCCTGAAAACTCTAATGTGATCGGGTGCTATTCTTTCAAAGTAAATTTTGAACCTGTCTTTTAAGATAATCCAAACCCGGTATTGTGGTGCTTCATTGGCTATCCTTTTACCCAACATGGGCGAATCAGCCAGATAAGTAATTTCATTCAGAATCGCGGTCATAACCTTTACGGTGGTCTCTTCATCCGTAACGCGCAAATAGTAGTTGGTTATTTCGTCAAGGTCTGACTGAGCTTTAGCTGAGTAATCAATAATCGGCATAAGTTAGGAGGCCGCTTTCTCCTGACCCATTCGGTAAGCTGCTATCCGCTCAGCAATCCTCGTGGTTATTTCTTCATGGGTAATTCTAAAACCCTTCGCCTTTTCCGCCTCACTTTGCACAATTGCCTCTTTAACTTCAGCTAATTCTTCCGGCTCAGGGTAGTAAATTTCTTCTTCTTTCGCTGGTGGATAACCTTTTAATAGGGTCAACTGTTCCATCGGAATTAACCGCTCGCGGGTGTCAAGTGGGTTAATTTCGCCTTTAAGCGCACCGGACTTTAGCATCTTACTGATTTTCATCCGACTCACTCCCAAGAATTCAGCCGCCTCTTGTACACTCAACAATTTTTTAGTTTGCATTTAACACCTCACTTTCGCTATCTTACAAATGAATTGTAGCACAACGTAACGAACTGTCAAGTTAGGTATTGATATGATAATAAAAGTAAACCTCACCTCGGTCAAGAGCTGGTATTTGCGTTGCTTTGTCCTAATCTTGCGGATAAACTACTGAAAAAGTATGCCTGAAAAGGCCGATTTACGACTATGAAGATATGGGCGTATTAACCGTCCGTAAAATGATATAGAATAGATTTACGAGCGGTCAGGCGAGAGGCATTAACCCAGTTGGAGTAAGAGCCAGGTGTATTGCCCCATCCAAATTTAGAGGAACAAAACAACCAAGTTGATGTAGGCTGACATGGGTCTTTTTATGAGGAACCTACGGTTGGGTAATCTCGATATAATTCCGCCATAATTCCACCACCATTTCGCCAAATTGCGATAATTCCGCCACTATACCGCCATAATCTCGCCAAAGTGCGATAATCTCGCCATAATCTCGCCAAATATATTATAATTACCAACTAGCAGTCTGGCAACTTTACTACACCAGGTTAGTGGTCAACAAACCAAGACCAGTCTACGACCAGTCTACGACCAGTCTACGACCAGTCTACGAATAGCCTACACCAACTACTTAGGAGGGATTTCCAAGAATGTTAGCCGTACAACAGTTGCAGGCACTCATTAATAAGGGCGAGACTAATACTGTAGAACTTAAAATAGCTCCTCCTCGACCAGCGGAACTAGCCGAGCGTATCTGTGGGCTGTGTAATGCCCAGGGGGGCTATATTATTATTGGGGTGGAAGATCAGACCTTGCGCCTCGTTGGAGTAAAAGACCCACAGGCAGCTATAGATACTATTTTTCGGGCCTGCCGACTGCTTAATCCGCCACTTACCCAATTGGCAGAACCCGAAATATACCATTTGGATGGCATACCATTGGTGGTCGCCACTATACCACCAAGCAAGGGGCCAATTTATCAAGCAAGCGGAGCTTTTCTGGTGCGGCGTGGTACTAACACTGTCCGCCTTAGCCTTTCTGAAATGTTACTGGTAGCTAATGATCGGGGTCTTATCAATTGGGAATTACAACCAGCTCGACGCGCCAAAATGGAAGACCTAGATATGGAAAAGGTAGCCGCTTATTTAGAAATGCGCCCTACCCGAAACCGCCAGGTTTCACGTTTCAATAATTTAGATGAGGTTCTTCTGGGAATGGATTGCCTTACAGATGCTAACGACACCGACACTGAGGGTAAATTGTGTCCGACCAACGCTGGTATTCTTTTCTTTGGAAAAGACCCTCAACTCCATATTCCACAGAGCGAGATAGTTTGCGTGAAGTACCGCGACGATTTAGGTCTTGGACGCTATATTGATCGCAAGATTATTACCGGCACCCTTCAGGAGTTGATTGACCAAACGGAAAGTTTTATTAATCGTCATATGTCGGTAGGGGCAGTAATTAAAGGCTGGAAACGTCACGATCTGCCCGAATATCCGCTTGAAGCCTTACGTGAAGCGGTGGTTAATGCGGTTGTACATCGCGACTATAGCCGGGCTGGTGAAAGCATCCGGCTTTTCTACTATGCCAATCGGATTGAGATTCATAATCCGGGCTTGTTGCTACCGGGTATTACAATAGAGCAGTTGGAACGGGGCGAAGCTCCCTCCCGACTGCGTAATCCAGTGTTGGGCGGATTTTTGCGTGATGTACCGGGTTATATGGAGCGGATAGGGACAGGAGTACGCTTTATGCTTCACGAAACGCAGCAGATGGGGCTACCACCACCTCAGTTTAAGGAAGTAAGCGAATTCGTAATAACCTTTTACAAAGCTACCGAGGAAGTAAGAGAAGCCTTAGTCGAAAAGGCAGTTCAAACTAAAAGAACTGAAAGTACCTCCCCATCTACATTAAATACAAAAGAAGTAGAGTTAAAGCTAACTGCCGAGACTAAAGAAACTGGAAACGAGGGACCGATATTTTCGGATGAAGTTCAGCAAAGAAGAACTCAAGCAATGCTGCATATACAACATCAGGGTTTTATTACAAGCAAGGTGTACCAAGAATTAAACGAGGTATCAGGTCGTACCGCGCTGCGAGAGTTAGAGTACTTGGTCGAACAAGGAACCCTAAAACGTGAGGGAAAGACCCGCTCCCGAAAGTATTTGCTACCTTGAGGTTGTCCTTTAAAATGGAGTGGTCGAAAGCAGCTGTTCTGTTACTAGCTGAAGTGTTAGTGGCTGAATTTTGTATGGTTTTTGTTCTAAAGTTATGTTAAAATGGGTGTTATTAGTAGAGAGTAGGGATCAAAACAGCTTCTTTGCCAAGCTGAGGAACTAACTCCCAGAATTTATCACTTTTCAGGTGGAAAAATGGTAAGGCAATACTGGCAGGAACTCTACTGGAGGTTAGCACCTGTCGGCAATAAACACGGTAAAGATCTACGAGTTCGGAAGTTAGCTCGATTAAGTTACTTTTTATCTCGCTCTGCTCAATTAAATCAATGACAACTAGTAACAAAATAGGTTTGTAAGGCGCACCGTTGTTAGTGTCATCTGTCCATCCCCCAGTACGGTCTACCTTTAATTTGCCAAAAGCAATTATGTAATGTTCTATATTCATGTCAATCATAAGGATTAGAAGTGCTTAATAGCCTGACGCGCCAAGTAATCGGCCCGGTTATTTCCACCACTACCATGGCGCAGATGTGACCGTACCCAGACCCAACGCAATTCAATGAGGGCATTCCAGCCTTGCAATTGGGCAAAGCGTTCAGCAATCGCAGGGTCTTTCAAGGCACCTCTAGCCCGGCCCTGAGCAAGATCAATCACTGGAGTGCAGTCGGTATAAACTACCACTGAGGTCGCTCCATGCTCCAAGGCCAGTTCTACACCCGCCATCGCTCCCTGCAATTCCGCCAGCAAAACTGACGAAGAGATCAGCACACCGCTCCGTTCATAACGACCCTGCTCCATAATGACCTGACAACCCCAACCAACTGGTCCGTCCTCTTTTTGACGCGCACCATCGCTGTAGACCACCGCATCCATTTATAGATTTACATCCACTCTACTAAAACCTAAGATGCACACCACTTTGCTAGGGGAGGTGACGGGAAAGATTCATACGCTCATGAAGGATACGAAAGACCACCACTTCCAGCCCTTCCACGCGGTAAATAAGATAATGCTTACCCACATGATAGGCACGATAGGCAGGCGGCAACTGAGATAGCTTTCGCCCCAGCCTAGGATCTTGTTTTAGCCTTGAAAGTGCTGCGTCCAACAAATCATCATAGACTTCCTGTTGCTTCTCTCCCCATTGCTCTAGGGTGTAAAGTAAAATATGCTGGTAGTCATCGTTAGCTTCATCGGTAAGGACAAGTGTATATTCAAGGGAGGACATCAGCTTTTGGCCTCACACCCTGTTGAGCTTTCAGTCTAGCATTACGCTGTATCTTCTGACGCAATTCCGGGGTATATTCCTCATACTGACCTTTAGCGTACTGCTCCTCGCCCTTCAGCACAGCGGCATACATCGCATTATCGTATTCGCCCTTTTGCTCGTCCACCTCACGCATCCGACGGATCGCGTCCCGGATGGCTTCGGCCATATTCACGTAATATCCGGCTTCCACTTTACTTTTCAGATACGCCTCATCTTTCGGCGCAAGGTTCATATTCATAATGATGCTCCTTTCATATATCAAATATGTACATTAACTATACCTTATTCCACCTCTTGGTGCAATCCGGTAGATAAATGAGGCAAAAAGGACGCGCACTCCTGCAGTTGAAGCATGGTATACTAAAAGCTCAAGCAGGCAAAACGAGAGGATAATAGAGTATGGCTACAAATAGAACCCCACAATGGCATTCCATTGCCAAATTGCCCTTAATTGTACATCACATTGATGGTATGCTGGCAGCGGACACCGAACAGTACCAGAGCTTGCAGAAGGCACGGTCACAACCCCATGTCTTGGACAACCATACTGTAAACCGGGTAATCCAAGTCTTCAACGACCAACAAAAGGATTTCTGGGTGTTTGATGAACAATTAAGTCGGTGGAAAGCAGAACCACAACTCACCGAGCCACAACGACGCGAAATAGAACGCACCATCGGTCAGATGAAACGGCTCAGGGAGTTAAATTCATCCATCTTGGCTCTGGCCGACGAATTGAAAGAAGGCACTATCGGCTGGCCGTCGAAAAGATCATGGCTAAGAGCGATCTCGAACTAGGATTGGAGATGCTTCAGCAAGAACTCAAGCGGAATACTGGCCGCAGTGAAAAGAGAGCTAAATTCTATTAGTTGTATTCTAACACATTCCTCCCACTCATCTCTACTCGTTTCTATCACCCTTTCTGCCCAGACTGACCTACTGTAACGGTTAACCCATTCCGGCACATAACGCCGAAAGGGGAAAATCTCTTCCCATGCGCTTGAGGCAACCACATAATAAGTCTCTGCTATAATGGGTCTACAAAGATCAACAGATAATTTTTAAGCCCAACAGGTTGAGGAGAAGTAAGCGTGTACCTAAATGGCAAGTGAGTTATTACCAGATAACTATCTGGAATTTTTAGCAAAGTTAAAAGAGCATATTCGTACAGCCCAAGCAAAGGCAGCGTTGGCGGTTAACCGGGAACTGGTAATGCTCTACTGGCATATTGGACACGAAATTTGGAAACGTCAGTTAGAACAAGGCTGGGGGGCGAAAGTTATCGAAGAAGCAAAGAAGCACTGGTTGAAAGCAGCAACCTCAAAGAAGTGCTAAACTAAGCTAAACTAAAAGGTCAAAGTAGCGGGAGTGCCTGAGTATCTTGCGACGTAAGGAATCGCCCTTCCGGGCTTACTACGAGGCCATGGTAGCACGCGGTTTGCGTGGTCGCAAGGCATTAATGGCAGTAATATGGCAGTAATGCGGAAGATGGTGGCAGTAGCATATAGTTTGTTAAAGAACAAAGATGCTAAATATGACCCTAGTAAAGTTTGGGCTGCTCCTGTTAGTCAAGCGAGTTCGGTCTCGTCAAACTAATTCAAAATTGAAGGTAGAAGGGACTTGGCATTTGTTATAGCTTCTTTCCTTATTAAGGCAAAAGATTAAAGCAAAAGTATCCCCGCCGTAAGCAGCTGGGTATTGACCCATTAATATGCGGTAAGTACCAATTTCCACAAGGTTACGCAGCAAGCGGCGGGGAATTCAACCCATAGAGATAAAAAAATGGCTGATATAAACGGTTTTCTCAAGATAAAAAGAAAAGAATCAGGAAACAGACCTGTAATTGAGAGGATTTCTGATCATAGCGAGGTTGAGCAGATCCTCAATAGCGAAGACAGAATGCTCCAAGCATCAAGATGTATGGATTGCGGAATTCCCTTTTGCCAATGGGGATGTCCGGTTGATAATCTGATACCTGACTGGAATGACTTGTCATACAATGGTAAATGGGAGGCTGCCTACGCTTGTCTCCATTCAACCAATAATTTTCCTGAGTTTACAGGACGGGTATGCCCTGCCTTGTGCGAGCATTCATGTGTTCTGAACAGGGGTTTTGAACCAGTGACTATCCGTGAAAATGAAGTTGCTATCGTTGAAAGGGCATTCCTAGAAGGATATGTCAAACCAGAGCCTCCATTAAAAAGGACTGGCAAAAAGGTTGCGGTCATCGGCAGCGGTCCAGCTGGCATGGCTGCTGCTGATCTACTCAACCAGGCTGGTCATGAAGTCACTTTATTTGAGAAGTCTGACCGGGCCGGTGGATTACTGAGATACGGAATTCCTGATTTCAAGCTCACCAAGTCAGTAATAGACAGACGGCTGGATCTGATGAAAGAGGAAGGACTGATTGTAAGAACAGGAGTAAATGCCGGAGTCGATATATCAGGGGATGAACTACTCAGTACCTTCGATGCAATATGTATTTCAACCGGAGCATCACACCCCCGCGATCTTCAGGTTCCCGGAAGAGACCTTTCCGGTATTCATTTTGCTATGGATTTCCTTACAAATCAGAACAGAATAAATGCTGGCCTCTTACCACAATCAGGCAATTACATCAACGCTGAAGGAAAAAGAGTTGTTGTAATTGGTGGTGGTGATACAGGATCTGACTGTGTTGGAACCGCGATTAGGCAAAAAGCAATCTCAATCACTCAGATTGAGATTATGCCAAAGCCGCCGGTGACTCGCAGTGAAAACAATCCATGGCCAGATTATGCCAAAGTTCTCAAGACAAGCACCTCTCACGAAGAAGGATGCCAGCGCTACTGGAGCATATCTGCAAAAAGCTTCTCAGGAATTGATGGCATAGTGAAAAATATTGTGATTGAGGATGTAGACTGGAAAATGCAGGATGGGAAGTATGTCATGGACGTTATGCCGGGAACAGTCAGGAATATGGAAGCTGATCTTGTGTTCCTTGCAATGGGGTTCGTACATACCGCTCATGAAGGAATAGTTTCAGCATTAGGTTTGGAATTGGATCAGAAAGGAAACATAAAGGTGAATTCATGTTCCCAGACTAATCAACCCACAGTATTTGCTGCGGGAGACTCTGCAAATGGAGCAAGCCTAGTTGTTACGGCTATTGCCTCGGGAAGAAAGGCAGCAAAAGAAATTGATAACTTCCTGAACCGTTAATTTCAGAGATCGAAGGAGAACAGGAAAAAGCCGACTGTAAAAAGCTTCTTCCTCTTTGTTATAAACTACTAGGAGGGTTTTCGTTATGCCCATCCGAGTTCTGATTGCCGACGATCACTTTATTGTTCGCCATGGCCTGCTCCTGATGCTAGAGGCTTTACCTGAACTGGAAATAGTGGGAGAGGCCAGTGACGGGGCAGAGGCTTTACAAATGGTTAGGGAACTCCAACCGGATGTTGTACTTATGGATATGCTGATGCCTGTGATGAATGGGGCAGAGGCTACTGCCGCCATTCGACGTGAAGTACCCCATACCCAAGTGGTAATGCTGACTAGTGCCTTAGATGAACAGGCCGTAACCGAAGCCTTGCAAGCCGGGGCAATCAGCTATATTTACAAAGACAGCCAAGTAGGTCTGTTGATCCAAGCCATTCAAGCGGCGGTGTTAGGTCAAGCTCTCTTCTCGCCCCAAGTAGTTACTACCCTGATGAAGCACACCTCGCTTCACCCTACGGATACCGCTCCTGACCCATCCGGCTCTCTTTTAGTGGAGAGCCTTTCTAACCGCGAAATTGACGTACTTCGCCTTTTGACGGTTGGGCAATCTAACAAAGAAATTGCCGTTAATCTAAACCTCAGCGAACAGACGGTTAAAACTTACGTCCGTAGAATTTTGGCAAAGTTAGAGGTACAAAGTCGAGTGCAGGCGGTGATGCGTGGGTTGGAACTAGGGTTAACCGAGGTCAACCTGAATCAGCCTAAAAAGCAGGATTAACTTGAAATAGCGTAGTTATAGGAAAGATACAAAATGCTAACTCAAGCGCACAATATTTTGATTGTAGATGATAGCCCTGAAGACCGAAATAAGATTCAGCACTATTTGAATAAAAACGCAAAAACCTCTCCTACTATTTTGGAAGCGGCGACTGGGGAAGAAGGGCTGAAAACTTTTGAGGTTAGTCCACCACATTGTATTTTGCTGGATTATCACCTACCAGATATGGATGGCCTGGCATTTCTGGCCGAGTTGAAAAATAAGACCAATGACAAGCACCAGTCTATTCCGATCCCAGTGATAATGCTGACAGGCTATGGGGATGAGAAGATCGCAGTAGAGGCTATGGAAAACGGAGCCTCGGATTACCTAGTAAAAAAGGATCTCCATCCTGAAGTTTTGCAACGGACGATTGCTAATGCCCTCGAAAAAGCCGAGTTACAGCTTAAACTGAAAGAGCAGCAGCAGGAATTAGAAAACCTGAACAATCGCCGTAACGAGCAGTTTAGTGGTATCCTAGAGAGTATTAAACCAAACGTACTAAAACGTTATCAGCTACTTTCTGAAAATACCCTCGATATTATCCTGTTTATAAGACCAGATGGCACTATTTTAGAGGCTAATCGAGCAGCAACTTTAGCTTATGGTTATAGCTTGGAAGAGTTGCAGTCTCTTAATATTCGCGCTCTAAGAGTGCCGGAAATCCTTTCTCTGGTAGGTACCCAAATGCAGCAGGCCAGTTCTAAAGGTATCATCTTTGAGACGCTTCATCGCCGCAAAGACGGAAATATCTTCCCGGTGGAGGTAACCTCACGCGGTATTGAGCTAGATAACGAACAAGTGCTTTTAAGTGTGATACGCGATATTTCTGAGCGCAAAGTAGTTGAAAAAGTGCTACAGGAGAGCGAAGAGCGTTATCGCTTGCTGACCGATTATGCGACCGACCTTATTTCCAAACTGGCACTAGATGGCAGGATTCTATATGTTTCACCCTCCTGCCGCACCATACTGGGGTATGAACCAGCCGAGGTGGAGGGACATTTGGTTTTTGAGTTTTTACATCCTGATGATTTGGAAACGACCAGCCGAACGGTAGAGAAAGGTTTACTACAAATTAGCAGTGTAACGAACTGCTCGTTACGCAGTTATCCCGCTCTAATTACCCATAGCGGTCGGTTCCGACGAAAAGATGGTCGCTATATCTGGTTTGAAACCCATTCCCGTCTTATCAGAGACCCCGCCACTGGGTCGCCCCAATATTTAGTTGGAGCCTCACGAGATATTACTTCCCGCAAACAAGCAGAAGAAATTTTACGGAAATGGACCAGCGTCTTTGAACACGCTCAATGGGGTATCGCGATTGCTAATCCTGAAAATAACACCTTTGAAGTGGTAAACCCAGCTTTTGCTCAAATGTTCGGTTATGAGGTGGAGGAACTGACCGATAAACCAATTAGCCTAGTTTTTGCCCCACAGATAAGGAGCGAATTACCAGCTATGTTTCGATTACATAATGAACAGGGTGGTGCTATTTTTGAATCGATCCACCTGCGAAAAAACGGTACTGCCCTCCCTGTTATCATAAATGTAGCATTGGTCAGGGATGAGACTGGCAAGCCACTTAATCGAGTGGTTAACGTTCAGGACATCACTCAGCTCAAGCAGGTAGAAGAAGACCTTCGTACCAGTGAAGCCCGTCTTCAGGCTATCTTGGATAATGCCCCGGTTGCCATCTATGTACGTGATTTAGAAGGGCGTTTTCTCTTTGCCAATCAATGGATTAGAACTCATCCAGAGTTTGGCAAGAATAAGTATGAGGGTCACGGCCAGCCGACCGGCTGGCCGAAAAGTGTGGAGGAGGTCTTCTCGGAAGAAATCAGCGATGAATGGTTAGCGAATGATCGCAAAGTTTTGGAGGCGGGGGAGATGATGGAATTTGAAGAGACCTCGCGATTCGGGGGTGGTTCTCGCCAATATCATTCCATAAAATTCCCGCTCTTCGATCCCAACGGTCAGCCCTACGCCATCTGCGGTATTAGTACCGACATCTCAGAACGGAAACGGGCGAAAGAAGAGCGGCAGCAGCTTTTGGAACGCGAACAGTTTGCTAGGCAGCAGGCTCAAGCGGCAACCTTGAGAATTACTCGTTTGCAGGCTATAACCGTCGCCCTTTCTCAGACTCTAACCCCTGATGAAGTAGCCCAGATAATAGTTGGTCAGGGCTTAGAAGCTCTAGGAGCTTCTACTGCTCTTATCTGTTTAATTACCCCCTCTGGTCAAGAATTGAGCTTGCTAAATTCAAACAACTACCCGGACGAGATAGTTAAACGTTGGTATCCTTTACCGCTTTATACTCCTGTTCCCCTTACCCAAGCTATCCGAACTGGTTCTTTGGTATTAATCGAATCGTTGGAAGAACGTCAGCAGTGCTATCCGTTCCTCGAGCCTATCGAGATAAGTAATGAACCAGGTGGGTTAGCGGCTATCCCCTTAGAAATCAAAGGGTGTGCTATAGGAGTGCTTGGGCTGAACTTTAAGGGTTTTCCAAAGTTTAGCCCAGAAGACCGTGCCACTATGATAACGCTGGGTCAATTGTTTGCCCAAGCCTTAGAGCGTACCCGTCTCTACGAGGCAGAACAACGGGCGCGTCAGGAGGCCGCATTAGTCCAAAAGCAACTTGCTCTCCTTGCGGAGGTGAGTACCGCGCTCTCCTCTGCTTTGAATGATAACACAATTGCAAACGTTATTTCTGATATTATCATACCAGAATTAGCGGAATGGTGCTTTATTGCTTTGATGGAGGAGGATGGACGATATAGGCGAATTGACCTAACCCACAACGACCCTGCTAAAGAAGCCTTTTTAAGGCAGGAGGTAAATAACTTCCCCCTTCCCCCAAAGCAGGTCTTAGCGGTGATTGAAACCGGTCAGCCACTACTTGTGTCAGAAGTTTCGGATAGTTTTCTAAAGGCTAATTCACACGACGCGGCACAGTTAGAGTTTTTACGCTTTATCGCTCCTCAATCTCTGATACATGTGCCGCTGATAATACGCGACCAAACTATCGGGGTATTAAGTCTTATCTTAACGGGGTCACGCCGTTATGACCAGAAGGATTTAAGTGTAGCGCAGGAGATCGCCCGACGAATAGCCCAGTCGTTAGATAACGTGCGGCTTTATGAGCAAGCGAGAAAACTATCGGTAGTGGAGGAGCGCCAGCGAATAGCCCAAGAGTTGCACGATTCGGTCAGTCAGGTCTTGTACAGCATTGGATTAGGGGTTAATGCCGCGCAGGATCAGTTTGAAAAGAGGCCCGATCAATTACCGGCGACGTTGAAATACTTGGCTTCCTTAGCAAAGGGTGGTATGAGCGAAATGCAGGCTCTACTCTTTGAACTACGACCTGAATTGCTGGCTCGCTTGGGGTTGGTGGTGGCTTTAACCAGACAAACCGAGGTTCTACACACCCGTTACCAGTTGGAAGTAGTTTGTGAATTGGAGAGTGAGCCAGAAGTCTCCCTGAAAATCAAGGAGGCACTCTACCGGATTGCTCAAGAGGCGTTACATAATGTTATAAAACATGCTCGTGCTACACGAATAGAGCTAAGCCTGAAAGTGACGGCCAGCCGACAGACAAGCGGAAAAAAATACCTGCTACTCCAGATCCAAGATAACGGACGGGGCTTTGAAGTCTCAGCCTCTTTTCCCGGCCACCTAGGATTACCATCAATGCAGGAGCGGGCCGAAATGGTAGGAGGCAGGCTGAAGATTACCAGCGGTTCAGACATTGGCACTTTTTTACAGGTAACAATTCCCCTTAATTAGCTCCTTTAATTTGGGCTATCATCTCAATAAGTAGGGGTTTATTGAATAAACCTGCCTTACTTTGAGCGTATTCAATACGCCCCTACCCCGAAATTTTGAGGTGATACAATTTTAGCTTGTCACTCTTTAGAGTGACAAGCTTATGACTCTGCGGTCATAATAAAAATCTGTATGAGCGGAATGTCTCATAGTTACCAGAAGCATAACCAAATATTGCATCGGTTACATTCTAGTCTTAACCTACGTCTGTTAAATGGACATCGTAAGCTAGGCACTAACTAGACGGGAGGATGTACTACGGAGGCTGCAAAGATTATCAATTTAAATCCAGCCTTTCTTAGACAAATTTCTGGAAAAGGTAGACTCAAAGCGAAAAAACAGGGACGTGACTGGTTTACCACTTTAGCGGCCTTGGACGAATACGTAAGAAGTCGCCATCGGGGAAAGAAGCTTGATATTTGACAAACCTGCTTTAAAGTATTAAACTTTTCTGGAATAGAAATTGAATAGCGGCATATTGCGGCACACTGGTGTACTAAGCATCGCGTACCACTAACCCCATCTTCCAACCCTACCTCAATCCCCGTAGGATATGGCTCCGTCCATTGATCTTGATTTACCACCCAATTGCCCAAAACATCACCTTATGATAACATGAAGCCAGCATCCGGTCTGATAAACAAATTGTAGTCCTAACCACAAAAATGCCCAATGAAAACGATCCCACGATACCAGACGAATGGGAAAATCAACTGGCGGAGCAGCATCCTACCAATGGTGGCAATCTCTCAAGACCAGACGAATGGGAA
>JACAUC010000159.1 GCA_013390945.1 Candidatus Chloroheliaceae bacterium
AGGAATTTCTAATCCCGATGATGACTTGTCGGAGGAATTTCTAATCCCGATGATGACTTGTCGGAGGAATTTCTAATCCCGATGATGGCTTGTCGGAGGGATTTCTAATCCCGATGATGACTTGTCGGAGGAATTTCTAATCCCGATAGTGGGCCAAATAACCAGCCAATAATCCATATTTAGGAGAAAAGAGATAGACCAACAGAAATAGTCCAGTCAACACTACCAACACCGTTGCTCCCGGCACTAGGTTTAAATGTACCGCTAGATAAATACCCACTACCCCACTTACAAAAGCTACCACTCCTGAAATTAGCATCATTCGGTTCAAACGGTCGGTAAGTAAACGGGCCGTCGCTGGAGGAGTGACCAGCAGGGCTACTATCTGAATGTTGCCCACTGCGGGAAGGGCGACTACCACCACCATAGAAAGAATCGCCAGAAAACCGATTTCTAACCAAGCTACGGGTAATCCTTGCGCTTGCGCCATATTCGCATCAAAAGAGATCAAAAGCACCTCCTTTCTTGCCAACCCTAACAACAAAAGTACCAACCCTCCGATGCTCGCGGTTATTATAATATCGTCCCAGCCTACACCAAAGAGTCGGCCAAAGAGAAATTCGCTTAGCTGTTTATTGAGCCGGGTGTAACTGACCAGCATAATTCCGGCAGCAAAAGAACCAGTATAAATCGTGCCAATGGCAGAGTCGTGGCCTACGCGCACATTGCGCTTGGCTAACCCAATCAAGAGGCTTACCCCTACCCCAATCACCAGACTAAGCAGCAGATAGCTAGAACCAATCAAATAAGCGACTACTACCCCTGGAAAGATGGCATGTGAAAGGGCCAGACTGAGGAAACTGAGACCTTTCAAAACTACATAGGTTCCTACTACCGCTACGATTACACTTAAAATAACGATCTCTACCAATGCCTTTTGAACATAGGGTGCTAAAAGTGGTTCTGTAAAGAAATTAAGGAAGCTATCCATTTTTACGCTCCGGCTCCTTCCTGTGGTTCAGGGCCAGCTTTTCTGGCGGAGCGATTACCGACATAACGCGCAATTAGCCCATAACGCGGAGCAAGGAGCAGGGCCATCAGAAAGAAGAGCGTAGTCACGGTTACAACCGTAGCACCTCCAGCTAGGCTCAGGTAGTAGGAGAGGTATAGTCCGGTCACGCTGGAGAGTAGGGCTATTACGATGCTGATTCCCATCATCCAGTAGAGTCGGTCAGTCAGAAGGCGGGCGGTGGCGGCAGGAGTAATCAGAAAAGAGAGTACCAAGACATTGCCCACCGCAGGCAGGGCTATTACTACCGTTAGGGCTACTCCTAAGTAGACCACGAGGTCTAGTGCGATACCGGAAAAGCCCATTGCTTTTGCCATGGTGGGGTCAAAACTGGATAAGAGCAGTTCCTTGTGCAAAGCCCCAAAGACCAGCACTACCAAGCTACCCACCAAAAGGGTGCTGCTAAGGTCTTGTTCGGTTACGCCAAAGAGTTGCCCAAAGAGAATATCCACCGAGCTGCCCTTGCGACTCTTCCCCGAAAGGGCGACGGTGATAAGGATTATGCCCAGCGAAAAAGCCCCGGTGAAGAAGATGCCAATCGCCGAATCTTCGCTCACCCGACTACTGCGACTGGTCAGACTGATGAGGGCGGTTACTACCAATGCGGCACAAAACGCCCCCACAAAGCGATTGCCATCTACCAGCAACGCGACTGCTACGCCGGGTAAAATAGCATGTGAAAGGCCATCCACGATAAAAGCGATGCCACGTAACACCACAAAAGTACCCACTACACCCGACAGGATGCTAATGAGGGCCAACTCTTTCAAGGCATTTTGGGTAAAGCTAAGCGAAAAGGGGTCGCTAAACCATTCTAACATCTTGGGCCTATTTCAAACCGTTAGCAATATTTGTGGCATTGGCAACTATCATCTTCAGGTAGGTATCTCCTGCGCTACCCTGCTCTCCTAGCCCATCCCCGTACAAGTTGGAGAAGATTTTCACTCCAGCCTCTTTGCCGATCTGCTCGGCCAATTTGGGATTGATGGTATTTTCGGTAAAAATAGCCGGAACCTTCTCGGCCTTAATCTTTTTCACTAATTCCGACAATTCTGCCGCACTTGGCTCGGCGGTACTGTCAAAGCTAGGAATAACCGAACCCACTATCTCAAGCCCAAACTGGTCGGCAAAGTAGGTAAAAGCTTCGTGGTTTGTGACCAGTTTTCGCCGCTCCGGGGGGATGCTCTCTATTTGAGCTTTGGCTTTTTGGTATGCCTCGTCAATTTGGATATTATAGGCTTTGGCATTAGCCAAGTAAGCCTCCTTACCCGCCGGATCAACTTTACCCAAGCCTGCCGCAATACTATCCACCATCTTTTTGGCGTTTACCGTGCTGTGCCAAATATGCGGATCACCATCTTTGAAATCCGAGTCATCGGCCTTGGAGAGTAGTTTAATCCCCTCTGATACTAGCACCAACTGACCTTTGGTGCCGCTATTCTTGATAGTCTTGTCGAGCCACGCTTCAAGGTTGAGACCATTAGCAAAGATTATCTGGGCCGTCGCTAGGTATTTGGAGTCGTCAGAGGTAGGTTCGTAGGAGTGAGCATCTACCCCCGGTTGGATAATGTCATAGAGTTCCACCCGGTTGCCACCTATATTTTTAACAAAGTCTGCCACCACGCTGATAGTGCTAACCACCTTAATTTTGGTACTACTAGCACCAGTAACCTCTGCGGGAGTAGCAGGAGAAGGAGTGGGAGTGAGGGTAGTTTCTCCACAGGCTGACAGCAAAATTGTGGTTAACAACCCTAACATTACTAATCTTGTCCCAATTTTAAAATGGTGGGATTTCAAACGCTTTCTCCTTCTATAGGGTTGCAAATGATAGTTATTATCAGCAGTGGTGATGTTAGCATATTAACAGGCTTGGGCGTAATTGTCAATTCTTCTCATTTGCAGCATTTCACCACCCGGCAAGATTGACCTTCTGTGGTTACTAACATACAATGCAGGATACGTCAGTCAGAGGAGAAGGTTTAGTGCTTAGGCAAGGTTCATACCGGCTTTACACTTTAGGATGGTACTCATTGGTGGCTTGACCGGAAATTTATTTCCGGTTGGACTACCCGAATTGTAAAGCGAAGGTTCCCGATTTTGAACCTTGCCTTAGGTGCTAACTTTATTATAGGGATGCGTTTAATATAATGAGAAATATGTCGGATATGCCCCATGGTTCGATGGGAATGGGGCCGAAGGGTGGTAAGAGTCGGCGCAACTCCGGCGATGGCTTTAACTTTCGCATGATTTTCCAAGCCTTTACTAGTTTGCCGCGTGTACTAAAATTGGTCTGGTCTACCCAGCCTTTCTATACCTTAGCCTTGGGTCTTATCAATGTCGCGCGGGGTTTTTCGCCAGCCCTTAGTGCTTGGGTCACTAAGCTAGTCATTGATAGCGTCCTAAACGTGGTTAACCATAAGGGTGACGTGAGTACCGTCTTTTGGTTTGTAACGCTGCAACTTTTGATTACCGTCTTTACTAGCTTGCTAGGAACCTTGAGCAATATTGTCCAACAACTTCTGCAAGAACTGGTCTCCAACCGGGTGCGCCTGATGGTGATGGAGAAGGCCAATAGCCTTGACCTCTCCTTCTTTGAAAACCCGGAGTTTTACGACAAATTACGGCAAGCCCAAGAACAGGCCACTTTTCGCCCGGTCTCAATGGTCTCCCAAACTTATGAGTTGGGCCGCACCGCTATTACCTTCCTCTCGATGATCTTCCTATTGGTCTCCTTAGAATGGTGGGTAGCGGTGGTGGCACTACTTGTGCCGATTCCGGCTTTTATCGCCGATACGCGCTATGGCTGGATGGGCTACCAACGGATGCGCCGCCAATCGCCCGAACGCCGCCAGATGAGTTATTTCGAGACGGTGATGACCACCGATACTTTTAATAAAGAGATCAAACTCTTCACCCTAGGCGATTTCTTTGTAAACCAATTCCGCAAACTTTCCACCAAATTTTACCTTGAGAATCGCCGCATCCTCGTCTGGCGCTACTTGACTAGTTTCTTCTGGATGGCTCTGAGCCTAGCGGCTAACGCTGGGATTTATCTCTATGTGGCGATGCAAGCCGTCGCCAGTCGGATCACTTTGGGCGATCTGACGCTCTATGCCCAAGCCGCCCAATCGGTCAGTAGTAGTTTTCAGGGAATTTTGACTGGTATTTCCAATATGTATGAAAACAACCTCTTTGTCAGTACCCTCTTTGAGTTTTTAGAGTATGAGCCAAAAATCGTTTCGCCTGAAAATCCGCAACCGATTGCCGTTTCGCCCAACGGGAACGGCACTAAAAATGTGCCGGGCCTAAGTGTCGAATTTCGCAATGTTACCTTTACCTATGAGGGCAAGCGCGAAGCGGCCTTGCAAAAGGTCAGTTTCAAAATTGAGGCGGGTGAAGCGGTAGCCCTAGTAGGACGGAATGGGGCCGGTAAAACCACCCTAGTGAAACTGCTGAGCCGCCTCTACGATCCAGACGAAGGTGAAATCTTGTTAGGTGGCCGCAATATTCGGGACTATGACCTAAATGAATTGCGCCAACAGGTCGGCGTAATCTTCCAAGATTACGTTACCTACTTTATGAGCGCCCGCGAAAATATTGGGGTAGGACGCTTGGAGCATATGGAGAATAAAGAGCTAATCGCTGCCGCCGCCCACCAAAGTGGAGCCGATGTGGTCATTGAAAAATTACCCAACCAATACGAGACGATGTTGGGTCGGTGGTTTGACCAAGGTACCCAATTGAGTGGTGGAGAGTGGCAAAAGATTGCCCTAGCTCGCGCCTTTATCCGCAATGCCCGTATTTTGATCTTGGATGAGCCTACCAGTTCATTAGATGCTCAAGCCGAATATGAGGTTTTTGCACACTTTCGGGAATTGACCCAAGGTAAAACAGCCGTCTTTATTTCGCATCGGTTTAGCACAGTGCGCTTGGCAGATCGGATCTTTGTCTTGGAAAATGGTGGCTTGTTGGAAGAGGGTAGCCACCAACAGTTGATGGCCTTGGATGGACGCTATGCCGAATTATTTAATCTGCAAGCGGAGGCCTACAAACTTTGAGTTTCCAAGAATATTTTGCCCAACATTATCCCCGACTCGTGGCCCTTTATCCTGCCCCCCGTTGCGGGTTAAATTACACCAATGCTTACCAACTTTTGATAGCCACTATTCTTTCGGCCCAATGTACCGATGAGCGGGTGAATCTGGTGACTCCTGCCCTTTTCCAACACTACCCGCATCCAGCAGCATTAGCTCAGGCCCGGCTTGAAGAGTTGGAGCAAGAGATTTATTCTACTGGTTTTTATCGCAACAAAGCCCGCAATATTATTGCCGCCTGTCAGCTTATCGTAGCAAACTATGGCGGAGAAGTACCCTCTAGTATGGCCGAATTAGTGACCCTGCCGGGAGTGGCCCGTAAGACCGCCAGTGTAGTCTTGGGCAATGTCTTTGGCAAAAACGAGGGCATTGCGGTAGATACCCACGTTATGCGCTTGGTGGCCCGCTTGGGCTGGACGAAAGAGACCGCCCAAGGTAAGATCGAACGTGATTTAATGAAACTGGTGCCACGTGAGGAGTGGACTAATCTAAACCATCGTTTAGTCTGGCACGGGCGATTGGTTTGTATAGCCCGCAAACCCAACTGCCCAAGCTGCACCCTAGCCGAGGTTTGCCCTTCGGCCCAATAATTCTTGGTAGGGGCGTATTGCATACGCCCGCGTCAGATTGGGCGTATGCAATACACCCCTACAAATTGAGAAGATATGACTTTAGCTCTTGTTCGAGGCGATGGGGATCACGGCAGACGTGAAAGTACCATTGGTTGAGTTGGCCCCAATTGTTGATAGCGTCACACCAACGCCGGGCGTTTTCGTGCTTGGCATTGTCTTGATCGGTTAACATTCCCTTTATTTCCACTATTACCATCTGGCCTGTGGTAAGGCGCACCAGAAAATCTGGCTCGTAGGTGTGGTAGATACCTTGATAATCGTAGGGGATGGTGAAACCTAGTTGGTCATTGCGAGCGTAGCATAGCACCTCCGGCGATTTTTCTAGATAAAAGGCCGCAGAACCTTCCCAAGTGGCCGTATCAGTTACCACCAGATTGAGGTGGCTCTTCTGAGTGCCATAGCAGGGACGAGTGGTTTTGAAATCTACCTCGGCGGTAGTTCCTAATGGTTTATAGCGGTTGAGAATGGGCATCAGTGGCGGTTCGCCTTGGCTCTCATCTGGCCGAATCGCCGCCAACATCCGCTCGACAATTCGCTGAAGATACTTCTCTTGACCGATTTCGCAGCGGTCTGGCCCTTCCAAGCCATGCCATTCTACCTGGTCTTGGAGATAGCGATGTACCAAACGCAAGACTTGGGGGAATAGTTGGTGACGAGCCTGTAAGCGTAGTTTGGGATTGCTTTTAGGATCAGGGCTGTGGAGATGATCGCCCACCATTTTGAAGACGATTTGGCGGGTAATTTCAAATTCGATAGTTTGAAGATGGGTGCTGGCATAGTATTGGGTACGGTCTTGTAGCTCAAATTCGCCGGGGCCAACCGAGGTAGGCGCGTTGGTCTGGTAGCCCACCCTAGGCTTAACGTAGACCGAGGTGGGTTCTATGTTGGGCTCGATTTGCAGTTTTTCGATACTGGCTATGTCGGCGGTGATAAAGTTGGAGTGGAGTGTAAAGGCGTAGCCCTCTACCACCGGGAAACGGATTTCATAAGCCGCTCGTTCTGGCAAAGCACGGACGTGGTTCTTGAGTTTGTCGTTGGGAGCAGGGCTAGTAGTTTCACGGCCTTTGAAGGGAATGAGGCTGAAGGGGATACCGTAAATGTCCACATATTCCTCCGTGAGCAAGCCTGTGGCAGGGTCAGGGGTATAATCCATCCGGCGCAATCCGCGCCCAACTACCTGCTCACATAAAAGCTGGCTGGTGAAGGCCCGCAATCCCAATACATGAGTTACATTATTTGCGTCCCAACCTTCGGTTAGCATAGCGACGGAGACCACGCAGCGAATCTGTTCGCCCGGTTCGCCCGGTTTGCCCACCGTAGAGACCACGCGGCGGAGTTGTTCGGCGGCTTCTTGGCGGCTTACGTTGGGATCGCCGCTTTCAGCTTGAGACAATAATTTGCTATCAATACGAATGGTACGGCTAACCCCTTCGCGGTTGGCAAAATATTGGGTGAAGAGGGGCTTGGCCGCATCTCCGTATACAATTCTGGTCTTTTTCTTGCCTTTTTTGGCTTTAGGGGGTGCTTCGTCCTCGTTCTCCTCCTCCTCTTCGAGTTCATCTTCGGCCAGCACCTCCTGTACCTGTTCGCCAGAGATTTTTTCATAGAAGACTTTGGCAATATCGGTGTTATCACAGACCAGAATAAGCACGGGAGGGGTTTTCTCTTGGCTATCGTTGGCACTTTGGACATATAGAAAGCGTTCAATCCACTGCCCGGCTAGGGTAAGCAGGGCTGGCTCAGCCTCGCGATAGACCGCTTCGGGTTTAGGCTTTTTAGCTTTGCCGGGTAGACGTTCGCCGGGTTGGATATGGTCATTGACATGTTTCCAGAGACGAAAATATTTTGGTTCAGGCCGTCCGGTGGTGTCGCTAACGGGCAAGCGGGGGATTTTGACGATGCCGCTTTCAATCGCGTCCACCAGACCAAAGTCACTGACCAGCCAAGGGAAGGGCGCACCCTCAATAAAGCCGCTCCCGTGCAGGTAAAAGGGGGTTGCCGAAAGATCAGCACAGAAGCGGATACCAAGAGCTTGATTGATGGTATCTAAGCCGTTGATCCAAACAGTAGCCTCTTCCACCTCTTCTTTTTCTTCTTTGGTCAAATCCTCTTCGGCGTTGGAAAAATTGGGCCGCCAAGCATGGTGAGCCTCGTCATTCAAGACCATAATGGAGCCACGCTCGCTCAAATCGCCTAACACACGCCGGGCAAAGGCGGCAGGACTCTCTTTGCCTTTGTCCACCACCAGATAGGATTTGCCTCCCTCGATATGCTCGGATTCCGGGGCAAATAAGTGCCAGTTTGTAACCAGCACTTTGCCAGCCTGAAGCAGCGGTCTAAGATTGGATGGCACAAGGTCAAAGGCAGCATAGTAGTTGCCCTCGTAGTCGGGGCGTAGCACCTGTAGACGCTCTTTGATGGTTAGGTTAGGGCAGACTACCAGCACAGCCGAGGGGAAACGCTCGTCACTTGACACTTTGCCCCGGTTACAGAAGGCCCAAGAGGTCAGCAAGGCCATCACTACCGTTTTGCCACTGCCGGTTGCCATCTTCAGACCTAGCCGGGTGAGATAGGGTAGGTTGGAGTCGGCGGGTTGGTCGCGCAAATTCCGCAAAGCGGCCTCGGTGGAGGCAGGCTTGAAACGCGGGTTGCGCCCACTCAGCCGAATTTCATTGAGAAAGATAATGGTTTCCACCGCTTCAAGCTGGCAGAAGAAGAGGCGGCGCAAGCGATCTTCACGCCACCAATGGCGGAGCAACTCTTTGGTAATTTGGGTGGCCCCTTCGTAGCCGGATTTGCGCCAACGTTTTACATCCTCGCGCAGGGCATTGACCAATGGCAAATCTTCGCGGATCTCCTCGGCAAACATCGAAAGTTGGGCACTCTGCACCCGTTGCGTTTTGAACCAGTAGGAAGCAGGACGGCGGCCCGCTATTTTCTGCACCTCGCCCTGCTCATTATAGAACCAGTGCGCCGTCGGCTCTTGGTAAGGGCTACAGATAATCGGCTTGTCTACTGGCTGGATCGGTACGGGTTGGGCTTCGTGGACACGGTTGGTCATAATAATGTTATTGCTCCTCCTTTAAGCCAGATTCAGCACGGTCATAACCTCATTTCCGCGCGGGTCTATCACCTTGACGGCGACGCGGCGATGTGGCCCGGAACTGAAAGGTAGAGATTGAGTGCCGGAGAAGGCGGCAAAGCGTTCAGGGTCTATTACCGTTTTGAGGGCGCGAGCTAGTTTTTCCCAAGCGGTGCTATCGGGGAAAAAGGCTTGAGTGACGCAGAAGGTTGCCCCATCGTAATCGCTATCGAGGAACCAAGCGGCCACTTTGTCGGCGTTGGTAGCGTGAATGGTGTTGTTGACCGGATCGTAAATGTCTACCCCTTCCATTGTAACGCTATAGTCACCGGAGGAATCCCGCTCTAGCTTGGCGCGAGGGAGGCCAAAGACGGTAAACAATTGGCTGTTAGGTGAGTTTTTGAGTAGGCCATCCATATTCACGTCCGGGCGGATATGGGTTAGGTGGCAACGCACACGCGGGTTAAGGTCATCTTGGATGGCTCCTTGTGCCGCAGCATCAAAGGAGAACCCGGCAAAGATCAGTTCGTCATAGCCTCTCCGATTGGCCGAACGCAAGCCATCCTCTACCTGACGCACCGTGACCGGGCCGTATTGAGGGCCAAAAGAGACCGCCACCCGGCGAATTTCACCCGCGTTGCTCCATTCCCCTTCGGCGTGGAGGGCAGGATGGTTGAGCGGTTCTAAGCGGTCGAAAGTTTGGATTTTGTTGTTGGGGAAACGCACCCCATCCTGCCGTAACAACTGCACCATCTTTTCAAGGTAGGCTCCGGCATTGAGGGGAGCGGTCGCGTCGCCTGCTTCGGGAAAAGTGGGCAATTCCCCGGTAGGTGATGGCACGGGTGCATCCAAATCAAGCGATTCTTCGCCCGGTTCTACCCCTTCCACCGTGAAGGGGCCGCTCACCCGCAACACATTGGACTTGAGGCGAGGTTGATCCACCAGCGTCTCTTGAGGAGCGCTGGCGGCGATGGTTCCATTTACCTCCTCCATCTTTTGCCGCCAAACTTTGCGATATTCTTGTAAAGTCTGCTGCAAGTCAGAAGGCCACTCCGGGTCGCTCTCGAAAGGCACTTCCCACGCTTGCCAAGCCGTTTTAGGGAGGAGCCAACGGCGGCGGTCGGCTTCGGTGAGACTCGATTTACCTTCACGTCGCTCTTTGGTCGCCAATTTGGTTTGCAGTTGGGTGCGTAGCGGTTGGCTCACTTTGGTTAAGGCCAAATTGAGCGCGGTTAACTTTTCGGTTAGGCGCGGTTCCCAACGGGCAAAGATTGGGTCAAGGGCCGGGTTTTGGGCAATAGATTTGAGGGTGATATGTGGCACAGTCTTATATTTAAAACCACTTGCCACGCCTTTATTCTCCTCGGCTAGTTCGTAATAGTCGAAACGGGCGGTCAAGAGGCGTTGCCGGGCTAGGGCTACCGCCACCCGACTAGTATCAATGGTGATCCAGCGTCGCCCCCACTGCTCCGCCACATAAGCGGTTGTGCCACTCCCACAGGTCGGGTCTAGTATTAGATCACCGGGGTCGGTGGTCATTAGCATACAGCGTTCTATTACCTTAGTATCTGTTTGAACTACATAAACCTTTGGATCACTTCTACTTTGAACACCCCAGGTATCAAACCATGTACTACTAAATGGAAATGCTGGAAAATCATTTAGATAACGGATATATGCAAGGGAAACGCCCTCCTGCATAATTCTGTTAGACCCAATTAATCGAGAAAACCCATCTGCATTTGTTTTCCAAAAACCAGTTCTAGGTATAGCATCTACACCTTGAAAATTAACAGGAAATTTGCTATTATCACCACCACTTTGCGATACAAGAGGACTAGGGCGATAGATACGTGCATCTTCAGGAACCTTTCCTCCATACCCTTTTAGGGTATCTTGAAGCGAACACCGCTCTCCATTAGCTAGTTCTACACTCTTATATTTTGTGCCACCAGTCTCGCCAACTACTTTATCAGAATAGAGCTGATGATACTTAATGGTTTCCCGATTTTTTGTGTACCACAAAAGAAAGTCACAAGTAGAAGGAAGTAAATCACTTGTTTGGCTGCTTGTTGTTACAAAAGGTATGAGCGCACAAAAATTTTCAGGGCCAAAAACCTCATCCAATATGAGGCGGACACGATGAACATTCTCGTCGCTAATTTGGACAAAAATGGAGCCACTATCGGTAAGGAGTTCACGGGCGACAATCAAGCGGTCGCGGAGGTAGGCGAGGTAGGAGTGGACACCAAGCGTCCAAGTGTCGCGGTAAGCCTTAATCTGCTCTGGCTCGCGGGTTAAATCTTCCTCTCGATCCTTTACGTCGCGCTTGCCCACAGTCGGCTGGAAATTGCTGGCAAATTTGATGCCATAGGGCGGATCGAGGTAGATCATCTGGACTTTACCAGCCAAATCCTCCCGCTTCGCCAACGAGTTCATCACCACCAAACTATCCCCCAAAATAAGGCGGTTGGCCCAATCTACATTGTGGCGGTAGAACTGGACAGCTTGCCGATAATCCAGTTCAGGGTCAGCAAAGAGCGAACGCTGAACCGGCTCACGTTGGGCCAATTTGAGGATGGCTTGGGCCGAAATCCGCTCATGAATATGGAGAGCTACCGGGTCCACCTCGAAGGCCAGCTTTTCACGCTTCCCTGCCCATTCGAGCCAAGGTTGCTGCTGCTCAAGAGCCTTGGTAAGCCTGGCTATCTCCTCGGCGGTAAGGGGGCGGGTACGCGCCTTTTCCAATAGGGTAATCAGTTGATCGGGGCCACCGTCAGGGGCAAAGCGCAGGACTGGAGGTAGGTGAGGATCGTAGGGGTAGGTGGTTTCGGCGAGAGTGGGTGGCTTACCTTGCGCGGCTAGTCCAGCGGGAGGGTTATTCTTACGTTTGTCGGAATAGCGATAATCGGTAATGTCTGAATTAGGTGGGTTCTTGCTGCTCTCCTTAACCATGCTGGAAGCTCCTTTGATGCGATAAATTTAGTTGACTTTGCGTACCTTCTCAATTGGTAGGGGTTTATTGAATAAACTCCTACCAAGAATTATTGAGATGATACGAATTTGCGATATTGGCCCAAAAATACCTGAGTAAGGGAATCAAGTTGAAATAAGTATCCAAGTGCTTGCGCTATAAAGGAACAAGACCCCCTACTTTTCAATTTAGGCGTGGGTTTTCCCTTGAGCTTGCAGCCAAAGCGCAAGATCGTTTGGGTTTGAGAAATCTAGGATCGCCTCCCCTAACTCTTCCAATTGCCCTAAAGATAAGAAGCTCAGTGCTTGTTCTACTTCGGGCAGTTGCTCGCCGAAACGACGCTTGAGTAAGCGCAGAATAAGAATTACGGTTCCCTCTTGCCTACCCTCCTGCCTGCCCTCTTGCCTGCCCTCCTGTCGTCCCTTCTCCAGCCCCTCTTTGAGGCCATCCTCCCTTCCTAAACGCTCAATACTGCTCACGTAAGGCATATGCTCCTCCTCCTCGTAACGGATTACTTCTCGCCGAAACTCTTGATCTAATTCCTCTGGGAGCCGAATTATGTTATCTATAAATCGGTACAAATCTATGATCTCTTTACGGTTATAGTCCCGCTGATACAAGCGACGAGTCAGTCCTAGCTTGGCATTAAAACGCTCCTCTGGCGGCTTGCGTTTGTTTTCGTGCATCCTTAGTACCGCCATTGTCACCATCGCAAAGGGGTTGGGATTGGCCTCCAATGCCGCCCAATTCTCATTATATTTTAGCAGCTTTACCGAGGGAAATTTGAACAAAAGCTCAAAACCCCACTCTTTGATATGAAACTGCTTGGGATGATAGCCTTTGTTACCGTCGGTCAGAACCGCCAAACTGACCACCTTGTCCAACCGTCCCTCACTACCCGGTTTAATCCCTCTGGGTTGGTAATAACGGTCATACAACCGATAGTTATAGATGAACATCCGTTGGGCAAAGGTGGGATCGGCATAGCCTTGAATTTCAAGGTGGATTAGCAACCAAATCGGCTCCGCCGTCCCAAGACGATAGACCTTCACCAATTTATCTACCAGCCGCCGTCCGGCTTCACCCTCATTAAAGAGTTGCTCCAACTCTTTGTCCAGAAACTCCGGTGGTCTGCTCCAATCAAGATCCTTATAGATTTTTGGAAAGAAGAAGGCCATAAACTCAGGGAAATATTGATCTAGTATCTCCTTCCAAGAACTATCCTGCTCTGTGGCTACTGACATCGGTTATGCTCCTTCCTGTGCGATGAAGTGATTAATCCATTTTATCTCAAAAATTTTAGTCTCCGAATAAAGTTTGAAGCTTGAATAGAAGTATTGAATAAAAGTATAGCCTAGGGTAGGCTGAAGGTCAAGACCGTATGTGGCTAGAGTAGGGCTGTTGCAAAGTCGGAGAGCTATCCAATCTGGCAAGAGTAGTGGTAGGT
>JACAUC010000016.1 GCA_013390945.1 Candidatus Chloroheliaceae bacterium
TTTATTTTTTATCAAATGGCCCTGTCGGGATTAGAAATCCCTCCTACAGTGGGGGTGGCATGATTAATGGTAGGCGGGCTGAAAAGAGTGCGCCAAAAATCTAGCTAAATTTAACCGGAAGATTTGCCCAGTTTCTCCGGTTTTATTTTTTATCAAATGGCCCTGTCGGGATTAGAAATCCCTCCTACAGTGGGGGCGGCATGATTAATGGCAGGCGAATGGTAAAGGTACTACCTTTACCGAGTTCGCTACTGACGGTAATAGTGCCACCAATCATCTGGCAGGTACGGGAGGCTAGGGCGAGACCTAGACCAGTCCCACCATATTGTCGGGTGGTGCTGCCGTCTACTTGGCGGAACTCTTCAAAGATATGCTCGAACTCTGCTTCAGGAATCCCGATACCGCTATCCCGTACTTTTATCAGGAAGTAAGCCGAATCGTTGAGGTCGGGTGAGATTATTACCTGAATTTCGCCCTGTTCGGTAAATTTTACCGCATTTGAGAGTAGGTTGGATAAAATCTGATGCAACCGTCGGGGGTCATTCTGTATAGATTTAGGTAGTTCTGGTTCAATCTCTACTTGGAAACTCAAGCCTTTTTGTTGAGCTTGTTGCTCAAATTTAGTGCAGGTGAAATTTATCATTTCGGCCAGGATAAAATTTTCGAAGACTACTTTGAAATGTCCCGCTTCGATATTGGATAGATCGAGGACATCGTTAATCAGATCAAGTAGTCTCCGCCCGTTACGTGCGACTCGTTCGAGGGGATCATTCATCGTCTCGACTAGATCGCCATAATAACCGGATTGAATCATATCAATATAACCAATAATCGAATTGAGCGGGGTACGCAATTCATGGCTGACATTGGCGAGAAATTCGCTCTTGAGCCGATTGGCTTCGGCTAACTTGCGGTTGCTCTGGTTGAGTTCGAGGCTTTGCCGCTCTAGCCGCTCAAAGCGACGGGCATTTTCGAGGGCTACGCTAGTTTCATCGGCCAACGTTTTGAGCAGAATAATATCATCATCATCAAAAGCGTTAAGCTGGTCGCTTTCAATATCAAGTACGCCGATTACCTGTCCTGCGGCCCTTAGAGGAACCAGTACCTCGGAGCGGGTATTGGGTAGCAAGACGGTTGGGCTAAACCGCGAGTCTGTGCTTACGTTCGGGATCACTAGCATTTCACCACTTTTGACACAAGCGGTAGCCAGTGAGTTTGTTTCGAGGGGTATATAGCGTATCCCCTCAAAAGCGGCATTGTCGGTTAGACTGACCCGATAGACCAGCTTATCGTTTTCCAATAGACCAATATTGACACTATAATAACCGAGCTTGCGACGAATAGGACCAATGACGCGCTCGATAATGGTCTCTACATCTAGGGTAGCCGCTAGGTCGCGACCAATCTGATTGAGCAGAGCTAACTGGTTGGCTCTGCGTTGTTCGCTGCGGAAGAGCCGGGATTGTTCTAGGGCCAACACTACATGCTCGGCTAAGGAGTGGCAGAGCTTAAAGTCGTGTTCGTCGAGGGGCCGGGAAGCAAAGGATTCTACCATTAGCGTACCGAGTACCTCGCGCCCCCGTCCTATAAGGGGGATACAAATCAGATTGGTTACACCGGGTAGATCTTCAAGGTAATCTGCGTCGGCGGCGACATCTAAAATAAAGACCGCTTGAGCAGTACGGGCTACCCGTCCGCATACGCCTTGATTTAGGGGAATAATCCCATAATATTCTTGTCGTCCTACTTGAGCTTGGAGGCGAAGTTCGCCATACTCTAGCAAGTAGATACTAACGAGCGGAAAACTGAAGGCAGTGGCAATCCTTTCTACTACTACCGGAAAGACATTGTTCATATCAGAATTGGCGAACAAGGCTTGGCGGATTTGCTCAAACAAGCGGAGTTCTTGCTGATGGCGGTGCAAGGTTGCCTCTAATTTAGTCTGAGAGGCTAAAAGTTGCTCCACTCTCCTAGATTCAGTGGAATCGGAACATTCGGATGAATTTATCATGTATCTTCGCTGTTACCCGGCTCTGGAATAATTGGCTCAAAATTAATTATAGACCTCACCTTATTTGCGTTCGTAAGGTATTCCTCTTTAGGTTTCATTCATTTATTTTAACATTACTCAGCAGGCTAATCAAGACTAGAAAGCACCGTTGTGTTAATTTTCGTTAACAATTTTTGAATAGAATGGGCCTCCTTCTTCCAAATGGTTTATACTGGAAGAGAGGCGATAGGTGAAACAAAGTAAGAGGGTAAACTGTCTATATCTTGTGGACGAATGTTAGGGAGATAATTATTTATAAAGAGGGTTTTGATGAAGCGACTCAAATTCTATCTGAAGTATGCTTGGCGTTCGGTTATGCGAGGTGGTCAACGTAGCTTTTTTGCGGTGTTGTGCGTGGCAGTAGGCGTAGCCACCTTAGTTGCACTTCAGTCGTTGAGTTATAGCATTTCTGATACCTTAACAGGCGATACTCAGGCACGAACGGGCGGCGATCTTGTTGCCAGCCTCACTCTTCCCGGTGGTGAGAGTAACGCCACCTTTAATACTACCCTCCGTACTAAGCTCGATGAATTAAAGACTAAAGGGACAATTACCGATTGGACTCCCCTCACTACGGTTACTCCTCAAATCGTGGGGTATTTTGGCTTTCCGCCCGTCTTTTATGTGGTAGACCCGGCTAAATACCCGCTTTACGGTGAACTTAAAATTTTGGAGCCCTCCGGCAAGAGTTTACGCGAACTGATCTCCACGCCGAATGCAGTGGTTATTAGCCGCAACCTCTGGGAAAAACAAAATTATCACTTAGGCCAAGAGATAGAAGTGGGTGCTGGTCAAGGTCAAGGCGGCAAGACCACTAAACTCAAGATCGTGGGTGAGGCTGCCACCGATATTCCGGGGGTGATTTTTGGCCCCGGACAGTTCTTTGGTTTTGGCTTTACTTCGTTTGAGACGACGGCTAATTTTTTGAAGGAAGCCGGGTTGGATGAAGCCTTGTTAGCTTCAGATGCTTACTTTATCAAAAGCACCCAACCCCAGCAGGCTAAAATGGCTTTGCAGGCTCTAAGCATCCCTGCGGAGAGTGGTTCCTCGACTGTAATTTTCGACCGCGTTCAGACGGCGGCGGACTTGCAGGCCCAGCTTGCACGAGGTTTGGATGTAACCGAACTGATGCTCTCTTATGTCGGTTTACTCTCACTCTTGATTGGTGGTATCGGTGTAATTAACACTATGTTGGTGGTTATAGGGCGGAGGACTACCGAAATTGCCACCGTCAAGGCACTTGGTCTTAAAACGCGCCAAACCCTCTTTATCTTTACGCTGGAAGCAACTATCTTGGGGGTAATGGGTAGTATCTTGGGGGTGATCTTGGGCGAATTGCTGGGGCTAGGTATTAAAGGGGTAGCCGAGGGACTCTTTGCCCGACCCCTCAATTGGGGGCTCTATTTCGGCCCGATGGTGATCGGTCTGGTGATCGGTATTCTAACTTCGGCGGTCTTTGGCTTCTTGCCTAGCTACGCCGCCAGTCGAGTACGTCCGGGCGTGGTGCTGCGGATTCAGAGTGGCTCCCTGCCTAAGATCGGTGGTTGGGCTTCGCTACTCATCATCCTACTCATGACCTTTTTGATCGGCCTGATTGCCGGGTTATTGCTTCACGATTTCTGGATTGGATTGGTGGTAGCCTATGTGACCCTCTTAGTTAGTGCCATTCTGGTAGGGCTAATGTGGCTAGTAGTCTTTCTGGTGGGCAAATTACCCGCGCCTTTCGGCCCTAGCCTCAAGATGGCCCTCCGTAGTTTTAGCCGCCATCGAGGACGTACCGCCGCTACCATTATGGTGATGGTAGTCGGCCTCTTCTTTATCAGCTTTATCGTAATTATTGCCGATAGTATTAAGGTGGCGGTGCGCGATGCCCTTGACCTCGATTTGGGCTACAATGTTATTGCCTTTACCCCCTTTGTCGTCCAAACGGAGCAAATAAAAACTACTTTACAAAACGAGGTTCCCGGCTTACAAAAGCTCTTTGTGGGTAGTAGTAAAGACGCGCTCTTAACCGCCATCAGTGGTCGCTCAATGGCTTTTACCTCGGATAATCAGCCCAAGCCTCTCCGTACACCACCATCCGAGTCAGGTCGCAACCCGGCCCTTGTCCGAACGCAAGCAGAGTATCCTTCTATCACGTTAAGTGGCCGGGCGATAATCAATGGGGAAGTGCCGGGAGCTAGTGGTAAGCAAACGTTGTTGGCAGGACGAAATCTGACCGCCGCCGATGCGAATAGCAATGTGATTTTGGTGCGCCAAGATGTAGTAGATCAGTATAAGGTGAAGCTAGGTGATAAGATAACCCTGCAATCTACTGGCTCTGGTAGCCCACTTTTGGGTAGTAGTAGTAGTATCACCAAAACTTTTGAGTTAGAAGTGATCGGTATTCTGGACAGGGGCAATAGCAATGTAGATTTTGAAGGTGGTTGGATCGCTCCTATCAAAGTGGTGGAGGAGTTGGGTGCCCAATATAGTATCTACTATCTCTTGGTAGACCGCGCTCAAATGAAACCGGCCCTTGCGAAGGTGCAGAGTACGGTCGGTCTGGTGTTGGATTTGAGTGACTTGATTGATACTTTTAGCCGCTTGTTGGATCAGTTCTTGGCTTTTCCCTTGCTTCTCAGCCTTTTGAGCCTCTTCAGTGGTGCTATTTTGATTGCTAATAATGTGGCATTGGCGATGTTGGAGCGGCGTACCGAAATTGGGGTACTCAAGGCGATTGGCGCGAAGCAGGGGCGCATTATGCGCCTGCTTCTGTGGGAGAGTGGGTTGGTGGGTCTGATCGGTGGTTTGATTGGAGTAGGGATGGGTGTTTTGATCGCACTAAGTTTAAACTTATTAACTCCCGGCGGAGCGAAGGCGGGTTTTACCGTTACTTGGTCTCCCCTTAATGCCTTACTCCTAATTGCTCTAGCCATTGGTTTAGCGATGGCGGCTACCATCGCAAGTGCTTGGAGTGCGGTCAAAGAGAAACCGCTGATTGTGCTGCGCTATGAGTAAATCAACTGAAATTAATAAAATAGCAACAGAGGGGAAAGCAATGCAAAATTTAGCCTCTATCCTAGAAGTGCGCGGACTGACCAAAGAGTTGCCGCTGGGAAAGGAGAAGGTCAGTATCCTTAAAGGGTTAGATATGACCGTGATGAAAGGTGAGATGGTAGCGATTGTAGGACCGAGCGGTAGTGGTAAGACTACTTTGTTGGGCCTGATTGGTGGTTTAGATACGCCTACCTCTGGTAGTGTAATGTTGGCTGGGCAGGAGATTAGCCGCTTGCGTGAGGATAAGTTGGCTGATGTGCGTAACCGAACTATCGGCTTTGTCTTTCAGTTCTTTAACCTAGTGCCAACTTTGACCGCGCTGGAAAATGTGGCCCTACCGATTCATTTCGATGACCGTAGTCGCTTTAACCCTGAAAAACGAGCCAAAGAGTTGTTGGATCTGGTGGGGTTAAGCCATCGTCTGAATCATAAGCCCAAAGAATTGAGCGGTGGTGAACAGCAGCGCGTGGCGATTGCTAGGGCTCTTGCCAATCAGCCTGCCGTCTTGCTTGGCGATGAACCGACTGGTAACCTTGATAGCGAACGGGGCGAAGAAATTTTGAATCTCATCCAGCAATTGCGCCGTGATTTGGGCCTGACCGTAATTGTGGTGACGCACGACCCTAAAGTAGCCGACCGTACCGACCGTATTCTAACTATGAAGGACGGTCATTTCGTGACTGCTGCTGCTGTTAGCTAACGCCTGATGGAGGCTAGTCTGCCAGATGATACGCAAATTAGGGCGCGGAGATTAATCTCCGCGCCCTAATTTTTTATTTTTCCAGTACGTAAGTACCTGGGGCAGGTAGGAGCGGAGGGAATTTTGTGCTACCTAAGTTGGTAGGTGCTGAAATTTCCTCGCCAGAGCGGTCTTTTAACCAGTCTGTCCAATCCGTCCACCAAGTACCCTCACATTGTGTGGCACTTTTGAGCCATTCTTCAGCGGTTTCGGCTGGTTGTTCATTGAGCCAGTAGCCGCGCCCTTTGTTCGGAGTACTCAGGATACCCGCGATGTGTCCGCTGCCACCTAACACAAATCTTACCTTGCCTCCAGTGAGTTGCGTGACCTGCCAGCTTGCCTTCCAAGGTACAATGTGATCTTTCACCATACCTACCGAGTAGACATCTTGCGTAAGCTGCTGCAAGTCAATCGGCACACCCTTGAGGACGATTCCACCCGGTTTTATCAGGTTGTTTTCCACGTAGGTGTTACGCAAGTAATAAGAGTGGGTGGCGTAGGGTATTCTTGTGCCGTCCGAGTTCCAAAAGAGTAAGTCGAAAGCGGGCGGATCTTTGCCCATCAAATAATTGGTCACCACATTGTTCCAGATCAATTCGTTGCTCTGCAACATGAAAAACGCTGTAGCGAGGGAGGAGTGGTCTAGGTAGCCCTGTACACGCATCATACCCTCGGCTAAGGCTAGTTCTGGTCCATCTAGGAAGACCGACATTTCGCCCTTTTCGGAAAAATCTTGTGAGCTAACGATTAGAGTGGCTGAATTGATCGAACTATCTTTTTTGGCTGTTAGATAAGCTGCGGTCATCGAGAGCAGAATACCACCGATACAAATACCTACCATGTTAACTTTTTCGGCACCGGTGACTTGCTTGGCTACGTCTATTGTGGTCAAAACGCCAAGTTCCATATAGTCTTCCAGTGTAACATTGCTCATATCGGCGGTAGGATTTTTCCAGCTTATCATAAAGACGTTGAAGCCTTGCTCCAGCAGGAATTTAATCATACTGTTTTTGGGCTGCAGGTCTAGGATGTAGTAGCGATTGATCCAAGGTGGGCAGAAGACCAGTGGAATCTCCTGTACTTTTTCGGTAGTGGGCCGATATTGGATTATCTCCATTAGCTTGTTGCGATAGATTACCTCGCCGGGAGTAGTTGCCAAATCCTTCCCAACCTTGAAGGCTTCCATATCGGTAATACTGAGTCGGCCTTCTTGTAGATCGTGTAGGAAATTTTCCATACCCTTTAGTATATTTTGACCGCCAGTTTGGACTGTTTCTTGGATGACCTCTGGATTAGTGAAGGCACTGTTGGTAGGGCTTAGCGCGTCTATGGACTGACGTAAGTAAAACATCAGCTTTTGGTGTTGGCTTTTGTCTAAGCCGCGCAAATCCCCTCCGCTTTTCAGCATCGTGGTAGCTGTCAGTAGGTAGAACTGCTTGATTACGTTGAAAATAGTATCTTGTTCCCATGCGGGAGCCTTAAAGCGTCTGTCGTTTTTGTCCGGTTTTACCACCGCTTCTACATGTGGCACAAGACCCCACATATTCAAGGTGGCAGAGTTCATCAGCTTGGTATATTTTACCCACCAATCGGTATACTCCGACCAAAACTCAAAAGAGTTGTGTATGGTATCTTCCCAGATCTTTTGGAAGGTATGGGCGACTTCCAAAGGGTCTCCTGAATAGAGTTTCTGCCAAGAATTGGTATCCCATAAATATTGAATTAGATCGAGCCAAGGGTCGTCCAGACCTTCTTGGGCAGGGCGGTGTTGAGGAATAAGCAACGAGGTCTCTGCCAAAGTTTGCTTAATCAACCTAATCCACTCTTGGAGAGACTGTGAGACCACATTTGAGGGTTGGGTCATAAAGTTAGCTCCTATAGACTATATCATATAACGCCAAATCCGGTTGAGTTTAATACCAAAAACCGAATTAATTTTCTTAAAATTATCAGCTTTTTGTATATGGCTCAGGCGCACTTAGTATGAGATTCGGTAAACTACTCGAATCAGAGTTAGTGGCTTCTGCTTCTAGCTCTATTTTACACCTAAATGGATGGTTTAACAACATGGCTACGAACTAGTTTAAAGTTGCCAGCAGCAACTTTAAGATGAATATTATTAGCATACCACGTCCTCGAAGGGTTATGAGCTAAATTTCTCGGCACTAACATAAGCTGGGAATTTGGGGTGGGTCGTTCGATTAAGTGAGTGGCCTTTTCTATTGCCTGCGCCGTGAACGTGATTATGGCGTTCACGGCTCTTTTATTTCCAAGAATTTATTTTTATTGAAACTTAGAGAAAATAAGAATAAGATCATTAGTAATATAAAAGCTTACAATTTACTGGACAAGAATTTTACAACCCAATATATTTGTTATTACAGTGCTATACATTCAATTAGTTGCCCACGAAAATTTTACCATTCAAAACTAGGCGGGCAGTGGCAAAGGTAAAAAGACTTGCCAGCGACAAAAACTGTGAGGCTTGCTCTTTGGTTAGGGATTCACGGCAAAAAACAATGATGGTGGCGAAAGAGTTGCTCATCAGGTAGGTACCACCCGACCCAAAGACCGTTTTAATGCCGCTTGCTTTTACAAAATCTTGGGCTGGTATAATCTTACGACCTCTTTGGTCTAGGGCTGTGCTGGCATCTGGCACATAAAAGACACTAGCGATATTCAAGGTATTTTTGGCTTCCATCCCGGTATTCTGGCTGGTAACCCACTCCAGTGGTACACCCATCTCTTTTAATAGGCGCGATACCATCGGGATGGAGTCAATAAAATCTGCCGAGACCAGAGGAATACCGATATGCCCTTGCGAGTTGTGACGGTTGTTCCAAGCTGCTTTTTCACCATGTGTACCAAGAAGGGAAAGTATAGTACTCTTCTCGTTTAGAATGGGTAGAATTTGCTTTGCGGTAGCCAGATTAGTAATGCGAGTCTGGTTTGAAGAAGGTAGCTTGCCAAATGGAAAGGTAACATATACCCGAACTAGCGCAATAGACTCTTCAAATTCTTGATATATTAAATCAGTAAAGCTTTGGGCTGCTTCTTCCAAAACCTTAAATTGCTTTAGACTCTCTTGTGCCTTATTCCGAAAAGCCCGGATAGTCTCATAGTTCGCATCACTGATCTTTGACATAGAACCTCCTATACGCCACGACTAATGTCTCTGCCTCTAAAACTACGCTCACTCTAATAATAGCAAAAAATCAGAGAAAAGAATATAACACTGACCTCACTAATTTAAATCTGTCGGATAAGTTTTCCTCTATAACTCTACTGTATCAGGGGTAAGCCTGATCCGGGTAGGCGGAAAGGTAATAGACTTAAAAGGAGACCGATTCCGCCTGCTACTAGAAAGAGGTAAATTGTGTTTAGTTTATAGCGCAGGATGAGAAAGAGCGCGATTAGACCTAGCGTTAGGGTGTAAAAGTCTAGGATTTTGCCTTTACCCATCTCAAAACCTCCTGCCGAAGTATGTGGTAGTACAAAGGCCGTTAGTGCCGTGAAATATGCTCCTGCCAGCAAACTACCTACCACTGCTCCATTTACTCCTTTTAAGGCAGCCCGTACCCAAGGGAAGCGTTTGACCTTTTTAAGCGAAGGTGCGACCAGTAGAATTAGGGTCAGGCCGGGGGCAAAAATAGCTAGAGTTGCTACTAATGCCCCGATAACCCCGGCAGTAGCATAACCCACAAAAGCCGCTGTAATCAAGACCGGGCCTGGAGTAGCTTGACCCAATACCACGCCATCTAAAAATTGTTGCTGAGTCAACCAGCCGTAGCCCTGTACCACTTCGTTTTGAATTAGGGGGATAATTACCAAGCCACCACCAAAGATAAAAGCCCCCGCCCGAATAAAGAACCAAGTTAGTTGAGCCAGCCGTCCAAAATCGCCCATATTCGTAAGAAGGCTAATCGTCTGCTCGTTTACCAGCCCAAAAGCGACCCAAAACCCGCCCATTTTGAGTCCGCGTTCGCTTGTGGGTCTGCCCTTCTTCTCTGGCACTCTATTTAGCATAAATTCATCGGAGGCATAAAGCGGCAAACCAATCAGTGCCGCACCAAGGAAGACCAAGAAATCATTGAAAAGCTGCGCCCCCATAAGCAGAGCGGTTACTAGCATAATCGTCAAAAACCGGGTGTCGCGCAGAGCGGGCTTTGCCAGTCGCCAAGCAGTTGCCACCACAATTGCCACTACTATTGGCTTTAGCCCATAGAAAAAGGCGTTGACTTGGGCCAAGGTGCCATAGTTGAAGTAGAGCCAAGAAAGCACCAACATCATTGTGAAAGCAGGCCAGATAAAACTAAAAGCGGCTACCAATCCACCCCTTAATCCGCCCCGTACCCAGCCAATGTAGGCTACCATTTGGGTAGAAGCCGGGCCGGGTAATATATTACAGACCGCCAGCCCATCGCTAAACTCCTCTTTGGTCAACCAGCCTCGCCGTTCTTGTACCTCGTCTTGCATCAAGGCAAGGTGAGCCTGCGGCCCACCAAAACCGATAAAACCTAACCGGGTAAAGAGGAGGAAAAGCTCGCTCAAGCGTTCCATTTTTGGTCTCCTCTGAAATATATCTGCGTTCGGTTACGATTCGCAGACTGTTCCTATCCAAACTCTAAAAAACTACACTCGTGAGATTTGTTTGCCTTAACAAGCGCAATACAATATCCGAGGCTCCCACTTTTAGACCCTTCTCCATTCCGATGCGTTCAAAACTGGTTACATAAGCCATTTTTCTTCTTCCTCCAATCGAGTTAACTCTTTTTGGGCCACTAGTCCCAATTTCTTTGGCAAGATCATTTGTTGTTTAAGAACAATCTATTTTATTAGACCATATAGTTCTAATACTGTCAAGACATTAAAAAGAGACAGATTTAACTAAAGAAATTTTATTTGTGTTACTTAATTCTTAGGGTTAATACCTTCAGATAGCCTTCGGTTTCGCCTTGTCGGGGGAAATCAAGGTCAGGCTCCCGGTAGACCCCGGTTATTTCAGCCGAGCGAGAGGCTTCTTCCAGACCTTTGAGTACCATTTGGCGGAAGGTTCGGCGGCTTAGTCCGGCATGGTTAGAGCAGGCCAATAAGAGACCGTCCGGCGCAACCACTTTTGCCGCCAACGCCACCAGTTTGTCATAGTTTTGTTCTGCCGACCAACGAGTCTTGCGGGTAGTGGAGTAGCTAGGCGGATCGAGTACCACAAGCTCAAAGGTTTGGTTTTTGCGGACAAAACGCTCCAGCCAATCAAAAATATCGCCATCTACAAAGTCAAAATCGTCCGGGGTAAAGCCGTTGGCTCGATAATTCTCCTTGCCCCACTCCAATACCTTCCGGGAGGCATCTAGGTTCAAGACCCGTTTTGCGCCACCTGCCACGCCCACTATTCCGAAGGCGCAGGTATAGCTAAAGCAATTCAACACGGTTTTAGCGGTGGCCCATTCGCGGAGTCGCGCCCGTATCTCGCGCATATCCAAGAAGAGGCCGGGGCTAAGTCCTTCACCGGGCCGAACTACAAAATTCAGGCCGTTTTCTTGTACCGTCACCACCTCTGGCAAGTGGGGACTATCGCCGATCAGTGGTGCTGGTGGCGCAACTTCGGGCGGCACATTCTCGCCCAATAGAGCGGTTTGACGGGGACGAAATTTAGCATAGAGGGGCAAATTAGGCCAAACCTGCGCTATTTCAGCCAATAGTAGTTTTAGGGCGGGATGTTCTACCTCCAGCACCGGGTCATAGCAATTTAGCACTAGGGCCGAACCATAGCGATCTAGGGTAATACCGGGCAAGCCATCCGCCGCCGCATTGATAAGGCGATAGGTGGTATTTTCTAGCGTGGGGTCATCGGCTAAGGGAGCGCGGCGTTCTTGGGCTAGTTCTAATAAGCCATGCAATCCGGCTCGTTCTCCCGGTTCTAAGGTCGAAAGACTAGCAGTAGTCAACCGGACGGCTAGGGACAATTCCGGTAGGGGGCTACCCGCCTTGGCTCGCTCGAAAAGCGGCGGTAAGGGGGCTTCAAAAGAGGCTTCACCGGGGCCGGGTAATACCAAACGTACCGCATGTAGCATTAGCCGGGGAAATTTTGGCAGTGCTGCACCCTTTTCTAAGCCATAAAGCGGGTCGCCGATAATCGGACAACCTAGGTGGGCTAGGTGAACCCGTAACTGATGCGTTCGGCCAGTCTCTAGGCTAAGCCTTAGTAGGCTATAGCCTCTTCCTTGCGCCTCTACCCGATAGCGGGTCACGGCAGATTTAGCCCCTTTTGCGCTTGGTGCTGCTACCTGCCAGCGTCCATCCGGTCGGGCTACTAGGGGTGCATCTATCACTCCAGCCTTTTTGGGTGGGTGATTAGCCACCAGAGCCAAATACTCTTTTTGAACCTGCCGCTCCTCAAAAGCCTTTGCCAAGCGGGTATTGGCTTCGGGTCGGGCGGCCAGCACCATCACGCCCGATACCTCCCGGTCAAGGCGGTGGTGCAATCCTAAATAGGAGCAATCCAGTTGCCGTTTGAGCAGCGTTACCAAATCCGGGCTACTTCTGAGCCCCTCCCCTTCGTCCGAGTGTACCTTCAGTCCAGCGGGTTTATTTACTACAATTAAGTCGTCATCTTGATAAATTAGTGGGATATACACCTAAAATTTCCTACTTTCCAATAAGAAAAGGCCCGGACAATCTTCCGGGCCTTAGATTAATGGGCGGAGCCATTTCCTACCTTAAACCAAATTGAGTAACTCGGTCAATTGTTGGCGACTGGGATTGGTATATACGCCCTTGCCCTCAATTTCCAGAGTTGGCACAATCCGGTTGCCCGCATTGATTTGAGTAACGAAAGCCGCCGCCTCTTCGTCATAGTCCACGTTAATTGTCTCGTACTCCACACCCTTGAGGTCGAGAAACCGTCTGGTAGCTTTACATGAATCACACCAGTCGGTCATATAGATTGTTATCTTGGGAGTATCCATCTTAAACTAAGACCCTTCTTGATCTTGAATGGTTTTATAAATAGAAAGTTAACCCATAAAATATACTAATAGGTGATTTTATAGGCAAAGTGATACTATGGAATAATCACATACTTTTTGACCACCCACCCAATTTTGCCAGTGCTAGATTCTACCTGATACCATTCCAGCGAATCGGCTACCGTTGGACCATCCACGATTTTAACTTTATCGCCATCTTTCAACTTATCCAGAATGTCGCTGGAGATATTGGGCTGGGCCCGCAAGCGTAATACATCGCCTCCTAGGCCATTGATCGTGGCTGATTTTCCCTTCAGGCTCACCGGAGTTCCGGTTAGAGGGGTCGTATTTGTAACGGTAGTGGATCGCCCAACGGGTGTTAGGGCTAAAGTGGTGGTAGTAGTAATAATGGGAGAACCCATGCCCAATTGTGCATTTTGGGTTGCCACCGCCGCATTATTCTTAGTAAGATCGGTGGTAGTAGTATCTTTTTCTTTGCCACCGCCCAATATTACAATTAGCACAATCAAGGTTAGGAACCCAACTAAGACCCAAGGCAAAACCTGTATTGGGTTGACGCGCTCTAGCGGCCAAGTCTGAGTGAAGGGAAAGCGGCGACGCATATCGACTCGCCAATCCCAACCTTCGGGAGTTGTTTCGGTCTTAATCTTAGCCGTTACTTTTTCAGTTTGCGGTGGTGTAGTGTGGGGTATTTCCACAAATTCCGGTGCGGGTTTGGGTGGTTTTTCAAAGATGGTAGATTTAAATAGACCACCCTGCGGTGGGGCTTCCTGACCCGAATCAGCCGCATCTAAACCGGTCTGGTAGGCGCGTGGTGTTACCGGAGCAGTACCCATCGTTGGTTGGTCTCCTGTCTCGGCTACAGGTAAAGGCTCCCAGTAAATCCGCGAACGAAAGCCACCTTCACAATCAATATTGGTACTATCCACCAAATGATTGGCATGGGGTGGATAAAGTTGCGGATTGCGGCACCAGCCTTTGCGCCACAGAGGGGCAGGCTCAAAGAACCGACAATTACCGCATTTCCGATTGCGGGGTAAACTTTTTACTTCCTGTTGTTCAGATCCCAAGCTAATCTCCTGAGATAATAAGGTTCAAACTAGTTAATAATATGGATAGTGTAGTCTAAATTGGTGAGTTCGTCAAATTGCTTTCAAGCTCAATAACGTTCAAACTGACCAAATTCAAATGAAATTCTGGCAGTTAATCGGTCTATCGCCGGATTTTACAACCTTTCGGAGTAATATTGTAAAATCCGGCTCAATTTTCAGAACTCTATTCGCAAAGTCACGATCTTGTGCGGATCAAGTCCAAAGCTAAACCAACCCTCCGTATCGGCCTCCAGTGGGGTCGAAACTGGTATTTCAAGCAGGTTGGTAAGTTGCACCGAGTTAGGCTGGCGGTAAAAGCGAGCTTTTGCCCCCGAAACCGCAATATCGGAGGGATTCCACACCCGCACAATGACAGCCTGCCCATCTTCACTCTGCTTGATGGTGCTAAGAGCAATCCCTTTAGGCAAAAGTTCTATAAAACTGGCTTGAGAGGGTAGCCCTCCAACTTGTCCAATAGCCGGGATACCGCTCAAGGGCTGCTCAAAGGCATGGGCAAGTTGTTGAGTACCCGCCTCTAACCAATCACCCCGGTGTGGCATTAGGGCATAGTGGAAGAAGTAATCCCCTTGGCATTGCGCTCCCGGTGTGGCAATTCCCGGCCCAGCGTGACCCTTTCTTACCTTTAGGTCATCCCGCGAAAGCCAACCAACCGAGCGCAAGAGGGTAAGCGCGATAGTCGCGCCCCGCTCTTCTGTGGCGGGCAAAATTTCATACTCTGGCAAGCCTCGCGCCATCAGGGATAAGCCATATTTACGCTCCGCATCACTGATGGAGACAAAGCTCTTCATTGGAGCTTGCGGCACAGGATGTTCAAGCCACTTATCGTTGAAGGCAGGCAAAGCCACCGGGCGAACTACCACATCAAACGCCTGCTCCGCCTCGCTGTGTGAGGTAGCAAACGGAGCCGGGAAAAGTACCTGTAAGCGGTGATCCTCGGCATGATTGGTAAAGGCGGTCTCAAAATCTACCCGCTTTAGGCCGGGGGTGAGGCTTGCCACACTGGTCAGGGGACAGAGGGCGTTGGCTCGCTGGCGACCTTTGCGATCCTCGGTTAGACCGTAAGGGATTTCGAGGGCGGTATTGACCTCAATGGATTGTTCTAGCGCACTTTTCCGCACAATGATTTGAGGGGCGGTAAACAACTCTTCCACTAGTCTATCTTCCGGGGGCGGCGCGTAATTATACTCATCCCCGGCATCGGCACCATCGCGGAATCGATTTAGTTCGGTGTAGGTGAGACCCGTCTCTTTATCGAAAATGATAAAATAGCCGCCCTTGGGATCAACCGAAACCTCGTAAAACTCATTCTCAATTGATTCTGGAGCCCCTTTCACCGATTCCTGTTTGGTTTCATTCGGCTTGGGTTCTCCCGGTTGGCGCGGTCTGATTACAAAGGTTTTGTAACCACAGGGCGGCACATCTTTTGCCAGAAAAGCTACATCAGCCGCTTCTTGGCGGAAGACCCGTAGCCGGAAAGTTTCAGCCCCGTCAGTAAGATACTTCTCCACCTCAGACATAGTCTCGGACATTAGGCGGGGGTCGGTTGGTGTGGCAGATTGGTAAACGGCCAGTACATCTACTTCGACAATTTTGGGGCGGCTAAAATGGCGGTCAAACTTAACCTCGCCCATAGTATAGTCCATAATCCGACCATCATCGCCACCCTGAGCCGCCATCCCCTGCAAAGCACTGGCTGGAATGTCCATCGAGAAGAGTAACTCCCGCTTTTGTTCCACCACTTTATAAGGTAGAAATCCACCATCACTATCCACGATTACAAAATCTTCTAGGGCTTCTTTGGTTACAATCGGCGCCACCGCAATTTCAGAGCGAGAGACTGGTACAGAGTTGAAGATTACCACTGGGATAGCTCTTGCATCACCACCGACCTCTTCCAGAAGGCTTTTTGTATCTAGGTTGGTAGCAATTCGGCGTTGACCTTCGCGTTTTAGGTTGTCAGCAATCTGTTCCACTGCTGCAAAGCGAGTCTTCATCTCCTCGTGAACTTGGTCTATGCTACAACCGCAGATACTATCGTGGGGTTGGTTCTGTAGCAGATATTTCCAAGCGGTTTGGTAATAACTTCGCAGCGAAGCCGGATCATAGTCCGATGTTGGTAAGGTAGAGGGTAGCGACCAACCCCAAGCTAAAAGTGGACCGACCTCCCGTTCCAGTAGATGTTCTAGCTTGCTATTTTGCTGCTTAATCCACATGCGAGCCGAAAGCACCCCCGGCAATAGATGAGCTAGTTGCGAACTACGAAACTCACCCCGATGGTGAGGTGTCTCCGACCGTTCGTAGACCCCCGTACCGCGCAGTAGTTCTAGGTATTGCGGCAGGGTACCATGGATAAACTCAAAAGGCTGCTTCTTTTCGGTCAATTTTTCCTGTACTGCCCGGATGGTTTGGGGCAGCGCTCCAGTTGGCTCAACGTGATCGTCGCCATTCATTAGTAACACGTAGCCACTGGCGGCCCGGTCTATCAGCGACCGCTGCACCCGCTCTACCTGACGTTGGGCTACTTCTGGCCCGGCATTAAAAGCCAATCCACTATTGTAGCCGTTGGGCAAATGTACCGCATCTACCGCCGAACCATCCGAGGCTTCCCAGACAAACTCAAGCTGAGTGATTTCTGGCCCTATCCCACGCCAAAAAACTGCACTATCGAGGTCAAAGCCCCGCAAGATTTGGGGCATTTGGCTGATATGCCCAAAGGGATCGGGGATATAACCCACCTTCATCGGTTCGCCGAATTGCGAAGCCAGTTTTAAGCCGCGCAAGAGGTTCTGGATATGAGCCTCACCACTGACCAAGAATTGATCGGTTAGAATGTACCAAGGGCCGACTAATAAGCGTCCACTGCTGATATGACGTTTTAAATCGGCTTCCCGTTCGGGCCTGATTTCAAGATAATCTTCCAATATAATGGTTTGCCCATCCAGCATAAAATAGGCGTATTCCGGGGTAGTCTCCAAAATAGTGAGCAGTCGGTCAATCAGATGTACCAACTTGAACCGGAACTGCTGAAACGGTAGATACCATTCCCGATCCCAATGCGTATGTGAAATTAGCACCAGCGTCTTGGTAGCGGTGTCAATCGGAGATTTAGTCGGAGATGTGGTCATATTATTAACTCTTCCCTTGGTTAATTCTATCCTTTGTTTTAAGGCTCAAATATCAGAGCAAAGTCTGCACAAGTATTAAGATTATACAATAAGCCCGAAGACTTTGCACTGGGCTAAATAGCACCTTGCCTCTTCCGTCTCTTCTCAATCGGTAGGGGTTTATTGAATAAACCCTCTGGAGGCTGACCTCAGCTTGGGCGTATGCAATACGCCCCTACCCCGAAATTTTGAGATGATAGCCTCTTCCATACCTCACGCCGATTAAGTTCTGAGGTAGCAGAAGCTTTAAGTTTAGTACAAAGTTAAGTCAACCCAAACTAGGTAAGCTATTTATGTTATAATTAACAGGTTAAATTCTAAACAAGATTAATTCATGGGAGCCTATGAGCGTTTTATCGGTTTACAAGCTAAGGAAAGCTTTTAATATTTATCCGGTTTTCAAGGATATTACTTTTCAGGTTAATGCAGGCGAGAAAGTGGCACTAGTGGGGGTCAACGGTGCTGGCAAAAGTACGTTGTTACGAATCATTGCCGGTGAGGAGAGTGCCGATAGTGGTGAAATTGTCACTAGCCGGGGGCTAAAGGTAGCCTACCTTCCCCAAGAGGCCAGTTTCAGTGACGAAGGCGATACCACGCTTTATGCTGAAATGATGAGCGTCTTTAGCGAGGTGCGGACGATGCAAGCCGAACTGACCGGGCTAGAAGAGAAAATGGTTCACAGTTCGGAGAGCGGTACACCCGAATGGGATAGCCTGATGGAACGCTACGCCGAGTTAACCCATGCTTTTGAGATGGGCGGCGGTTACGATTACGAGGTGCGAATCGGGCAGGTCTTAAGTGGCCTCAACTTTGACCGCTCCGAATGGGAACGCCCGATGAAGCAGTTCAGTGGGGGGCAGAAGACTCGCGCGGCTTTAGCCCGTACCCTGCTCAAACACCCGGATTTGCTGATGCTAGACGAACCAACCAACCACCTCGATTTGAAAACGCTGGAATGGCTGGAAGAGTTCTTGCACGATTATGAGGGTAGTCTGGTGGTCATTAGCCACGACCGCTATTTCCTTGATCGGGTGGTAACGCGAGTATTAGACTTGAGTTTTGGGCGGATGGAAGACTATCCGGGCAATTATTCCAAATATTTAATGCTGCGCGGCGAGCGTATCGAACGTATGATGCAGCAATACGAGGCCCAACAGGAGCATATCTCCAAAACCGAGGATTTTATCCGCCGTTATAAAGCCGGACAACGCTATCGGCAGGCTCGCGGACGGCAGAAGCAACTTAACCGCTTGCAACGGCTAGAACGCCCGAAGGAGAAGGATAAGCTACACCTTTCGCTCCAGACCGATTTGCGGGGCGGACGGTTGGTATTGGCAACCGAGGATTTGGCGGTGGGCTACCGGGGGCAAGAGGGGGCAAGTATCCTCTTCAAAGCACCCAACCTAGAGATGGAGCGTACCGAACGAGTAGCCATCATTGGGCCAAACGGCTGCGGCAAATCTACCTTTCTCAAAACGATTATGGGCGAAATGACTCCCCTCGAAGGTTTAGTGGAGCTTGGTACTAACGTTAAGGTGGCCTATTACGCTCAGGCGCACGAGGGCTTGAATTTTGGCAACACCGTTTTAGAAGAGATTCTGTGGACGCAGCCAATGACCGAAGGCGCGGCTCGCAACTTCTTGGGGCGTTTCCTCTTTAGCGGAGACGATGTCTACAAGAAGATAAGCGATTTGTCCGGCGGAGAACGTAGTCGGGTAGCCCTTGCTAAGCTGACCTTGGCTAAAGCTAATTTATTGATCTTAGACGAACCCACCAACCACCTAGATATTAACGCCCGTGAAGCCTTGGAGGATGTACTCACTGAGTACAATGGTACGTTGCTCTTTGTCTCGCACGACCGCTACTTTATTGATGTGTTGGCAACACAGGTCTGGGAGGTAGGGGAGGGTTATCTTAAAGTTTATCTGGGCAACTATACCGACTATTTGGACTGGCTTAGCCGGGCGAAATTGGCTGAAAATCAATTGCTGGGCGGAGCCGCATCGTCGGGCGGAGCCGTCTCAACGGGCGGAGCCGCATCCAACAAATCTGGAGCCGCATCCAACAAATCTAATGGTAAATCGCCGGGTGGGGCAATCTCAACGGGCGGAGCCGCATCCAACAAATCTGGAGCCGCATCCAACAAATCTAATGGTAAATCGCCGGGTGGGGCAGTATCAACGGGCGGAGCCGTCTCCAATAAATCTGATGTTAAAGTGGCTCCTTCTAAGGATGAAAAGTATCGGCGTAAAAAGATTACCGAACTGGAAACGACGATTGCCGAACTGGAAAAACGGCTCACTTTGCTGAGTGAAGAGATGACACAAGCCACTATGAAACAGGCGGTGACTCTCATTACCCGATTGGGCCAAGAGTATCAGCAAACCACTGACAACCTTGAAAAGCTCTACGTTGAGTGGGGTCTACTGTCAGGATAACTAGACCTTAGAAGAGGCTTGGGCCAAATTGTGTACGTTAAATATTGGCTCTGAAAAACTATAATTTTCCGCTTTTAGAATAGGCTAAAAATTAAATGACAAATACCAGTTTTTCTTACAAAGATGCAGGTGTAGATGTAGAGGCGGGAGACGATGCCAGCCAGCGAGCTAGTCGCTTAGCCCGTAGCACCTATCGTCCAGAGGTGCTTGAATTGGGCGGAGTGGCCCTTTTTGATGCCCGCTTTGCCCGCTACCGCGAACCGCTCCTGATTGGCGGCAGCGATGGAGTGGGAACCAAGTTGAAAATCGCTTTTGCGACCGGACGGCATAACACAGTTGGCATAGATCTAGTGGCGATGAGCGTGAATGACCTGATTCGGCGAGGTGGTGAACCACTAGTCTTCCTGCCCTACTTTGCTACTTCCAAACTTGATCCCACTATCGCCGAAGAGGTGGCGGAAGGGATTGCGGAGGGTTGCCGCCAAGCCAATTGCTCCATTATTGGCGGTGAAACCGCCGAAATGCCCGATTTTTACCAAGTGGGCGAATATGACCTCGCTGGAACTGCACTGGGTGTAGTGGAAAAGAGCCGGGTCATTACAGGCGAAAAGATTGAGGCTGGGAGTATCGTGTTGGGTTTGGCAAGCAGTGGTTTGCATAGCAACGGCTATTCGTTGGCTCGCAAAGTTTTGCTGATCCGTTTTGCCCTAGAAGCCCACCTGCCCGAATTAGGAGGCCGGAGTTTGGCCGATGCCTTGCTAGAACCTACCCGCATCTATGTAAAATCAATTTTAAGTGCCTTAGAAGCGGAGGCTCCTTTGCAAGGTTTGGCCCATATTACTGGTGGCGGACTCTACCGCAAGTTGGGCAAGATTATTCCCCCCGATCTACATGTCGAATACGAGCCGCGAGCGTGGGAACGACCGCCTATTTTTGATTTAATCCAGCATAGCGGTCAGGTCTCCGAGGAAGAGATGTTCAATACTTTTAACTTGGGTATTGGTTTTGCGGTCGTTGTTCCAGCTTCAGAAGCCGAAGCAGTGAAGCAGCTTTTTGAAGAAAGAGGCGAAAAGGTCTTTATCATAGGAAGCATCCAGCCAAATTAACTTCTTCTTATCACATTTTAAAAGGACAGGGTTAACCCTGTCCTTGGTGTGGAAAAGCCCAGTCTTAAAATACTCTACATGAATCGCTGGGTTTATCTTCCCTTACTTCTCTTATGAACGGCGGTGAGTGGACGAGAAGGTCTGGCGACTGCTAGGGTGTGGTCTGAAAACCGCGTCGAGCAGGCTAACTAGACCCCAAGAAAGCAGGGCGTAGATGACCATTGCTATCAGGGCTGATATTTCAAAAATGCTGTTGTTGTTAAGGTTGTAATTGCTGAAAATGCCTTTAAAGGCTATCACAAATGGGGAGGAAAGCGCGTAGATAAAGCTAACCAGCCCATTATTGGGGTCTGCTCCCAGCAAGTTAAAACTGAAACGTAGCAGTAAAAGCACCTCTAACGCTCCTACCAGAAAATAAATAATCTGAGTCGTCCGGTCGAGTATATTCAAGCGTCGAGTGTAAGAATCATCAAACACCTGTTCTTCGCGCTCTACCACATTGCCAGACTCATCCGTATAGGTTTTCTTAACCTTATCCACGCTGGCATCACCATAATTAGCATAAGTGGAACGTGCCTCCACTGCCGCGGCGGGGTTCGGGTTCGGGTAAGAGGGTGGTAACGGTATTCCGTTCTGACCTGCTTGAACCGCTTCTCGTTCTGACCGTACCCGCCTGTTTACTGGATCGATTGAATTGTCCATAAATACAATTCTCCTTTCTATATCCATTTTATAATACTGCATAAAATGTGCCAGTAATTTTTCAATAAAAATGATGTATTAAAAAACGTTCTGATTTAAAGTAAGTATTTTCTTAAAAATCAAAACTAGCGGTCTCTTGGAGTGGTTCTCGCCTTTCTAACCAAAGGTGCAATAGAATCAATGGTCTGTTATAATCTCTGTTACCTTAAACCGAATTTGATTGACCGTACTGGTTGAAAATGAATATAGGTAGATATGTCTTATCGCTCGCGTGGCTCCGCAGGTGAGCCAAAAAGCTTCTTTGGTGGCACTTTGAATTGGTTGACTTTGTTTACTTTTGCCATGCTGGTGGGCTTGGCCGTCTTTGCGCTGCTTTCCGGTAGTCGTCAGCCTCCCTTTGTTCTGGATAGCAGCAATCTTGGCGGGGGAATCAATGCTCAGATAATTGGCTCGACTAATCCAGTGACCGGGGTAAGTCTCACCTTTCCCGCAATTTCACAACGCGACAAACGCCAGTATAGTAGCGAGGCGGAATGGAAGGAGTGGAGTCCTAGTGCCTGCGCTCCAGCAGTGATGGTTTCGGTTCTCAATGGCTATGGCAAGCAGGTAAAGATTAGTGAAGTACTCGGCCTGATGCGCGATCAGGGTGCTATCAGTACTAGTCAAGGGCTTTTTAAGTATGGCGTTTTTAGTTCGATTGCCAGTAAGTATGGGTTGCGAACCGACTATAGCGAAAGCAAAGACCTTAACCGCCACTTCGATAGTGTAATAGCTGCGGTGCAGAAGGGCTCCCCGGTGATTATGAACATTCAAGATGCCACTTACTTTCCCAACGGTCATTTCATTGTGGCGGTTCGGGTTAACCTCAATGAGACGGTCTCGGTAATTAACCCCGACCCGGAACGTGGGAAGTCGGTTGCTCTAGAATGGCCCACCGCTACCCTGAAGACTTACTTTAGCCGCTCCTTACGAAGTGCCATTTTCTCTTCTGGTCAAAGCTGAAAAATAGAACAAAATCAGCTTAACAGAAAAAACTTAGGGCTTTGCAAAGCCCTAAATTTTTTCTCTACAAAGTTCTATTTTTGACCCCATCTGGCAAAAATGGTATAATATCTAAGCGAATTTATAGTCTCTAAACAAGGGAGTACCATACACCATGGAAATCGGCAATATACGGGCCGTAGATATTGACCAGGAGATGCGTAGTGCCTACCTGGATTATGCGATGAGCGTTATTGTCCAACGCGCTTTACCCGATGTACGCGATGGCCTTAAACCAGTACATCGCCGCATCCTTTTTGCAATGCATGAAAGCGGGTATCGCTTCAATGGACCCTATCGCAAGAGCGCCCGTATTGTCGGTGATGTGATGGGTAAATATCACCCACATGGCGATGCAGCCATCTATGATGCGATGGTGCGTATGGCGCAGGATTTTTCAATGCGCTATATGCTGATTGATGGGCAAGGTAACTTTGGCAGTATTGACGATGACCCACCCGCGGCGCAACGCTATACCGAAGCACGTATGGCTCAACTGGCCGATGAGTTGCTCCAAGATATTGATAAAAATACCGTAGAATTTATACCCAACTACGACGGTAAGGATCAGGAACCGACTGTACTACCAGCTAAGTTGCCCAATCTGCTGCTAAACGGCTCACAGGGTATTGCGGTTGGTATGGCTACCAACATTCCACCCCACAACCTAGTGGAACTATGTGACACCATCACTTATCTGATTGAAAACCCAAACGCCACCATTGAAGAACTGGCTGAACGGTTGCCCGGCCCCGATTTTCCCACTGGCGGTATAATCTTAGGCCGTACCGGGATTCATGAGGCTTATACTACGGGCAAAGGCCGGATTATAGTTCGGGCCAAGTACCATATGGAGGAGAATAAAGGCCGCTATAGTATTATAGTGACCGAACTTCCCTATATGGTCAGTAAAAAGACTTTGCAAGAGCGTATTGCCGAACTGGTTAAAGACGGCAAAGTTGACGGTATCAGTGATATGAATGACGAGAGTGACCGCAATGGTATCCGACTCGTTGTTGATCTGAAACGCGACGCTCAGCCTAAGAAGGTGATGAACCAGCTTTTCAAGTATACCCAGCTTCAAACTAGTTTCGGTTGTAATATGTTGGCCCTGATTGATAACGGCAAAGTACCCCGCGTCCTTTCACTCAAGCGGATGTTGCAATTCCATATTGACTGGCGACAGGAAGTTATTACCCGACGTACTCAGTTTGACCTAGAAAAAGCTCGCGCTCGCGCTCATGTCTTGGACGGCTTGCTCAAGGCTATCGGTATGATTGACGAAGTAATTAAGACCATCCGCCAATCCAAGAACCGGGATGCGGCCAAAGCCGGGTTGATGGTTGCGCCTTTTGAATTTACCGAGGTGCAGAGCCAAGCTATTCTCGATATGCAGTTGGGTCGCCTTGCTGCCCTAGAACGTCAGAAGATTGAGGATGAGCTTCGAGATTTGATGAAGCAAATCACCAGTTTGCAGGATTTGTTAGACCATACTAAAAAGATCTTGACTTTGATTAAGAATGATCTGAAGCAAATTAAAGAAAAATACGGCGATCAGCGTCGCACCCTGATTTTGGAAGAAGCCGATGGTGATCTTTCGGCAGAGGATTTGATCCCGGATGAGACCATTTTGGTCACTATCACTAACAAGGGCTATATTAAACGCTTGCCCCACGATACCTATAAGACCCAACGGCGCGGTGGTAAGGGCATTAATGGCATGACTACCCGTGAAGAAGATTTTGTCAAGCATACCATTATTTGTACTACGATGGATAGTTTGCTCTTCTTTACCAATAAGGGTCGGGTCTTCCAGTTGAAGGCCCACGAAGTACCCGATGCTGGGCGTACCGCCAAGGGTTTACCGCTCATCAACCTGATCTCCATAGATCAAAATGAACAGATTACTAGCGTCTTGCCCATCACCAGCTTTATCAAGTCCAAATATTTGGTAATGGCGACTCGTCAAGGCAAGATTAAACGTAGCCAATTGAGCGAATTTGGCTCGGTGCGAGCTAATGGCTTGATTGCAATTCGTTTGGAAGAAAAAGACGAGCTTAGCTTTGTTTGGGAATCGCCTGGTAAGCACGAAGTAATAATGACTACTGCTGAAGGTAAGGCCATTCGCTTTAGCGAAGAGGATGTGCGCCCAATGGGTCGCGATGCCATCGGGGTCAACGCAATTAAGTTGGTTAACGAAGGTGACAAGGTAGTTGGAATGGACGTGGTAGACCCGGCAGTAAAGGATGCCGATGTCCTTATTATCACCTCAAAGGGTTTGGGCAAGCGCACACCACTGGATGAGTTTCCCCTGCACGGACGCTATGGTCAGGGCGTGATCGCTATGAAGCTTGGCGCGAAAACCGGTCAAATCATTTCTACGCGGGTGGTACAGGAGAGCGACGAGGTTATGATAGTCACTATCAGTGGAATGGTAACTCGGATCTTGGCCCGTGATATTTCACGTCAAGGTCGCTCCGCTCAGGGCGTAATGGTGATGACTTTCAAAGAGGGCAAGAGCGATGCCATTGCCTCCGTCGCGCTTATCACAGAGGCCAAGGTTGCCCGTAAACCAGAGGTTAATATGAGTGGCAACGGTAATCATAAGCCTAATGGTCATACCCAGCTTTCGCTGGATGGCCTAGAAGCAGAGGTCAAACCTTCGGCGGAAGATGATTCCAGCGCAAAATAGAGGCTGGGCTTAGCGAAATGGTGGGCGAATCTCTCGCATTTTGAGGGATTCGCCATTTTTTAATAAAAATGATATTTAAAACCACCAAAAAGAATTGACAAATCCGATAGAACGGTTTATATTAGAAAGCATGAACAAGTGAATGAAGTACTTGTAACCAATTTGCTCGATTTACCAAAGCGGTCAGATCAGTAAGCGTAGTCAATTGAAGCTTCTAACGGGGTTAGATAACTTGTAATGACTACAAAGAGAGAGTGACAGCTATTAGAAACTATAATAACCTTAGCCTGCAGGAACGTGAAGAACTAGAGTTAGAACCAATACTCTTACCACGTACCTTGCGTCAACAGACCTGTTTACGTTGTGGGAACCATTTTCCGGGCGGCTTAAAACGTTGTACCGCCTGTGGATTGGAAGTAAAACAGGCTTACCTAGAACCGGAAAGTGCTTTACCTTGGCGCGGCTATGAACGGGGTGTAATTGAATGTTCAAGCTGTGGTTTTGAAACGTCCGACCGTCGGGCACGTCGAAACCTGATCCAGAAGTGCAGCCAATGTAGTAAAGTGGTTTATATACCTTCCGGGCTTTACAGTAAACACCTATACGAACCAAGACCGGTTTCGCGTTTACCCGTTCCTATCTATTTCCTGCTTGATCTTATTGGGGCTGGTTTAACCCGTTTTTCACGCAGTAAAGCGCGGGTACCCATGGCCGGGGTCTTAGTGATGTTGGGATTAGGTTTGGTGATAGGCTCTTTTGCCTATAAGCAACAAACCACTAAAGCTATCGAGGTTGATCCGCCAGTCAAAACCTACTATAACAAAGTAGTGGCGATCCGAAGCAAGGTGACTAATGCCTTGACCGATTTCCAAAATGATTCGGGTGGTATGCCGCTTCAAACCGAGTATGATGACCGACGTAATCCCGCCAAACGAAACCGCTTTATCCTAGCGGGTAATCGGGTGCTGGGTATCTTGGAACAGTCCATTACTCAGGTGCGAAGCCTCGGTGAAGTCCCGGTTGGAGCCGAAACTTACCAAGAAACTTTCCTCGCGATGCTCTGCGCTCAGCAACGTTTCTATGCTCAACTCAAAGATAGCATTGAGCAAAATAGCACCGGAGCCTATCGTAGCGATAAAGAATGGCGTAGCCTTTGGGATACGGCTTTCCAAACAAAAGAGGAAGTGCGAACTGCCCTGCGAGAGGAGATGGCTGCACTAAACGCCCTGCAAAATTTGGCCCTACGTCCTACCAAAGATCCAAAACTTTAAGCGAGGTTTTTGGTAATGACTTTCAGGTTTTCCACCGCATTAATCTTGCTAATTGTGACTAGCCTCCTGTTTGTTGGTAATGCCAACGCTAAAGAAGATGAAGCCGGGCTACAGGCCCGGCACTCTTATCTTTCTCAAACCTACCGAATAGACTATTCAGTGGTCTTTACTACTCCCCCCCAACTTGCAACGCCACCCTCTGTTACCCCAGTTCCGCCAACTGCTACTTCGCTACCCTCACCCACTCCAGTTTCACCTAGCCCTAAGCCTGTTGCTGGTGAATCTGCGTCTCGCCCGAATAGTTCTATTTTCTTAGTCTTCGTGGTGATAATTTTTGGTGGAATCGTTTTGGCAACTGTGGTTTCTACCCTAAAAATTGGTCGTCGCCGTCGCTAATCATTTATTAGCTTTTGGTTTACGCTTTAGTTTTGGCTCAAACCAAATAAGAACAATTCTTGTTAAGAGAGCATTATTATTTAGGAAATATTATTGACAACCTCCGAAGGAAGGAGTATAATGTCTTTGTCAATTTTGAAGAACCCTTGTGTTATAAAGACGTAGAGGTTATTAAATCGAAAAATAGAGGAGAATTTTAGTATGTCACTAGTAGGTCAACCCGCCCCGGATTTTAAGTTGCCCAGCACCAAAAACCTTGCGACACTGGCAGAAGATGTCAGTCTCTCCGATTACCGAGGAAAATGGCTGGTACTCTTTTTTTACCCAATGGATTTCACCTTTGTTTGCCCGACCGAAGTAACGGCTTTTCGGGATCGCTTAGAAGAATTTCAGGCTATCGAGGCTGAAGTGGTAGGGGTTAGTACCGATAGCAAATTTACCCATAAAGCTTGGATCGAGACTGCCCGCAACAATAACGGCCTAGGCGGACTTAACTATCCCCTTGCCGCCGACCAGACCTTGAAGGTTAGCCGCGATTATGGCGTATTGATCGAAGCCGAAGGTGTAGCCTTGCGTGGTCTCTTTATAATTGACCCAGAGGGTATAGTGCAGTACGAAGTGGTTCATAACAAAAGCGTGGGCCGCAGTGTAGACGAAACCTTGCGTATAATTCAAGCCCTCCAAACTGGTGAGCTTTGTGCCGCTAACTGGCAACCCAAACCCAAACCCCAAAAACCACCATACCGACCGGGTTATTTTGATTGGACTGATGCCGATCAAGTTACTATTACACCGCCGCCTAGCAAGAGTGGTTCATAGCAAAAGCGTGGGACGTAGCTTAACGATATAATTCAAGCTCCCCAGACCGGGGAACTTTGCGCCGCTAACTGGCGGCCCGGTCAGAAGGGTCTCTAGCTTGAACTTGGAGGCGTGTGAGAATCACATGCCTCCACATATCGCTATCTTAAAGTAGCCCTAACTTAACTCAAGAGCTTTTAGAGTATCCGCTTGATCCTTCTATTTGCTTCAATATAATATTGCTAATATCGTGATAGGTCTCATTGGATTCCTGAGTCCTCTCAAAAATCTCATCCAACTTCTGTTGAAGCGTCGCTGTAATTTTGGCAAGGCTTTCGGCATAACTCAGGTTGGACTTCAACGTCTCCACGAATTTGAGGATGCGTTTAATCTCACCTGGAGTGACAACTATATCGTTATCCAGATAACTTGCCATCTCGTCTATCTTACTGGCTATCTTTTCATCAGGTACTTTGTTCTGTTCAATCTCTTTAGCGACCAGCCTAGCCAGAATCGCAGCATAATGTCGTTTGAGATCCTTATTAGCAAAGCCCTTCTGGATCGCCTCAACTCCCTTATTAGTATAGTCATTATCACCTATCACTAACGCAAGTAAAATATCAGGCTCGTTTAGAATGGACTCTACACTTGTCTTGTCTTTAGGTTTAGCAATGGTGACTGGAGTAATAACCGATTGAACTATCCGTCTTTCCTCGGTTTCCCATACAATAGTTAAGTCAATCTGGTAAGAACCGGGTTTGGGGAAAAGAGGCCCATCCCCACCGCTTAGTAACATTAGATCAGGGCTAATACTATGGTTTGGTTCCAAGTCAATTAGTTCCGGTCTTTGATAGATATAGCTTACTAGTGGTTTAAAGGTACGTACCGCCTTAGTCTCAAGCTGAGTTACTATTCCAGAGAAGTTACCATTCTTAAAACTCAAATCGGCAGGTACTTGAATACTATGATCGGTTGTATTGGTTAGTTTAAGTTGCAACCGTACTGGAGCAGCCAAAGGAAGCCCCTCTTGGGTAAAGCTCTTCATTGACATTGCTATATCTGACCTTATGGCATCGCGGTTGGCAAGCGAGTCAGAAAAATCATCAAGGGGTATTCCTCCGGGACATACTACTATATCTGGGGCATGGCGCAAGTGGTAAACATCTTTAGGTACGTATGTCCAATTGGTCGCGTCAAAGCAGCTTGGAAATTCTATTGGAGCAGATTTCTGATTTGAGTCAAGGTGATTGGAACCACAACGGGCTAGGTCGTCTATACTTGTCATTAAATTAAAACTTTCAGTAACCTCTGGGTGCTGTAAATTTAGCGCGTGTCCTAGTTCGTGCATTGTAACCCCTAAATAGGATTTGGGTTCCTCGTGCAAAAGCTTTTTCTGATAAGCTCCAAAAAAGGCATGATTTGGGAAGTTGAAGTTTGAGGCAATCGCAAAGCCCTGCCTAGGTATAGAATCGGAGTCGGCAGCTCCTGAGTCGAACATAATCCCGGCGGTATCTGAATTGATCGTGTAATGGACACAAAGGAAATAATAGTGCCATGAGTCCTTGCCCTTTTCAATTTTGGACATCAGAATTTGGTGTAACTCTACTTCTCGCCAATACTTCTCCTCCACCGTATCATTCAAGGCTACCAAGTCAGGAGGTTGGCTCAGGTTTAATTGCCAGTCAGCTTTTTGGAACACTTTACCCCAATCTTCTTCGGCTCCATTATTCAGGGGTAGTTCCACCTTCTCTTCTACTTTGAAGATGGTAAGTTCAGCTTGCCTCAAGGTGGTTGCCACCCACCTTAATGAGAGATTTCCATCTAGTTCAAGGCTATTCGTGTCTTTAACCTTACCCTTATAGCAGGAATTTAATGTAGACTCTTTTGTCAGGGAGGCGGTGGAGCTACCCTTGTTTATCCATTTGTGTAAGGTGGGAATATAGCAATAAAGTTCAAACTCAATTTCAAGAATTACCTTATTATTTTTAATACTTTTAATTTTCGTAGCTCTTAGGTAGTAGGCATAATCTTTAATCGGAAAGTGAGGTACTTGCCCTGTCGGAACGGTTGTCGGAGGATTATTAGGATCTCTATTATAAAGATCACCGCTAATAATGCTCTGGTTATTAGCGTATTGTACCCGTAGCGTACCTTCTAAAGTGGGGTTAGTGGGACTACTGGGTGGCGTGTATTGTAGTGAATAGCAACCCTTCTTTAGGGGCGTATTAGCTAGTGGTGCTGGGAGCCAAGGAAACTGCTTGCCAGCACTATTATTTACAGTCACGTTAGTTACTCCTTTGAGAGGATAACTTAAATCGTTACACCGAATCGCCTGTGAGGTCATAAGTGCTTTTACTCTCCAGACCAGTTACCTTGAGTGTAAAATTTAGCGCACCCGGTTTATCAAACTTAAAGGTTTGGGACTGATTAGCTGCTAACTCTATCGGTTTCTTGTTCCTTGCGGTTTGCCTCCTACTATCCTCATCCCTAGATATTACCAGAACCTTGATCTTGCCAGTGGTACAGCTAACCGTTACCTCAATCTTGTTAAAAGCTTTGGCAAGATAGTGACGGGCGATATATCCCTTTTCGACAATTAGCCCCTTAGTTGCTCTTACAGCACTCGCCCGGTTAATCGAAGGCCCAGTTAGATCATATTGAGCATCATTGTCTAAATCAAGCACAAGCTCAAAGCCCTTTGCATTATACTCCTGTACATCAAAGGTGCAAGAATTTCCATGACCACCAATCCAAACAGGAGGAAACATTGGTCTATGCTGATTTGTAGTGTTGAGGGTAGCACTTAGTGTGCCATTCTGTACTGTAACCGTTACATTGGCACTATTAGGGTAAATCGTCTCAAGTGGTGCTATTCTTCTCATAACAATAATTACTCCTTGTTAAAGTTATTTTTCTAGCTTACACAGCGAAAACCTAAATAATTATAACTCATTTTAGGTGCAATAAAGCCAGTGAGTGTAATTCGATCAAAGCCACTGGTCCAATTACCTCCACGTACAATTAGGTTTTGGTCGTTTTTCAAGTTTATTTCTTGACCATTCCAAACCATGTCAGAGTTGGTATTTGGGAAAATCTGCTCTGGGTTATTTTTTGGATCGTACTGAGTATTCCATATATCTCGCCAATTCACGTAGGAAGCCGTCCATTCGCTTACGTTGCCGACTAGATTGTAAATCTCCCCGTTTTTCTCCTTTCTTACACCTAATGGAAAGCTGTCAATCTCTACCGTCTCATTTTTTATCTTAGCAATGTTGGCCTGTCTTCCCGGAGTGGGAGCCGTGGCTTCTCGGTCGCTCCAAGGCCAGTCAAGTCCCTCGGTTCCTCGCGCAGCGCGTTCCCATTCAAGGCTGGTTGGTAGACGTTTGCCGCGCCATCGGCAAAATGCTGCCGCTTGGGTAGCGGTTACGCCGATTACAGGATGGTTACTCTTAGAGGGATCAATATATTCTTTGGTGTTGGACTCCGGTTCTTTACAAACACCCGCCTCAAAGCACAATTTATACTTTTGATTTGAGACTTCAAACTTATCAATCTCAAAGGCCGCCAACTTTATCTTACCATCAAAAACCTCTGCTTCATGCCCCGGCGTAGGAGTAATATTGCTGCTTCCTATGATTGCTTCACCCTGTTCTATTTTCACCGTTGGCTCAGGGTTGATAAAGCTCCAGATAAAAGGTTTCAGTACCGGATCAGTAGTAAACCCAACCAAAATCAGAACGACCAGAACGCCTATAGCGATGGGCCACCGCTCACGCACCTTCTTATAGGGATTGCTTTCCGGAGGTAAGGGTTTGCCATATTCGTCTTCAAGCTCTTTTATCTCCTCATTGACGTTTTCAAGGTCTAATCTTAGCTGACGGCGTTCATTTAGGTTAAAGCTATTAGCTCTTTTCCTTTCTAACTTCCATCTAGCTTCGTATACTTCTTGTAGGAGCGTAGCAATACTCTTGTGGTTAACTTCCAGAGAAAGTGGTTCCCCATATTCGTCTTCATACTCTTTTATCTCCTCATTAACCTTTTGAAGTTGTAACTTTAGTTTGCTGCGTTCAATAGGGTCAAAAGTAACAGCTTTTCTCTGCTTTAACTTCCATCTAAGCTGGTTGGCTTTTTCCAGAAGCTCTTTAAGCTGCTGGCGGCGGGTTTCAGATACCGAGGGGACTTGAGTGGATGGCTGTACCGTTTGTGGATTATTTTTTACTGGTCCCATTTGTCCCTCCCCTATAGTCTGTTAGTTTTGGTTAATTGCTAAGGCACTCTATCACAGGTAGATAGGTGTTTATCTATTATTTATTAGCTTTACCGTTGGTAAGGGAATTAGTAAGACCGGGGTATAACAAACAGGCTAGAACTGCTTTTTCTTTATTTTACGTTGATTATAGTAACTTATCTAGTATTATAGCAAAATTTTTATATCTGTGTGTGATATAAATCACACTTCGTCCTATTTAATCCGGTTGGTTTTAAGGCTAAAAGGCTAAAATGGAGATAAAATTAATTTGGGGAATAAAAAAGGGTGTTGACCGCAGCCAGCACCCTTTTTCGGTTGTTAAACCGGATTACTTTACTTCGATCACTGCGCCAGTTTCGGCCAACTTAGCGCGGGCTGCTTCGGCATCTTCCTTGCTAACGGCTTCCTTGACGGCCTTGGGAGCGGCTTCCACCAGATCCTTGGCTTCGCGGAGGCCGAGGCCAGTCAATTCGCGCACTACTTTGATGACGTTGATCTTGTTCGGGCCGATCTCCTTCAGAATTACGTTGAACTCAGTCTGCTCTTCCACTGGGGCGACAGGGGCGGCGGCGGCGGCGGCAGGGGCAGCAGCGGCACCTAATACTACGGGAGCCGATGCACTTACGCCAAACTTCTCTTCTAGTGCTTTCACCAACTTGGAGACATCCAAGATGTTCAATTCTGAAATTTGATCTACAATCTCTTCTACGGTAGCCATTTATTCAATGTCCTTTCTTTCCTAGTCTCGACTAGTCTTCTTAATTTATCATTTGCGCGGCTCACTTGAGTCCGCGAATAACTCTAATTACTGCTAAAGTAGCAGGTTTGTTCGCTATCTTTAGGAAGCGGTCTCTTCCAGTTGCAGACGACGCTGCTCCAGTACATTTGCCAAGTCGCGAATTGGGGCGTTGATAACGTTTACCAAATTGCGCGGGGAAGCGGCGAGTACATTGACCAAGCCATAGGCCGGGGCATTGAGCGTACCAAGCAACTTGCCAATCAACTCTTGCTTGGAAGGGAGTTTGGTCAAATCTTCCAGCTGGTCGCCTTTGATTAATTGTCCCTGCAAAATACCGTGCTTGACCACAAAGACCTTTGCGCCTTTGGCATCAGCGCGAGCAGTTCGGGCGTAATCTAGCACCGACTTGACACCACCGACCAAATCTTCGCCAATAAAAGCGACGGCGGTAGGACCAGACAAAGCTTCCTCCAGATTGGAGTAACCAAGTTCGTTGGCGGCTCTTAGCAAGAGGGTATTTTTGGCGACGTGATATTCGGCTCCCTTGCTACGTAATTGCTTACGCAGGTTGGTAATTTCAGCTACGGTCATACCGCGATACTCGGTCAGAATAACTAACGGATTCTGCTTGAGTTTTTCGGAGAGACTACCAATAGTCTCAGCCTTTTTTACTGTAGGCATTTCTTTTTCACCTCCTTCTCTTTAAATTTTGCGGCACTGGTAGGCAACTAAAAACCCCTTGCCGGGCCAGGCCATCGTATACCAAAGTATTACGAAGCGGGCGCAAGGGGTTTCGCAAAACTTGAGAGAAGCAGACTAAAATGCCAGAATCTCAGTTAAAGAACCACTATTGCACCACATCCTCGGCGGGCCTCTGCTATCTAGCGCGGATTAAGTCTCCTGACAGGAAACACCTGCGGTCTTCGGCGTGGCTAATATTTTATTAGTTTTTCTCCCTTAAAAGGGACAAATTAGCAAAAACTTATTCGTGGGTGCTTATCCTTGGAATAGCACCCGCAAAGTATTGAATGTTATAACACAACTCTTTATCAAGCACTAATTTCGGCTAAGGTGGGGTTTACATCTAAGTGGATGCCCGGCCCCATCGTGCTGGTTAGTGTGATTGATCGGATATAGGTTCCTTTTGCTCCAGCTGGTTTGCTGCGAATTACCGCTTCAATCAAGGAGGTTACATTGTCGTGGATTTGCTCTTCGCTAAAGCTGAGCTTGCCGACGGCAACATGGACTAGCCCTATTTTAGGTTCGGTGCGGAACTCTACTTTACCGCGTCGGACTTCTTGGATAACCCGGGCTAAATCGTTGGCTGGTGCGATGGTTCCGCTCTTGGGGTTTGGCATTAAACCGCGCCGCCCTAGAATTTTACCTAAACGACCTACTTTAGCCATTTGCTCCGGGGTAGCAATTGCGACATCAAAATCCACCCAGCCGCCCTCGATTTGCTTGATTATATCGTCGCTACCGACAAAATCGGCTCCCGCTTGACGAGCAATGATCTCGCCTTCGCCTTGGGTAAAGACTAAGATGCGTACCTGCTTGCCCGTTCCGTGAGGTAAGCTGGTGGTGCTACGCAAGACTTGGTCGGCGTGGCGCACATCTAGGCCCGTTTTGAAGTGGAGTTCGATGGTCGGGTCGAACTTGACATAACTAGTCTTTTTGAGTAGGCCAATAGCCTCGTTTAGTTGGTAGAACTTCTCTTCTTCTACCTGCTTGACTACTTCCTTGTACTTCTTACCGCGTTTTTGCATTTAGAATATCTCCCGGTGGTTATTACGGGCGAGGTGCCCTCCCACCTTATCAAAATTAACCGATTAATCGGTGATGGTAATGCCCATACTGCGGGCCGTACCCGCGATCATTGATTCAGCCGCGCTGAGATCATTGGCGTTCATATCCTTCAATTTGGTTTCGGCAATAGTGCGAAGCTGCTGACTGGTAATTTTACCGGCCTTGTCTTTGTTGGGTTTACCACTGCCGTGTTCTACTCCGGCGGCTTTGCGAAGCATATCAGCCGTTGGTGGAGTTTTGGTAATGAAGGTAAAGGAACGATCTTCAAAAACGGTAATTTCTACCGGAATAATCTGGCCGACCTGCTGGGAGGTGCGTTCATTATATTCCTTAACAAATCCCATTAGGTTAATACCGTGCTGACCGAGGGCTGGACCGACCGGGGGAGCCGGGGTCGCTTTACCCGCTGCCAATTGCAATTTTACAATTGCTTTAACTTTCTTTGCCACGCTTAAATCTCCATATGTTAGGGTACAAAAGCTGTGCCCCTTCTCAAACTATCCGTTCTACCTGCAAGAAGTCAAGGGTTAGAGGTGTTTCGCGTCCGAAGATCGAAACCAATACTGTCACCTTGTTCTTGGTTGAATCAATTGAGTCAATTGTACCAGTAAACTCGCTGAAAGGGCCATCTATAATCTTGACGGCCTGCCCAACTTGTAGGCTGGTCTTTACTTTTGGTGCTTCGGCCTCCATTTGTTTGATAATGCCCTGCATCTCGTCATCACCTAGCGGTGTGGGTTTATTACCACTCCCTACAAAGCTAGTGACACCTTGGGTGTTACGTACTACGTACCACGATTCGTCGGTCATCATCATTTCTACGAGGACGTAGCCGGGGTATACTTTACGCTGAACGGTATGACGTTGACCATTTTTAATTTCGGTCTCTTCCATCGTGGGTACTACCACGCGGTAGATTTTGTCACGCATATCCATAGATTCAATGCGCCGTTCCAACGCTCGTTTTACCTTATTTTCGTAACCGGAATAGGTGTGAACCACGTACCAGCGCCGTCCTAGGTTTTCCTGCTGTCCGCTACTTGGAGCCAACGAAGGACGTTCCACAGGGCTAGGTGCTGGTTGCTTTGCGTTGTCCTCAATCACCCGGTATTCAGCGTCTACTACCTTGCCCTCACTGCGTTCCACAGGGCTAGGTACTGGTTGCTTTGCGCTGTCACTTTCTAGCGTGACTTGCACTTCTTCACTCTTAGCGAGCGTTGTCACGGTAGCATCAGCTAGGTCTTGCCCATCCTCGTGCAAAGGTTCTTCACTCTTAGCGAGCGTTGTCACCGGATTCTCAATTAGGTCTTGCTCTTCTTCGCGCAAAGGTTCTTCCGCCACTTCCAAAACTCCTTAAAATTCCACACCTGCCCATTAAAATAGTTCCAACTAGGCCAGATTAGACTCCAAAAAGGGTTTGCAGACCATTGTAGAGGTAAGTCAGCAACAGATCAAACGTACCCAACACGGCAGCCATTATTGCCGATAATGCGATCACTACAATTGTCAGATTGCGCGTGGTTTTGCGATCCGGCCAATCTACTTTGGTCATTTCAACCCGCGATTCTCGGACAAAAGTTACTAGCGGCGGCTTCTGGTTCGGATCATCCAATAAAACTCTCTCGGCCATTTTAGATTCTTTCTCCTAGTTTTGGATAGATTACCTGATAAACCTCAACTTTAATGACAGAGGGCAACCTAGGGTAACTGGTTACTTAGTTTCACGATGTAACATAACTTTGCGCTCACGGCGGCAATATTTTTTAAATTCGAGCCGGGCTGGATCGTTGCGCTTATTCTTGCTAGTAGTATAATTGCGCTCCTTACAACCAGTACAGGCTAGATGGATAACAATGCGATCTTTTTTGGCAGCCATTTCTTCTCTTCCTTAGATATGAACTCACTTTTTATTATAAGGGTTCAAAAGTCAAAAAAATTCGGGGGTTGCCCCCACGAACTTCCATAGTATAACATGAATTTCGTAACTTGTCTACACTGTTCAAAGGCCCAGAGGCAGTCTATATTTGTAATTCAGGCGTAAAAGTGCTAAACTATACCATTAGTAGTTGAGTTCGGACGACTATTCTTCCTAGAACGATGTAAATCAAAAACCACCGTGAATATAGTAGTATGGTGATCTGCTCGGCTTATTATACTACTGCAATTGGGTATTACTGGTACGATACTGGTAAAATTTAAGCTTAGAAAAATATTAGTTAGCCGCTTCGACCAACGCGGTTTTTTTGATGTAACGTTAATCTAGCGGAGAAGCAAGAAGAATTAAGAAGGAGAGAGTTGAAAGAATGACTAAGCTTAAAAAGCTACACCTAACCTTAGTGGCACTGCTTATCTTGGCATCACTGCTGGCGGCTTGCGGTGATAGCACTACGACCACCGCACCTACTACGGCAGCTAGTACAACTGCCGCTATAAGTAATACGGCAGGGTCCGCGATTAGTACGACTGCCGCTATAAGTAATACGGCAGGGTCCGCGATTAGTACAACCGTTGCTACCGCGGCTACTAAAACGGCTGCTATTATTACGACCACTACTACTGCCACGTCCGCTGTCCCTGGAGAGATTTATGACGCAGGTGGGATTTCATACCTTGATCCCCGGCCCAATTATCAAAAGGCTCCCGCGGGTAATAAGGGTGGCAATCTGAACCTAGCCGCAGCGAGCGATGCCAAGAGTCTACACCCCTACCTCACTACCGATGCTACCTCTACCGATTGGCAAGGTTTTATTTACAGTGGTTCTTTTTATGATGTAGATCTCAAATCGGGAACGCCTACCGTAAACTTTCGGGTAGCCGATGCTTTAAAGGTGAGTGCCGATAAGCTGACTTACACTTTTACCTTGAAGGATGGTCTCAAGTGGAGCGATGGGAAGCCGATTACCTCGGCAGACTACGAGTGGACCTATAAGCAGGCTCTTGACCCTGCCAACAATTACCCTTATGTGAAAGATTTTACTGACGTACTTGAGAGTGTAACTGCGCCGGATGCTAAAACGGTTGTCTTCAAGCTGAAGGTTGCCGACCTCTATGGCATTGCCAAGACTGGTCTAGTACCGCTCCCCAAGCATATCTGGGAGGGCAAAAACTGGGGGGATGCCACTCAGAACGCTGAGATCAATAGCCCTACTGTTGTGAGCGGCCCTTGGAAGCTCAAGGAGTGGAAGCGCGGCCAATACATCACCTTTGTACGCAACGACAACTCTACCATTTGGCCTGTACCCCAACTCGAGAGCGTCACCGTTCAGATTGTATCTTCACGAACCGTCCAAGTACAAAAGTTGAAGGCGGGTGAACTGGATGCCATAGACCTGAACGCTACCGAATATGACGAGGCTAAGAAGGCCACCAACGCCTCGGTCTTAGAGTACTTCTCATTTCAAGCAAGTTGGTCTTTCATTGGCTTTAACTTCCGACGGTCTTACCTGCAGGATCTGGAATTGCGTAAAGCTTTGGCCTATGCTACCCCACAAAAAGATATAGTGGATAAGTTGGTCTTGGGTCTCGGTCAGGCCATCTACTCGTCCGTACCGCAGTCCAGTGGGCTTTACAATCCTCAAACCCCTAAGTATGAGTATAATATCGAGAAGGCCAAGAGTACTCTGACTGCCGCTGGCTATAAAGTCGAAGGTGGCAAGCTGAAGGACAAAGCCGGTAACGAGATACCTAAACTGAAGATTCTCTTCAACTCTGATAACAAGGTACGCGAAGGGATTGCTACGGTGGTGCAGCAAAGCTACAAAGAATTGGGGATTGAGCTTGAGATTGTGCCACTGGAGTTTCAGACTTATCTGGAAAAGCTTCAGAAAGACCCGTTTGATTACGATTTCTACGTTCTTGGCTGGCGCTCTACCGTAACCCCTGAAACCTTCGATCAGGTTTGGAAGGGTGGCCCCTCCTTAAATATGGGAGCTTGGGATACGGCGGTAAGTAAGCAGGTGCTTGACCTTTATAGCAAGGCCAATCAGGAGTTTGACGTTGCCAAACGAAAAGAGATTATGGGACAAATTCAGGTCTTAACTGCTCAAGATTTGCCCTATGTTTTCATTTATCAAGCCAAAAACCTCTCTGGCATTAGCAATAAGCTGGTTACTTCACCAACTACTGGCCTCGGTGTCTCTTATAACGTTTACACCGACTGGAGTCTGAAGTAAGCACTACCCCTTGTCTAGGCTGGAATTTACCTCCAGCCTAGAATCTAAAGAGGTCTCAGGCGCACCCAGAGGATAATACAAGATGAAAAGATTTCTAATTCGTAGAATAATACAATCCCTCCTATTACTCTTTGCGGTAATGGTCATCAGTTTTATCCTGATGCACACTGCGCCGGGTGGCCCCCTTCGGTTACTGGCCGAAGACCCTCGTATGAGTCCCATTACTATTAGTAACATTGAGGAACGCCTTGGCTTACACGAACCGTTGCCAGTCCAGTTCGTCAAGTGGATCTGGGGCGTAGTGCGGCTCGATTTTGGCAATTCTTTTATCTGGGGAGAGCCAGTGATTGTGTTAGTCTGGGATGCGGCCATCAATAGTTTGTGGCTAACGCTAGGTGGTACAATTCTGGGATTGTTGGGTATTCCTATCGGGGTTTATGCTGCCCGCCATCGTGGTAAGTTAAGCGATAATCTAATTCGGGTTTTAACGGTAGTCTTAAACGCAATTCCGCATTGGTGGTTAGGTCTACTCGTTATTATTATGGTCTCCAATTTTGCGGCAGATGGCGGAGTGAAGCTTTTGCCTTTGGGTGGGATGTATACGTTTGGGCAGGATAGTCTTTTAGACCGACTTTGGCATATGATTTTACCTTCGTTTTTAGTGGCCCTCTCTTATATAATTGCGTTTAGCCGCTTTGTGCGTTCCCAAACTTTGGAAGTAATTAACCAAGATTATGTGCGTACTGCCCGGGCTAAAGGAATGGCTGAGAAGGTAGTTAATCGGGCGCATGTGATGCGTAATTCATTAATTCCTCTGATTACTATTTTTGGTGGTCTCTTACCTAGTCTTTTTGGTGGCATCGTCTTGGTCGAGTCGATTCTATCTTGGCCTGGAATGGGTACCTTGTTTATCCGGGCCGCGTTCGAGCGGGACTATCCTATCTTGATGGGTATCATCCTCTTTTTATCTATTTTGATTATATTGGGCAATTTGTTGGCTGATTTAGCCTATGGAGTGGTTGATCCTAGGGTGCGCTATAACTGAGGCAAGGAGTATCAAATAGAAATGAGTCAAACCGGAGTAGAGCTAGACCTGCCACCCCTTCAAACGAATCACCCTTCCAAGCGTCCTAAAAAGTCCTCAAGGGGTTTTTGGCGTAGTTCGATAGATCGCTTTATGCAGGATAGAGTGAGTGTTATTGCTCTGGTGGTTTTTTTGATACTCTGCGTAACGATATTTTGTGCGCCCCTCGTTAGCCAGATTTTCTTTCGCGGTCAAGAACCCAATAAGGGCAATTTATTTGATAGTTTCAAGCCTCCCTCGGAAGAGCATGTGTTGGGTACGGATAAGACCGGGCGGGATGTAGCGGTGCGCCTGCTCTACGCAGGTCAAATTTCGCTGGCGATTGGCTTTACTGTAGCCGCTATCTCTCTCTCGTTGGGGGTATTGTTGGGATTGGTGGCGGGTTTTTTCGGCGGTATCTGGGATGATGCCATCAATGCCCTTGTTCAGATTATGCTTACCATTCCGACCCTCTTTATCCTGATTCTGCTTTCAGTCTTAATTCTGCCGGAGTGGTGGAGTCTAGCAATCGTTTTGGGTCTACTTGGCTGGATGGGTGTTACACGGCAGGTGCGTGGTCTCGTCTTGAGCTTGCGAAACTTGGATTATGTGGATGCGGCGCGGGTAATGGGAGCCAGCAACTGGCGGATAATGTATGTCCACATTTTGCCCAATGTGGTCTCTATTGTATTGGTAGTAGCCGGGTTTGATTTGGCGGGAGCGATCCTGAGTGAAGCCTCCCTAAGTTTCTTGGGTTTTGGAGTGCGCCCCCCGACCGCTAGTTGGGGTAATATGCTCAATAACGCGCTGGAATTTTATTCCAAAGCCCCTCTTCAGGTTATTATGCCGGGTCTAATGATCTTTATCACCCTGCTCTGTATCTTTCTGATTGCCGACGGTCTGCGCGATGCCTTTGACCCACGCCTAAGAGACCGCTAATGTCAACGGTCGGAGCCGTATCCCACAGTAGGGACGCAGTATCAACGGTCGGAGCCGTATCCAACAGTTAGATTATCTATAAAAATATCTGTGTTCATCTGTGGTTCTCTGTGTTCATCTGTGTTACTTCTTAATTCCTTCTCTATAATTCTTTCAAAACCGCAAAGAGCTACTAATATTGACCCGGGCCGCGCCGATGGCCGGGCCGAGGCTGGCGGCGGTGGTCAGCAAAAGAGCAAAGGCAAAAGTGCCAATCACCATTTGAGGCTCGAAGATAAAATCCACTGGAAAGACCGCTTGGCTGATAACGTTGGTTAGCACTTGGGCAAGGGGGTAGCCCAAAATCAGCCCCACTATAAAACCAAGTAAGCCTAAGAATAGCCCCTCCGTCAGGAAGATTTGGACTAGACGTTGGTTTGTGCCGCCAATAGTCCGTAGCACCCCAATTTCGCGCCTGCGTTCCAACACATTTAGGGTTAGGGTATTGACTACCCCAATCGCCCCGATAACCGCAATGATGGCGGTCATGGAGTAGAGCAAGAGCCGAAGGATGGCGGTTATCTGGAGAGTACTGTTGCGGTCAGAATAGGCCGTTAGGCTACTGGGACTCAATTCGCGGTAACGATTTTCAATCGTAGCAAGGACGGTTTCAACCGTAGCCGGATCGTGTTCAGTGGTAACGATGGCAAAGAAATCGGCCAAGCCTTGCCGCTTTTTCAACCGTTGGGCGACACTCAAGGGCATAAAGACTTTGCCCACACTGCTACTACCCAAAAATTTGCTATTATCGTCTAAGATACCCACTACCTGCATCGTCTCACGCTGGCGGTTATATTCCACTTCTAGGTAATCACCCACCTTGATGCTACGGAGGTGGGCCAAATTTGCCGAGATTGTTACCACGTTATTTTCGTTGGTGGTAAACCAGCGTCCCTCGCTCACCTGTTTTTTGTAGATGGTGGTATTGGGTGGTACTCCGTACATATCGGTAGTGGTAGCCTTGACCGTAACCCGGCCCCGCATCCATGCTTCCGCGTTCATCACGCCCGGCACAGCTTTCAAATGCTGAGCCAGATTTTCGTTTACATCTGAATCAAACTGCATCCAGCCATCCGCGCCATAAACATTATAGAGGTGGTCAATTGTCCCATCTACCGAGGTACTGGTACTTTGAGCGGCTAGGAAGGCGGCACTACTGAGGGCAATTACCCCCAAGGTAATTAGGTTGCGGGTTTTGCGGCGGGAGAGATTGCGTAGCGAAAGGGCTACTAGTGGCGGCAATTTTTGTAGTTTGGTTAAGATACGGTCTACTCGTCCCTGCCCATAGGTAGAGGTGATGCCATAGCTATCGAGGGCTTCGCGTACCGAAATAGCGGTTCCTGCCCAAGCCGGAATTAGGGCCGAGGCCAACGTTACACCGATACCTACCACAACACCTAGCCCTAGTGCTTCTGGCTGGAACAAGAACTGGTCTACCTCAAAATTGAGTGTCCCACCTAGAAATCCCAACAGAAATTTACCACCGACAAAGCCGCCCACAATTCCCAACGCCGTTCCAATTAGGCCATAGATCAATGCTCCAAAGAGATAGACCTGCAAAATGCTCCACCGTCCCGCCCCTAGTGCCTTGAGAGTGCCTATTTCGCCTACCTGCTCAGTGACGATAGCCGAGAGGGTATTGGCTACCAAGAAGCCACTGATGACCAGCCCAACTCCTGAAAAGACCAGCAACAGCAAGACCACTACCTCAATCTCCTGCTTACCCAAGAAATTATTAGGATCACGGGCCACATAGCCACTAAACTGCAAATTGCGCTTTCTAAAAATATCCTCTACCTGCCGCCGAGTCTCTTCGCGCCCGGCTAAATCGTTGACTCGCAGCAATATTTCGTTATCGCCCGAAATCCCTAGCATACGGCGCACATCGTTGGCCGTAGCATAGGCGGTGGAATAGTTGAGCAGGGTAGCCGAGGGGTAGGCCGGACTTTTGACAAAGCCACTAAGGGTGAAACGATATTCTTGGTTTTGGGGTTGGACGCGGTAGGTAATCACGTCACCTAGTTTTAAGTCGGGTAGAAGTTGTTTGGTAGAGATTTCAAAGGCTACCTCCCCGCTCTGCGGTGGCCGACCCTCTACAAAATCTATCCGATTAACCTGCACCTTGCTATAGTCTTCCAAGCCGTAGAAGGTGACATCGTGCCAAGTGTTATCCCAGCGAAAGCGGGTATAGTAGTTGGCGCGGCGTTGTACTGCCGCCACATTGGGTACTTGGCTAAGGGCATATTCAGTGGTAGGGGTATTGTTCCAGACCCACCAGCGCATATCGTCTTGGCTACTGTTGGCGTAGTTATAGCGTTGGGCCTCTTCGAGGTTACGAGCAGTGGCGACAATAGCGACAATTCCGGCCACTCCGATAAAGATACCCACAATGGTAAGCCCCGACCGGATTTTGCGGCGGCGAATGTCATTAAAAGCTTTTTGGAATGACCAGATCAATTTGAATCGGCTATAATCAGGCCGTCGCGCACTTGGATCAGGCGATGGGCGAGGTGGGCCAAATCGTGATCGTGGGTGACGTAGATGATCGTTTTGCCTTCGCTGGAGAGGCGGCGGAAGATCTCAAAGACCATCTCCCCGGTTTGGCTATCGAGGTTTCCGGTGGGTTCATCGGCTACGATAATTGGTGGGTCATTGGCTAGAGCGCGGGCAATCGCTACGCGCTGTTGTTCACCACCGCTCAACTCGCTCGGTAGGTGGTAGGCGTGAGAATCCATTCCCACCATGCGGAGATGTTCGAGGGCGCGTTCGAGGCGTTCTTTGCCATGAACTTTGGCTCTGCGACCTCGGAGGTGTAGGGGTAAAATTACGTTTTCTAGGGCAGTAAGGGTGGGTAAAAGTTGAAAGAATTGGAAGACAATGCCGACCTCTGCTCCGCGCCAATGGGCCAGTTGGTTTTCGCTTAGGAGGTTCAAATTCACCTCGGCTATCATTATTTGGCCCTTGCTAGGACGGTCAATGCCGGTAATCATATTTAGGATGGTGGATTTACCTGAACCGGAGGGGCCAACAATGGCAACGAACTCGCCCGGCTCGATTCGTAAATCCACACCACGGAGGGCTTGATAATTTCTACGTCCCATTGAGTAGACTTTTTGAACCTGTTGCAGTTCTATCGTAGGCGTAGCCAATTATTCCAGATTACGCTGTGAACCTAACTCGTTTGGGTTGAATTGCCCATCTTCGCCGCTCTTGCGAAAGAAGAACCAGAGTACTATTAATAGGGCGGCGGCAATGATTGTTCCCACCAGCACTTCAGCCGGGCTTTGGAAAGCATCTATTAGGCTACGGGCAAAGAGGGCAATTCCTTCACTGGTGCTGGCACTCGCCCCGGAAGCCGAGCCAAGGCCGATTTGCAAAGTATAAATGCCCACGCCCACCGCTAAGACTAGTGCTGCCGCTAACGAGGAGAAGCGCAACACATAGGCACCGGGTGATTTAGTAGACCGGGGTAAGGTCAGGAGTTTCGCTGATGGAATTAGATGCTCCTCGGCGTTCCGAGAGGTATAGCGCGTTTCGGTTTGGAATTTGGTTTTCACCGACGTTTGGGTGCCATTACTGTTTTGAAGCTGAGTCTTTATCACCACTTGTTGCATTATCATCGCCGTAAATTCAGGACGTGGAACTAAGACGCGATCTGTTTGCAAAGCCTGTGGGATTTCTTTCATTAATTCTATTTTATAGCGGCACTCGCTACAACTAACGATGTGGCACTCTAGCCGCCGGGTTTGAGCGACATTGAGTAGCCCATCCAGATAGGGCGACATCAGCGCATTCATCTCACGGCAGGACATTTTGATTCCCCCTCATTCGTTTTGCATTACTCTTATTTTCTAAATTTCTACCTTTGAGCAAATTCCGCTTCCCCCTAGCGTAAAGTTGCTCATCGTCGCTGCGATTTCCCGCCCCACTCCCATTGCGATAGTGTTTATCCAGTTCTTTGGCAAGTAATTCTCGCGCTCGGAAGAGACGAGTTTTGACTGTACCCACCGACAGACCCGTAGCCTCGGCGATTTCCTCATAAGAGAGATCTTGCCAGTAGCGTAAGACGGTCACGCCCCGGTATTTGTCCGGCAATTTTTTAAGTAATTCGCGTACTTCATCGCGGGTCTCTCCACTTAGGGCCGTCTCCTCTGGTTCTGGTTCGTCACTCTGTTTCCAGAAGGCGATGCTATCAATGTCTACGATTGGGCGGCGACGGCGCAACAAGTCAATACAATAGTGTGACGCAATCGAAAGAATCCAAGTTGAAAAGCGGCGGCCTGGTTGGTAAGTGGCAAGCTGATTATAGGTTCGCAAGAAGACCTCCTGAGAGGCATCTTCCGCTTCACTAGGGTCGTGCAACATTCGAGCGCACAGGTTATAAACAGCCACTTTGTAACGATCAATCAATTCGGCAAAGGCTTCGGTATTTCCAGCTAGAACCCGGCTTACAATCGCTTCCTCCTCGCGATTGGCCTCGTTAACGACTGGAGTGACCAGTGCTTCTGCTTGCCTGCTTTGAGCGGCCTCCATATTATTTGACAAAAAAACATTGGCAAAGGGACTAGTCGTAACTACAGCACTTGTCACGTCTTCCTCTTTCTCTACCTTGTTAAAGGTCTCTTTTCGACTCTCCTCTACCGAGGGATTGTTCGTATTTTCAGCCTTACTGTTAGCCACCATCTCGTCCGAGGTGGGCTTGCTAAGCTCTCTTTCGCGCTCCGCTTGATCCATTGCGTTACGTTCCTTTGCTTTCTGCTTAGTCAGCTAATATCTATACGTAATTATAGCATAAAAGGTTCCGCTAACTTTAAGTAGTCCGGTATCTTCTCAATAAGTAGGGGTTTATTGAATAAACCCACCGTAGACCAGCCTCACATTGGGCGTATGCAATACGTCCCTACCGCTGTTTCGGTATTTAATACAGGCTGAGATACCATACCAGCCTCACATTGGGCGTATGCAATACGCCCCTACCGCTGTTTCGGTATTTAATACAGGCTGAGATACCATACCAGCCTCACAT
>JACAUC010000160.1 GCA_013390945.1 Candidatus Chloroheliaceae bacterium
AGACTGGTCGTAGACTGGTCGTAGACTGGTCGTAGACTGGTCGTAGACTGGTCTCAGTCAGGGGAAAGTGTGGTGGAGGAGAAATTAGATCTCAGTGCAAGGAGATTGCTGCGGGAATTGGGGTTGCGACCAAGCAAAGGTTTGGGGCAAAATTTTCTAGTAGATCGAAGTGTGCCACCCCAAATTCTGGAGGCAGCGAACCTTTCATCTGAGGATAGTGTAGTGGAAATTGGGCCGGGTGTGGGCGTTCTAACGCTACCTATGGCTCGTCTAGTGCAACAACTTACGGCGGTTGAATTGGATAGGCGGCTCTATCCCTACCTCCAGGCGGCTTTAGCTCCTTTTCCCGGTGCTAAGCTGGTTGAAGGGGATGCGCTGGAGTTTGATCCGGCGGATTTGGCCCCTATGCCCTACAAATTGGTTGCCAACATTCCCTATTACATTACTTCGGCTATTTTGCGCCATTTCCTAGAAAGTGACCATCGTCCGTCTCGTCTTGTTTTGATGGTGCAAAAGGAGGTGGCGCAACGTATTGTGGCCCAGCCGCCCGATATGAGCCTGTTGGCGGTTAGTGTCCAGTTCTACGGTCAACCGAAGATTTGGGCCACTGTCTCGGCAAGTGCTTTTTTCCCTCTACCTAAAGTCGATTCGGCTATTCTGCTGATTGAAACCTTTGCACCCCAGTATGACCAGTCGAGCGACCTACCTAAGCGTCCTTGCCCTGATGTAGAATCCGCCCGTTTTTTCGAGATAGTGCGGGCGGGATTCAGCCAGAAGCGCAAGCAACTGGTCAATTCGCTGGCTAGTGGTCTTCATCAGGACAAAGCCCTAATTCAACAAGCCCTAGAAAAGGCTGGCTTGGAAAGCACCCGCCGAGCCGAGTCTCTCTCGCTGATTGAATGGAGCCAGCTTTACCCGCACCTAACTTAGTTTAACATACAAGGGAGTCAACCCACTTTAGAAATCCTAACTCCCTGTCAAAGGTACTTGTATTACCTGTGCTAGGTTTACCTGATAGGTATAGAGCAGGCTACTGAAAAGGGTTACTTCGTCACTACCATCGAGGTTACGGACGGTGAGTGTCTGAGTCGTAACTAGGGTGACGGGGTTAGGTTCACTGGAGGCTCTCAAGACCTGATGCGGCCCGGCCAGATTTAGCGCGATAGTGTTGATAAAATAGGTATTTATCCGGGTTTGTTGGATGGGTTTGCCTGTGGCGAGGGAAACAAGGTTAAAATCTTCATGGTGGATACCCGCTGTGCCACTAGCGGTAGTACGTATCGCTAGGTAGGAGCCATCTCTGCTCCAGCCCGCAAAAGTGGCTTGGAAGTAGCTACGTCCACCAGTACCCTGCTGGTACGAAGGAACGATCTCGACCGTAGGGTTAGAAAGCTTGCGGAAACTAATCGTTTTCATCACGCCAGGATTATCCACACTCGCTACTTTGAACATCGCCGCCAGATAGTTGCCGTCCGGTGAGACACTTGCTCGCAGAAGGGCCGGATTTTCCAGTAAAGTAGTGCTTGCGCCAGAAGCTGGATTAATTAGCAAAACTTTGCCAACCGTGTCTGTACCCATAGATTCCATACTAGCGATAAGTTGTCCGGTTTCGGCTACCCATTCCAATTGTGTACCATTCAGGTAATCCCCAATTTTCAACTGGCGTTGATTACGGCTACTGATTTCCAGTAGATCAATCCGCACCGAGTAAATACCCGTGCTAGATGGTTCAAAGAAGGCCAAATATTTGCCATCCGGGGAGAACTTAAACTGGGCTAGAGGCGCATCATAAACCGTCAGGTTATCGTAAGCCACGAAAGTGTTAGACGACACTAGGTTATCAATCTGATAAATCTGGACTACCGATTTATTATATACTATGGTGTTATATTGGTCGGGCAGGCGTGAAGCAAACAGCACCGCCAATTGCCGTCCATCCGCCGACCAACTGGCATCTTGTACCTGACCATTTTTTACGATAGCATCTATCGCCAATTTTTTGAAAGCTCCTGGAGTAGCTAAACTGGCAAGATAAACCCCTGATTCTGCCCCGATTAAAGTTGTGCCTTGAGTTGATGACCAGATTCCATAAATTTTGCCGGGAACCTCACCTAACCTTACATTTCGGCTGGCCGTTTCGACTTTACGAATAGAACTGGAGAGTAGGCTTAGGTTCTGTGGCACAATCAGGCGGAAATTACCCGGCATTGGCCCACCGCGCAGGTCAATTTGGTAGCGCCAAGCGTAGTAGTGTTGCCCGATATTGCCCATTTCAACCTGAAAACCAGTCGGATTGCTAGGGGTATAGGTTAGCACCCGCCGCTGGAAAAGCTGAATCATTACCTCGCGGGGTTGCCCGGCTAAGACCACTTTATCTTTGGCCCAAAAGGGCTCGGAAATAGGGTAGCCCATCACATCGAGCCAACGAGTCTCCCCCAACGGCTCGGTTTGGAAAAATTTATAAAAGACCTCGGCTACATTATGTTTGGTTTCGGAAAAGAAGCGGCTATAGTTGACCGAAACAGGTGGTTGCTCTAAGCTGGAGACTACCCCAGCCTGGTTGAGTGCTTCCACGATGGCTTGTCCGGTGCGGTCAGTGCTAGGAATGGCTTCGGGTAGACCAAAGGCTAGTTTGCCGTAGTTGAAGCTGGCATAAGTAGGTGAGAGATCGTTGTTTACCGGATCACCCGCCACCGGGTTATTGGCTGGAAGGTGCTGTAAGAAAGTATTGTCGCCCACCTGCATCTGACCTGAAACCAATTCGACCGTCAGCAGACCGTTGGTAACCGCATTAGGGTCTTGAGTTGGTCTTTTGCTCAGTTCCATACGAGCCTTATCAAAATATTGAACCCGGCGCTGACCGTTGTTGGGCGACTCGGCGTAGACCTCGCTGGTATGAGCGAAAGGTTGTGGCCCCCAAAAAAAGGTGCGGGCAACTTTGCCTGCCGCTACCGCTTCATCGGTGGTACGCCACTGCTGTTCAAAAGCGGTCTCCACAAAATTTTCCGCTCGTACCACCGTAACACCACCCAAGGCTAGTCCTGACAATTGCATAAAGAGAAGTAGCCCTACCAATGCTCCCTGAAGATGTTGGTTGGAATTGGTAATGCTTGAAGATGTTTTTATTAAAAACATTTTGGTTTCCTCCAATCAATTGACAGAGCAATTTCCTACAAAGTCACCATTCAAGTCGAGATTGGGTTAGGGGTGTACCTGTAAGGGAATTACAGTTATTAAAGAGGCGAAAGGCACAAAATGGTTCGCATTATTGGTAAGCAATTGATTAATATTCGACATCATCATATAATTCCTCACGGCTAAAGGTAGCGTCTTTAGGCCAACCCTCCCATTCAAAAATATGCAATTTAAGTGGTGGTTTGGGTGGTTTGACTGGTTGAACCATAGGGGAAGCCTCTTGCAACACCATCACTATTTGATACTCGCCCGGCAGCACGTCGGGGGGCAATTCCAAGAACATTTTGCCCTCTTCATCTACTTTGGCACTCATCTCGATTGTTCGCATAGCTTTACCGCTCCTTTCAAAGAACCTTTATTACTCACTACTAATTTTAACATAGCGGCTTTCTTATCAGGGCTTTTCACTCCGACCAACCGGAGGACAGTTAGACGTTGGTAAATCAAGATTATAGAGGTCAGCAATGGAATTACCCTCGCGGGGTAGGCCAAAAACTTCAGGGTGCAAATATTTCCCCTGTTCTACTTCAGGCTTATCCTCCTCCACTTGGATACGATTGGTGTTAGCCCAAGCATCTTGACGAATACCCGTAACTAGCCAACTTACCTCTTGACCAGCCTTGCCACCTGCGATCTTGAAACAATTATCGGAGATTTTAGCTGCGATGAACAAGTTGGGGCTGGCTTGACCGATAGAGGTAAGCTGATAGCGGAAATCCCGGTTAAGAGCTTCAAACCAAATAGGGAGGTTTACTACCGCTTCTCCGTTAGAATCCAGTAATACGTTCCCGTTATAGATGTTGAGCATATCTGGGCTTTCCACAAAGCTGTGGGAGAGATATTTATGGGCTGGGTCGAGCGGGTGATCTATTTTGAAACTACCTGCGGGTTTAGTGATTAAACCTGTAACAGCTAATGTACCTGTAATATTAACGTCTCCCTGAAAGTAGCCCGCATAATTAGTACTACTTTGACCATACACGCCATAGCCGCTACTACTGCTGCCGGACACACCATGGTTGCTGGTGCTGATACCTGACACACCTCTACCAGTGGTGCTGATACCATACAAGCCATAGCCGCTAGTACTAATGCCATATACACCTATACTGCCAGTACTATCACCATGTATACCGTAACTATTGGTACTAGTTCCATATACGCCGGGGTTATTGGTACTAGTTCCTGATACACCGTAGTTGTTGGTGCTGATACCTGACACACCTCTACCAGTAGTGCTGATACCATACAAGCCATAACCAGTATTACTAATGCCATATACACCTGTACTGTCAGTGCTACTGCCATAGACACCGTAACTGCTGGTACTAGTGCCATATACACCATAACCAATATTACTAGTGCCATATACACCGTGATTGGTACTACTTTGACCATACGCGCCATAGCCGCTACTACTGGTGCCGGACACACCGTGGTTGCTAGTGCTGATACCGGACACCCCCCTACCAGTAGTGCTGATACCATATAGGCCATATCCGCTAGTACTAATACCATATACACCTATACTGCCAGTACTTTCACCATGTATACCGTAACTGTTGGTACTGGTGCCATATACACCGGGGTTGTTGGTACTGGTGCCGGACACACCGTAGTTGTTGGTGCTGATACCGGACACACCCCTACCAGTGGTGCTAATACCATATAAGCCATAGCCGCTAGTACTAATACCATACACACCTATACTATTGGTACTGGTGCCGTATACACCGTAACTGTTGGTACTAGTTCCATATATACCATAGCCAATGTTACTAGTTCCATATACACCGTGATTGCTGGTGCTGATACCATATAGACCATAGCCAGTATTACTAATACCATACACACCGACATTATCTACTAATCCTGCGTAAGATAGGGTACTTAGATCCAAGGCGGTACTATCGCTAGTAACAATTAAGCCGAAGTTGTTAGTATATCCTAACGTACCAGTGGGTGCGACTGCACCGGGCGGTTGAAGCAAAGCCCCTACCCTTCCGCTCATTCCGTTGCCCGTGGGGTGAATAGTCATTTTGGCTTCGGCGGAAGTAGCGTTAGCTAGGGCTGCACTTGTGCTTATTCCACCTACCAACACTAATCCAGCCATCTTTTTAAGGAAGCGTCGCCTACCATGATGCGGTAAGGTTTGGAAACGAGTCTGAGTTGAGGAAGGATGAACAGGTAAGGAAGCAATTCGGGCCTCCAGTTCGGTGATACGGCTCTGCTGCGCTTGAACTAACTCTAATAATTTCTCAACTTTAGCTTCAAGTGAAGAAGGATTCGTGGTCATAGTGCCTCTACTTTCGGTAACTAAATTTTAGTGCCACTTCAAAAATTCGGAATAACCTTGCTAAAACCGAAATTCAAGATGGTATTCAGTCTCCTGACCGGAAATTTATTTCCGGTTGGTCTTAGCTCTATTTTTGGCCTAACCCTTGTGCCAGATATTTGTCGCGAAATTCGTGATATTCGTGCGAGGCACGTTCAACCGCTTGGGCGGCGGGAGTGCCACTGAGGATAGGCCGTTTGACAACGGCAGGACTACCTGCCGCAAGATACCCTGCCGGGATTTGAGCATCGGCCCCAACTACTGATCCTGCCGCCACCAAAGCACCTGCGCCTACTACCGCCCCGCCTAGCACGACTGCGTTCATACCGATCAGGGCGTTATTCTCAATTCGGCAACCCTCCATCACCACGCCATGTCCGATAGTAACATTAGGGCCGATATAGGTAGGTGGGTTAATATTGTTGGTATGTACCACCGAATTATCCTGTACATTGGCTCCCTCTCCGATAAAAATCTGGTTATGGTCGCCACGCAAGACCACCCCAAACCAGATACTAGCCCCTTTTTCTATGATTACATCGCCAATTAGCACGGCGTTAGGAGCTATAAAAACCCCTTCCGCGATTTGGGGACGTTTACCCTCATACTCAATAATCATCGTTTAACCACCTTTCTCTTTTTTCACGGCTTAGGTATTGCGGCGTTATTACGTACCTCCCCTATCGGTTTGGGTCCGAGTGCTTGCGCGGTATAGCGGCTTTGAGAGTTCCAGAGCATCCAGCCACCCACCGCTCCACTATCAGCCATATCTGCCGCTCTGATCTGGTCGCGCACCTCTTTGGAGCCATAGGTTACTCCACCAATGCTAAAATCTTGGAGCCAAGGTCGTAGTAAACTACTCCGCCCTTGTATAAAAGGTTTGGCGTTAAGGAGAGTATTGAGTATCATATCATAGGGCCGGGTAGCAGGCTGATCAAAACCGAAAGTACCCTTACTCCACGAAGAGGGGTAGAGCGTCGGTGAGATATAATCCACCTGATCGGCTAGAGTCTCTAACTTTGTACCCATGCCTAACTCATCGTTTTGCAAAGTAGACAGTCCAAAAATATTGATAGAGGTATAGGTTCCATAAGGGGTTAACACGTCCCGCGCTCTTTTAAGAAAGCCACTGACCGCCTCGGTGCGAGTAGCGGCATCGCTGGTGCGACCATACTCAATATCGGCTAGGTTGCCTAGGGCTGGGAAACGCACGTAATCAAATTGAATCTCATCAAAGCCCACTACCGCCAGTTCCTTAGCGAGGCTAATATTATATTCCCAGACCTCTTGGCTGTAGGGGTTGCTCCAATTATAGTTGGCGGCATCTGACCAAAGTTTGCCCGTACTACGGCTCTTGAGCGCCCATTCCGGTTTTTCGTCAGTTAAGACCGGATCAATGAAGACCACCAAGCGAGCGATAAGGTAGACCTCATGACTATGTAACAATTTTACAAAACCGGGCAAGTCTCCTATCCGCCCCCGATTGTCGGGGGCGGTTTTGGCAAGAGATTGCTTGCTATCGAAAAAGACCAGCCCACTTTCATCTTTCATATCCACTACAACGGTATTAAGATCGGTACTATCAATTAGATTGAGTATAGTAGGAAGAAATTCTTTGTCGGCAGCACTAGTGGCAGGCAGATAAACACCTTTAGCTCGAAAGGGTTTGAGTTCTACATCTTGCCGCATCGTTTTTTCAAAGGAGACCGTGTTGCGGCTGAACCCTGCCGCTTTAACGATTAGGTTTCCACTCTCTGGCGGATCGAGAAGCTGAAAATCACCTTCTACCCCACTACTGACCGTGCGGTTCCCCATTGTGACCGAAGCATGGGAAATAGGATTACCTAAATTATCCCTGACCAACCCCTTCAAAATAAATGGTTTAAGCCTAAACTGAGCCGTATAGGTTTGATTATAGCTCTCCTCTGAGGAGGGTCTATAGTTAGTGGCTTCTACTCTAAGGCTATATTTTTCGAGAGCCTGCGGGAAGAGAAAACGGCCCTCGGAGTCACTTTTGGTAGTAAACTCAGTCGCAATTCCAGCTGTATGAGCCAACTGGGTCTCATTTTTTAGAGTGATGTTGGCCTCGGCAATTGGTTGCCCGGTATAGATGTCTACCACTTCGCCTGCTACACTTTTGACCATACCCTGTTTAACTTGGTAGAGAGCTACCAATAGTGCGACCGCCAGAAAAATATAGATGATAAGCGGTGTACGTCGCGGAATTGGCGGCAAATAGCTTAAACCTCGGCTACGTCGTCGCGCCATACTGGTAACTTCTCCTTGCTATCCTGTCAAACTGCCAGCCGACCAGTTAGGGGTTACTTACTTTGACTACTCCGCCTAAGACCGAAGTACTGTAATTACCAGCGGCATTCCAGAGCGTCCAACCCCAAGCACCCGTATTGGTGGCGGCCTGAATTTGTAACCGAACGCGCTCAGGGGTATGTTTCACCGTTCCTAGTCCAAAATCTTCCAGCCAAGGCCGATATTTGGCAATGGGTTTGAGTTTACTTTCTAGCATATTGGCGTAGACCCCACTCTTTTCAATTATCACGCCGGGGTACAAACCGGAGGGGCCGGGGTAAACTTTCTGATCGAGTGTTCCCTGCTCAAAGTGGGTTGGATAGACCATCGGGCAGATATAATCAGATAGCATTACCAAATCGTCATACTGCTGACCAATATTATTGTCATCGGAGTGCCAAAGACTCATACCAAAGACATCGAGCGATAAGAAAGTATCGCTAGGGCGTAAAACATCCCACGCCTTCTTCACGACACTATTTATCGTTTGAGTACGCAATGTCTCATTTTCAGATAACTGTGTCCAGTTTAGGTCGGGTTTGTATTGGACTTCCTTTAAAGCACCGTCGGTAGGAAAGCGAATATAATCATATTGCACTTCGTCAAAACCTAGCGTAGAGAGTTCTTGAGCTAGGGCTGCATTGTAATCACCTACTTCTGATACAAAAGGATTGGGCCAAGTTAATTTACTATCATCCTGCCAAGGGGCATCTGTTTTGTTACTCTTGATGGCCCATTCTGGTTTGGCTTTCGCTAAGGCAGGGTCACGCATTACCACATAACGTGCCACCACATAAAGATTGCGTTTTTTGGCTTCAGCCAAAATTTTGGGAATGTCCATTAGAACTTCTTTACTAGTCCCTTTATCCTTGACCAAACCAAAATCTTTTGCCAGTGGCACTTGGCTGTCATACCAAAGCAACCCATCGTCATCATTTTTCATACCTAAGACGATAGCGTTAATCTGCCCACGTTCTGCCATCTTGAGGTAGGGGGCGAAAAGCGCGTCATAGTTGGCTCTTATAGCAAAAACACCAGGCACGTAAACGGCTCGCATGATAAAAGGCTCCAGTTTGGCTCCTTTTGCCAATTCAGAAGCTTTGAAACTTTGCAATTTATAGCCCGACGCACGTACTTTTAGGACGGTATTAGCATCGTGCGGGAGGTCGTTAAAGCTGAACTTGCCATCTTCCCCACTAATTGCCATCTGGTCGGTGGTCTTAACCACGCCATTAGGTATGGGCTTTCCACTTTTAGCATCCAGCAGCGAACCAGCAAAGGAGGCGGAATGTAAGGCGATGGTTAAATCCTTCAAATTACTTAGGCTTACGGTTTGTTCAATCTTCTCATAGCCGCCAAGCTGAACGGTTATTTTGGTTTGTTCACTAACTTTACTAAGGGTGAACTTACCTAGGTCATCGGTAATTACGGCACCACTGGTGCTAAAGATCAGGCGGTTAGCAATTGGTTGCTGTGTATCAGCATCTAATAAAAGACCAGTCAAAACCGTGCAACTAAGGTGAATACTTTTGGCCGCTTCTGATGAGGTGGGTAAGGGGAGGAGATTATAACCGGGTGCAGCAACTACTAAGTTAGTTTTATTGGCGGGTAATTTGTCAATGCTAAACTTACCCTCGGCATCAGCTTTAGCTAATTCGCTACCATCGTCGCGTTTGATACTAGCCGATGTGATAGGCATACCGTTAACCGCATCTAGTATTTGCCCGGTTAGTTCTGGTTTTGTGCCACTTTTGTTCGGAGACCCGTTAGAATTTGCTCCGAAAAGGGGGTTAATGATAAACACCCAAGCCAAAAAGAGAATAAGTAGCGCGGCGGCTCCGCCAATTAATATCTTGCCGCCGGGGGCCAAAGCGCCATTTCCTCTCTTTTTTTTCAATTATTTTGTTCCTCCATAATTCTTCCCTCTATAATAAGGTTATTTCAAACATACCCGCTTTAAGCTCCCCATGTGCCACATAACTAATAGGAGTTGAGTGAGTAAATTCACTCAGAAGTGGATAGAACACCCAAGAGGGCGGATAATCTATTTTGATTGTATATTGGCTTTAATCTTCTGTCAAGTTTTAGTTTTCAGGATCAGATTTTCTCGGATAAGGTCGTTTGTAGCCTAAGTTGCATCCTTTTAGCTAATTTTGGGTAAAATATAATGGGCAGTTTCTATATGTGTAAACCAAAGTAAGTTCACAACTCAAAGAAGGGCAAAACAAAATGGCAACAGACACAACCGACGCACCGAATGTAGTACAGCAATTGATTGGCATCAATGACAACGTGGTAAGGGCCGCCGAAGGCATCGTCTCCAAAGTTAGCCCACCTCTGGCGAGGACGCTGGTGGAGGTTGATGGTACCTTCAAGAAGCTCTATGTTGGCCTTATAAAGGGCTACTTTGGCTTGGTAAAGGGCGTTCTGAACAACGTTTTGAGGTCGCCCTCAGGCCCTACCGAAGGGTAGGAGTGTTCTATAACGTTCAAGTTTGTCATATGCTTAGCTAAAGTGTATGATAAACTTGAATGTTATCTGACATCAAAGGCTTATGACCTGATGCGTAGAGGCCACTAGGCGGTAATCCTAGGTATAGTAGTTGCGTTTGAAATTACCCTCCTTAATCCTCCGACTAATCCCAGATTTCTGACCTAGTGGTCAAATATTAATAATTACTCGCGCAGTTAAGTCCCTCTCCAACCTAACTATAGGTGCTTTTATAAAAACATACTAAACAGAAGGAAAATAAAGTATGAAAAACGGTAGCCCTTTAACGCAGTCTAAGAAATTTCATCCGGTTCCATGGTTGGGCAAACTAGTAACTGGACCACGTGGACGCTGGGTGGTGTTGCTGGTTTGGATAATTCTAACTGGACTATTATCCAGTTTGCCTCCTACATTAGCGAGCCTTTATGATAACAATTTACTCTATGATATTGGCGATCAGGAATCAGTGCAGGGTACACGTCTCTTAGCCCGTGAATTTCCTGAGCAGCGCAATCTACCAGCCATTATAGTTTTTCACAATCCCTCCGGTTTGAACGATAGCGATTATGCCAAAGCTAAGCAGATTGGCGAATGGCTGGTTTCAAAGGATGCGCCGGTTTCAAAGCAAGGCCAAGCTCAGGTAGTGCGAGTGGTCTCGATCTTCACCCTACCCCAAGCCCGCTCTGAATTGGTTTCTGCCAATGGTACCACTATGAGTATGGTGGTTCCCCTCAATAGTTCTCCTGCCGATGGTAGTTTAACCGAAACCATTAAGGAAATCAGAAAATATACCGATTCCCTCAATGGTTCTGGCTCTTCCCTACAGGTCAAAGTGAGCGGCCCAGGCGGAGTAATTGCGGATACCCAACTCATCTTTACCAATACCGATTTGACTTTGCTCCTTTCGACGGTAGCCATAGTGCTGGTGCTATTGATTGTAATTTACCGCTCTCCGGTGCTGGCTTTACTACCACTAGTGGTAGTGGGCCTTACTCAAAGTGTAGTTGGTGGGCTGCTGGCCTTGGGTATAAAAGCAGAGTTTTTGGCGGTAAGCCAAATGGCTAGTTCGATTATGACTATTTTACTCTTCGGGGCAGGCACGGATTACACTATCTTTCTTGTCTCACGCTACCGTGAAGAACTACACTCGGAACCGGATCGTCTTTTGGCTTTGCGGAACGCTTTTAACAATGTCGCAGGTGCTATTCTCTCCAGTGCTGGTACTGTCATCGTAGCTCTTTTGGCTCTGGCGTTAGCTACGCTAGGTATTTACAATTCGTTAGGTTCTGCGCTGGCCTTAGCTTTAGTAGTTATGTTGCTCGCTGGACTGACCCTAGTACCAGCACTCTTAGCGATTCTAGGCCGTTTTGCCTTCTGGCCTTTCCATCCCAAACCAATCCCGGCGGGGTCTGCCCAAACTAAAACTGGTTTTTGGAGTTGGGTGGCTCGGTGGGTGGCGCACCATCCCAAAGCGGCGGTGGGGTGCAGCACACTATTTTTGTTACTACTCTGCTTGGGCAATTTAGGTGTTAGTGATGTCTACAATTATCTGACTGGCTTTCGTCAGCCTACCGATTCCTCCAAAGGTTATAAGCTTTTGGCGGCTAATTTTGAGCCCGGTGTGTTGGCTCCTTTCGATGTGGTTATCAGCCTGAAGGATGGGACTAACGCTTACCAGCAATTGACGGCCATTGAACAGGTTAGCCAAGCGATTACGACTGTTTCTGATGTGGGGCGCGTAACTGGTCCTACCCGACCAACAGGGCAGCCAGTGCAAATGTCCTTATCTGAGTTGGAGCAGGGATTTGCCAAACTACCGTCTTTTCTTACTCAAGCCATCCGGTCAGGGACAGGTCATCCCGGCGGTGCTGACGGAAGTATGGCCTTGCCCGGCTTAGATCCAACTATCATCGGCCTCTACGCCCAATCGGTTGCTTATATTTCGGCTAGTAATTCAACGGTACGATTACAGGTAACTCTAAAGAGCGATCCCTATGGGATACCGGCTCTGGATAGCATTCCAGCGATCCGAAAAGTTGTCCAGCAAGCCGCCCAGCAAACGGGCCTGATTGACAAAGTCTATCTAACGGGCGTGACCCCCGAATTAGCCGATACTCGCCAAGTCAGTGACCGGGATAAGATGCTTGTTATTCCGGTGGTAGTTATTCTGACTGCCCTGATCTTAGGTCTCTTGCTGCGTAGCTTGGTAGCACCGCTTTTTCTGTTGATAGTGGTCTTACTAAATTTCTTTGCGGCGGTAGGTATAACTTCGTTTCTATATACCACTATTCAGGGTGACGATGGCCTAGCTTACGCCAATCCGCTTTATACCTTTATCTTTCTGGTAGCTTTGGGTGCAGATTACACCATTTTCCTGATGTCCAGAGTACGTGAAGAGACGACCAAGCTGGGTCTTGTGGCTGGAACCCAAAAAGCGGTAAGCAGCACTGGTGGAGTCATCACTTCCGCTGGTGTTATTCTGGCTGGAACCTTTTTGGTATTGACTACTCTGCCCATTCGGGATCTTTATCAGTTGGGCATTACCGTAGCAGTAGGTATCCTCTTGGATACTTTTGTGGTGCGTGGCCTGCTTGTACCCGGCCTAGTATTGTTGTTAGGCAAAGTTTGTTGGTGGCCCGGCAAGCTCCAAAAAGGTTTAGCAGTGGCATTGCCTGACCAAAAGTTAGACCTAGAGCCAATCAACACCACAAGCCAACACTGATTTTTGGTAAGATTTAAGAAATAGTATCATCTAAATTGGTAGGGGTTAACCCCTCGCAGAGTGGGCGTATGCAATACGCCCCTACGCCAATTTTTGAAATGATATAAGGTAAATGGTGTTGGAAGATCATCTAAATTGGTAGGGGTTTATTGAATAAACCCCCTGCAGAGTGGGCGTATGCAATACGCCCCTACGCCAATTTTTGAAATGATATAAGGT
>JACAUC010000161.1 GCA_013390945.1 Candidatus Chloroheliaceae bacterium
ATGAGTACCATCCTAAAGACCAGTCTGCGTGTAAAGCCGGTATGAACCTTGCCTAGGAGACCAGTCTACCTAGACACTTAAACCCTGAATAATTCATAAAATGTCTGTTTAGAAAGGGAACGGTAATGCGACTGACACTCATTTGGCCGCAATCCGAATCGCTAGTATGGTCACTCCAACCCAAAAACTTGACTACCTACCCGGTCAGTCTCACTATGATTGCTACCCTAACACCACCCCATTGGGAGGTGCAAATCATAGATGAGCGCATGGGAGAAGAGATCAACTACGATGAGAAAGTAGACTTAGTTGGAATTGCGGCCCGTACTCTCCATGCGCCACGTGCTTATGAAATAGCGGCGGAATATCGCAAACGAGGGGTAAAAGTCGTGTTGGGTGGTCCACATTGCTCCGTATTGCCTAATGAGGCCGCTCTTAAAGCGGATGCCCTTGTATTAGGAGAGGCTGAACCCATCTGGGGAGAACTTATCAAAGATTTTGAAGCTGGAGAGCTAAAGCGCTACTATAAAGCCCCTCATTTACCGGAACTTGGCAACCATCCTATACCACGCTACGACTTGATCAAAACACACAATTATGCTCCTATGCTCCAACTCGAATCCTCACGGGGATGCCCTCACGCTTGTGATTATTGTAGCGTTCCTGACCTATATGGCAGAGCCTATCGGGAACGTCCGGTAGAGCAGATTGTCGAAGAGATTCTAGCCTTTAAAGAAACGGTTTTTAATGCTACTCAAGCAGCATGGCCTGCTGGTGCTTCTGGTCCAGCCAAGCTCCATATTGCCTTTGTGGACGATAATATCTGGCCTAAGCGCAAACGTACTCGTCAGCTTCTTGAAGCTCTTATTCCTCTTAATGTGGAATGGAGTTCCCAAGCTTCCATTGTATCTTTGCGCGATCCTGAGTTTCTGGCACTGGCTAAGGAGAGCGGTTGTCAATTGATTGGCATTGGTCTGGAAAGCATCAACCCTGAAAGTTTGCTGGAAGTAAATAAGAAAGTCAATCATGTCGAGCAATTTGCCGAAACCCTACATATGATTCATGCTTATGGGATTGGCGTACAAGGCTATTTCATGTTTGGGTTTGACCATGATAAGAGTGATGGTTTTGAAAAGACGGCTGACTTTATTATAGAAAATCATATTGAGATGCCAGTATTCAACATCTGCACCCCTTTTCCCGGTACTAGTTATTACAATCACCTGAACAGCCAAGGGCGTATTTTTAACCGCAATTGGGCACGTTATGATGGTCATAACTTGGTTATCAATATGAAAGGAATGACCAACGAGGAACTAAAAGAGGGCTTCCTCTATATAAACGAACGGGTCTACAATGAAGAGGCGATTAATAAACGCCTCTCACATCTGCCTGCCGGTTCCAATTTCTTCCACTTTGCCAATCTTCACCTTCATCGCTTCGGTCAGCAACTTCGACCTTATTGGGACAAGTTGGATGAATATGACCAGAGAAGGGGACTATTGGTACTGAAAGGCCAGCCGACCACCAGTGGACCGACCAGTCCGAAACAGAAAGTTGCCTGCAACACGGCCAGCCTAAGTTTTTAGCTAATTTTGGGGGCTTTTCAAACGGCCAGCCGACCGACCACCAGTGGACCGGCCAGCCGATGCGATTGGGGCAGAGTAGCAACCAGTTGACCTAGTCGTAGACTGGTTTTGGTTGAGGCCATAAAAAGCTAGTCGCATCTCCTAATATTGGATTATTTAGAGAAAAAAGGTGTAGTATGAATGAATTAACATACCAAATTGGCAAGGAAAAGACTCTGAGGCAGCGTACCTCGGCTGAACAATTGGTAGAGGTTCTAGCTTGGTTTAGCTACGGTGGTTCAATAAAGCCACTGGCAGGAACTTCCGGCCAAACTTTTTGGGAGGTGGATGTAACTGCCCAAGAAGGTTTCGATTCTGAAATGCTTTCAACTCTCCTTAATAGCTTAAAAGTAGAGTGGCAAATAGCTAGGGCTATTGAAGCTCTGTAGCCTAACACCAGCATTTTGTATCTTCTCAATTATTGGGAGAATGTAGACTGGTCGTAGATTAGTTGTTAGTTGTTAGTTGTTAGTTAGCATATCTTGGAAAACGGACTAAAGACTAAGCACTAAAAACTAATAACGACTGGTCTAATTCACAGGAGTACTCACAATGACCTTCTTGCGCCGTTCAAAACGATACTGGGCGTTTTCAACTGAGGATGGAATACTAATAGGAAAAAATGCCACTGTAGCTCGCAAGGTGAGAGGCGGGCAACTTCTCACTGAGCTTTTTGAGGCCATAGATGCTCATTTAAAAAATGGAGACGACCCGCCGACCGACCAGCCGGAATGCACGGTAGAAAGTTTGCAAGAAGCGTTAAAAAAAGAATTTCCATCGGCTCTGGTCTCTGATGCGGTTAATAAATTTATTAAACTAGGGATTATCGAGGTTAGCGAATCACTTGACCCGCCAGCAGACGGCCAGCCGGAAGGAGAAGAGACCAAAGACCAGTCTACGAGGTTTTCCACGCATCCCCTTTATAACTATTTCAGCGAGCAGGTAAGTCGTCCGAATCAGGCAATGGAGAAATTTACTTCCAGCCAAGTAATCATCTTTGGGCAAGGCCAATTGCTAAATCAAGTTATATCCCATCTTGAATCAGCCGATGTAACCACTGTTACCGTTCCAGCTACTCGGCTGGCCGCTCGGCTGGCCGCTCGGCTGACCGCTCGGCTGACCGCTCCCACTAGCGCAGCCAGCCAAGAAGAGGATTACCAAGCGTTAATAGAAGACATTACGACTGGTCGTACCAATTCCAACCTCTTAGTAGCTGTAGCCGACAATCCACTCGAAAAAATGCGCCTCTTTCCACAAATAAATGCGCTTAGCCTGAAGCTGAATAAGCCTTTGTTAACTGGCTACCTGAATGGTGAAGAGGTCATACTCGGCCCCCTCTTTATTCCAGGCGAAACGGGGTGTTACCATTGCCTTGAGCTACGGGAGGAGAGCCAGTTGCCCCAGCCCAACGAACTCAAATCACTCAAAGCTTATGTACAAAGTCGGTGGCAGCCCTTCTCAGGACAAGTACATCCGTTTGCACCTACTTTTCTAGCAAGTAGTCTAGCCTTAGAAATTGTGCGTATTCTCTCTAGGGTGTCATTTCCCTCTACCTATCAGACCTTAATCAGTTTCGACTTAGCTACTTTTGAGAGTCAACCACACACTTTGCTAAAGGTACCTTTATGTGATGTATGCGGACCTCATGTAAAAAGTCCGTTCCGAAAAATATGGGATATTTAGAAATGCGATGGGGAAATCATGACGTAGACTGGTCTTTGCTTAGTAACAAATCTGAAGCGATTGATCCGCTATATCAGGCGGCACCTTTAATAGATAAAAGGTTAGGGCCAATTACTTCAGTGCGAACTCATCGCGTATCAAACGACTATGCCTACCTGCACGTGGTTACCGCAAGTGTACGCGATCCGGCTGGCCCTAATAACGAGCCATTGGCCGAAATAATAGCCGCCGGTGGTGGACTAACTAACACTCGCGCTCGTTCTGCGGCTATTGGTGAAGCAATTGAGCGGCTTTCACTCTCCCGCTTTCAACCAGAACAGGCGGCCAGCCCGACCACCAGTGGACCGGCCAACCGATCCATTAAATGCTGCTATGATGAACTAAAAGGCGAAGGAGTTAATCCTCAAAGCTTAATCCACTATCCAACCACTATCTATAACCAGCCAGCCATATCTTTACAGCCTTATGACCCCACCATGCCTTTGTATTGGGTAAAAGGTCATTACCTCTCCGATATGAGACCTGTCTGGGTTCCGTGCTTTAGTGTCTACACACGCTATTCGGTGGGTCAAGACTCTTACTTTGATGCAGTGGTTTCAACTGGCGGCGCATGTGACCACGAATGGCAGAAAGCAGTCATCAGTGGCCTCTATGAAGTAGTGGAGCGGGATGCTTTTACCATCCATTGGGAAAACCGCTGGCCCACCGAGCCGCTAACCATACCACCTACTATGGAAGAAGTAGCCCTAAGCCTGCAAAAAAATGGCTTCAAGCTTTTTGTAGGACAACTTGCCACTGATACTGGTATTCCGGTAGCTCTAGCGGCGGTGATAGATGAATCTGGTGGCAAGCGGGCGGCTTTGGGTCTTGGTGCGGCGGCACGTGCTACTCCAGAAGCCGCCGCTTACCGGGCGATTGAGGAAGCGTTGCTCACCAGCTTTTGGGTAACAACCTTGCTTCAGATCAGTCCTCTAACACTAAATCAATTACGGTTCTGGATGAATGGCTTACCGGAACCTTCGATACACGCTCATCTTTATGGCTTTCCTCAAATGCGAGAACAGGCTTCCTTTTTTTGGGCTAATCACCAGATGGGTATCGGGAATCAGGTATCGGGTGTCGGGGATCAGGTGACGGGTATCGGGGACGGGTATCGGGGACGGATAATTTCTGACACCCAACACCTGACACCCGATACCCTTTCTGACACCCAACACCTAACACCCGATACCCTTGAACGGTCAACCGAAATGAATTGGCTGCTGGAGCGGATTAGGTCAACCGGCGCGGAACCCATTGTAGTAGATGTGACAGCAGAGGAAGCTCGCAGGTGTGGCTTTGTGGTGGTTCGGGTGCTGATTCCAAGTTTTGTCCCTTTGGGGCGGGGGGTAAAAGTACGCCCGCTTACCAATCAGCGTTTACGGTCTGTGCCAGAATGGTTTGGGAGAAAATCGCTGGCGGATAGTGGGTTTAATCCTGACCCGCACCCTTTCCCTTAAATAGTGATTAGTTGTTAGTGCTTAGTCTTTAGACTAACAACCAATAACTAACAACCAAACTAGTTTACGGTCAACTGGTTGTGGCCCTGTCTACAGGAGGTTTCATTTAATGGTCTTTCAAGATCCAGATCAATTCGTCATTCAAACTTCGGCTGACCGTTCGGCTGGACGGTCGGCGGGTCGCGCTGCTCAAAAATGGTTTAGCGATACCGAAAACGTAAAATTTTTTCGAGAATTTGAAGCGGAATATTTGAGACTCCCCCGCAAGCTCTGTGTCGAAATTGCCCTCGACTCGTTGGATGCTTCGGCTGGCCCTTCGGCTGTGGAAGAGCGGCTCCTCGGCTGGCCGCGTCCGCCGATTGATATTTTAGATGTCGGATGTGGCACGGGCAGTAACTTACTTTACCTCCAAGAAAGACGACCTGAAGCTAAAATAATTGGTATTGATCCTGAACCTGCGATGATTGACCTAGCTACCGAAACGAAGTCAGCCGAAATAATCCAAGCAACGATAGAAAATGCGCCGTTTGAACCGGAGAGCTTCGATCTGATAATAAGCCACTCTAATTTTCGGCTCTGGAATGAGCCAGTGGAGGGTCTGAAAAAAATCTACCAGCTACTTAAACCGGGTGGCCTAGCCTATATCCTTGACTTACGAGGTGATGTAACGCCAGATTTACGTCAGCATCTTCTCGAAAGGCTTGACTCTGAGATAAAACGCCAGTTCTTTGCTAGTCAACTAGAGGCCGCCTATACTCCAGACCAAATCAAAAATTTTTTAGAGCAGGCCGCTATTACCCACTATACTTTAGGCTTGGGTGGGTTAGGAGGATACCCGATTCGGAGTTCGGCGGCTTTTGCTCTACTTCAGAAAAACGAATATATTGCCGAATTGGTATTTCGTCTATCACAGGAGGGCTTTCGAAGCTCACGTTCCGCCGATGCCACTTTACATCTATATATTCGACGACCGATGACAAAAGGAATATAAAATGGCAAATTCGACCGGCCAGCCAAAATCAAACCGTACACGTTTCTGGTTTGTAAATGATGAAGACTTGGCTACTACGCCCAGCACACTTTACCATGAGTTTAGCAAGTTAGGCGAGTTCCGCATAACTTTTGCGGCCAGCCTAGGCGAATCAGACCCCAAACGCTCTGAGGCGATGGTTTCTACCATTAAAGAAGTCTCCGGTAAAAAGAAGAGCTACGATTATTTGCCAAAGTATAAGTTAGTTCCCTCCGCTTGGGAGGATCTAACCGAACCGTTCGGTAGCCTGCTACAAAATCGGCGTACCCGTCGCAAGTTTCAGGATGGTGAACTTTCGGCGACGCTACTTGCCACCCTCCTACTTCGAGGGGCTGGTTTGAATGGGGAATTGCGCTATGAGGATGGAACTCCCCTTCCGCTACGTACTTATCCTTCCGGGGGTGCGCTCTACCCCCTCGAAATTTACCCCATCTTACTTCAACCACCAGTGGAACCGCCTCTCACCTTGCCCGATAGCAACCAGTTGAACAACCAGTTGAACAACCAGTTGGAGCAGCCTCCACTGGTGGCTCCACACGAGGAGCCCTCCGACACAAACGACCAGCCAAGTAACGAACTGCTCGTTACAAAAATGCCACAAGGGCTTTACCATTTGGACATCTATGAATCTGCCCTGAGCCTGCTCTCGGAGGGTGATTACCGTTCAAAATTGAAAGAGGCTTTTATCGGTGATACGATGATGGATAACGCTGCTGCCGTGCTGGTTATTACGGCTCTCTTTCCCCGTAACAAGTTCAAGTATGGGGAACGGGGTTATCGCTTTGCCCTTATGGAAGCAGGACACCTTGCCCAAAATCTAATTCTAACGGGACAGGCTCTTGGTCTTTCGGTAGTACCCATGGGTGGCTTCCTTGACCGCCGCCTAGAAAACCTGCTGGAAGTGGATGGAGTAGAGGAGTCGGTGATCTATCCCATGATAATCGGTATATAGTTTGTAGACTGGTCTTTGAGGTGATAAGCGATGCAAACCACCACCAATCAACCAAAAATTCCGCTCGGCGAGCCGGTCGGCGGGCCGTTCCCACACCAGCAAGGACGTGATTGCGTTACTTCTGCGATGCGTAATGTGCTGGCAGGTAATGGCCTTGATCTATCTGAAAGTATGGTTTTTGGGCTAGGAGACGGCCTTTCGTTTTGGTATTCGGATATTCCAGAGTCGCCTTTCCCGGTATTGCTAGGGCAAAATTTGACGCTAGAGGAAGACCTCTGCCATCGGCTAGGTATAGAACTAATTGTCCACGAACCAGCTAATTCAGATGAAGCCGAAGAAGCTTTTAACCGGGTACGGGCGGGCATACCTACTATTATAAAAGCTGATCCCTATTATTTGGATTATTGTTGGGAGGGTATCCCTGACGAATACCGCCAGCATTTTGGAGAACACCTTCTTCTCCTAGTTTCGACCACCAGTGAACCCGAAAATACCAGCCTTTCAGAGAACGTCTTAATTTCAGATATATGGTCAAGTCGGCTAGAAACGGCCACTTTGGAACAATTGCGCCGGGCGCGTTCCACCGAAGAAGGCTATTCCTTTTTGCTTCCTCAAAATCGCTGGTACGAGTTGCGGTTTCCAAGTCCCACTGGTGGTTCCACTGGTGGTTCCACTGGTGGTTCGGTTGACCCGCTAAAGGGATGGCAAGCTGAAATCTGGCCTGCGGCTCGCTCTATCTCACAAAAGATGCTCTCGGCGCGAGGTTACTTTGGTATTTCCGGTATTAGGGCCACCGGTTCTGCTCTGGCAAGCTGGATTCACGCGACCAGCCGAGCGACCAGCCGAGCGACCAGCCGAGCGGCCAGCCGAGGTCAGCCTCGGGATGGACAACCAGTTGAACAACCAGCCGAAGAGATTATCAAAACCGGACTAAGTGTAATTGCTCAACGTATGGATGAAGGGGCCACCGGTAGTTGCTTCCGCGCCTTATTCACGGAGTTCCTTTTAGAAGGAGCCGAAATTTTGGCTGACCCTACCCTCTATGAAATTGGAACCAGCTTTAAAGATGAAGTGGTTCCGCTTTGGCAGACTATTATTCAGCTTTTTAGAAAGGCTGCTACAAAACAAACTGCTCGTTACGCCGACCTAGAGACGGTACTATTAGAGCTAGAGCAAAATTTGCAGGTAGTAGCTTCCTTAGAAGAACGCTTATATCGGGAACTTTGCACGGCAGAACCGTCTCCAACAAGGTCTAAGCTATGAGTAAAAACATAAATTTTGATTTGGATTTTTTGTCAGGTGGCACGGAGTTCCCTAACGAAGAAAACCTCAAAAAAGGGGTAGAGCAGCTTTTAGAGCAAGTAGTTGCACTACTAAATCTGCCTGCTCGTCCTGTAAAGCTGCAAATAGTTAACGAACCAGATTTTGTGGCTCACACCAGATTTAGCACTCCAACCACCAGTGCGACCAGCCGAGCCACCAGTGGAGGCAACACCAGTCCGAGTAGTCAACACCCCTCTACTATTACGCTCTCCAAAAATTGCTTGCAGCCTAGTATCGTGGCCCACGAGTTGACTCATTCTCAATTACCGACCCCTTGGCTCTTTTTTGGAGAAGGATTTGCTACTTGGGTGGCTTACCAAATAAGCGGGAATTGCACTGACCTCTGGTTTAGCGAGCCCTCTTTAGAGGAAATTTTTTATAACTATTTTGCAGAAGAGGTATCAGAGGCCAGCCGAAGTGTCGGGTGTCGGGTGTCAGAAGAGACTCCACCGTCATCCGATACCCGTCATCCGATACCCGTCACCCGATACCCGTCACCCGATACCCGTCATCCGATACCCGTCACCCGATATAACCCAGATTATAATAATTTAATTCGGCTGGCCCTGATGGAACGAGCCGGGAGTAGTCATTTTTTTTCGCCAGAACGTTTCTATCTTTTAGAAAGCCGTCTGGCTTATGTTTTGGCTGGTTCATTTTGTGGTTACTGGTTGAAACGCTACCCTAACCTAACCTCCGCTATCTATGAGGCATCGCGACCAGCCGAGCGGTCAGCCGAGCCGATGGAGCGTCCCGATGAGTTATTGAGCCGGGTATGTGGTAATCGTAGTATCGAAGAATTAGTTCTTATCTGGGTAACGAGCAGTTCAGAAACGGCTTGTCACGCGGCCAGCCGAGCGGCCAGCCGAGCGGCCAGCCGAGCGGCCAGCCGAGAGGTTAAGATTGAAAAATAACTGGCAAACGTCTTGTTACGCGAACTTGGGCACTTCGGGTAGCGGAGTATCCGAAACGAGCAGTTCTAGGGCTACCGTTGATTTAGGTTATAAATTGATAAGTAAACGCCTCGGCTTGATTCATAGCTTGGCGGAACGAAGAAGTGGCTTAGATAACTTTTCCCTAACGGATTATGTGGCTTGGTTGGGAGATAGCCGCCCCGTAACGAGCAGTTCTGTCCAAAAGGTAAATGGTGGCAATTCACCTGATCGTATTAAAGCACTAGCGGCGGCTATCGGTGAGTCAGTGGAACGCTACTCTCTCAGCCTCTACCACCCCACCAAGTTGAAATGGGCCACGTTCCAAGAGATAGGTACTTCGGGCTGCAAACTCGAAGACCTTACGTGGTTTTTGGATGAGCAGTATCAAGCACCTGAATTTCCTTTACTCAAACCCAACCAAGATTGGAAAACTGCTCGTTACGTGGCTTGGGTAGAGGGCTATTCCTCCGCCAAGCAGAGCAAGATATATTTTCCTGCCAGCTTAGTCTTTTTGCCTTACTCCTTTGGCCCAAATGAACCTGCCTTTTCCTACCAGGTCTCTAGTGGTACAAGTTGCGCCCGCTCGCTCTATGAGGCTGCTTTACGGGCCACCTTGGAAGTAATTGAACGTGATGCGCTCACGATTTGTTGGGAGAGTCGGTCGCCGTACCCGGCGATTAATCAAGCGGTGGTAGCAGAAGCGGCTTCCAATTTATTTTCTTCTATTTCTTCTATTTCTTCCATAGGACGATTAGCCCGTTCGGTGGAACTCTATGCCTACGATATAACGACTGATTTGGAAATTCCGGTAATTCTTACGTTGGCGGTTGCTTCTCAGGGTGGTAGTCCGGCGATTGCAATTGGGGTAGCTGCCGACTTTGATCCTTGGTGCGCCCTGAGTAAATCAGTGGCAGAAGCCATCACCAGTTGGCGCTCCACCGCTTATCTCTGCCGAGAGGAGAAGCGTTCCGCGCCAGAGATTTTAGCAGATATGAGACGGCGCACTGTTTTAACCGATCATGCACTCTATTATTCCCACAAGGAGAGTCTTTCTCACTTTAATTTTTTGCTAGATGCTCCGCTATCGCTCAAGGCACCTAATCGTTTCAATTGCCCGGCAAAGCCTAGGCTAGGCGGAAATAACGCTCAACCTGAAAATTCGCAAGCACTTTTGAGCGAATGTAAAAACCGACTCTCCCAAGCTGGACATGACCTGCTCCTGTTCGATTTGACTCAAACAGATATAGCAGAAGCTGGCTTGTATGTGGTAAGAGCAATTGTGCCAACGCTGGTGAGACAAACTATTGGACTTTTCGTGCGCCACTTACGTAATCCTAGGATTTGGGAAGTACCTCATCGCCTTGGTTACGCCAGCCAGTCCAATTCTTCCGCTTCGGCTGGTGGTATCAGCCAAAATGATTTACTGCGTAATTTGCATCCCTTTCCCTAAAACTGTTTGTTACGAGGTAATTATGAGAACTTTATTTCTGAATGACCTTACCGCACTTTTTACCGGGCGAGCGGCTATTTTTGATTCATTTGTAATGCACCGGGTAAATGGCGATGATATGTTACCCTACTTTATGTATTCAGTAATGGGCCGAAACTGGCAAGGCATCCGAATTACGGGTAGTGGCATTAATCCAGATCCATCTTTGGCAAAAGCGGCGGCTCTAGGAGAAGCCTTGGAGCGATATTCTTTAACCAACCAGCCCTCTAATCTCTGTAACGACAACCAGTTGAATCGGCTGGCCGGTCGGCTGGCCGGTCGGCTGGCCGCCTGCTCGGTTACGCAGTTCTGGGGAAATCGCCAAGAACTCATTACGCAGCTAACCGGAGAAGCTGCTCGTCACACCGTCCTAGAAGCCGAAAAGTGGCCTACTTTCACCTCGGAACAATTAAGTGATCCGTCTTTTCCCTTTTTTAAATTTAGGGATAACGAGTCTCGTTCTTGGGTGAAAGGGGTCTCGTTGGTAACACGGCCAGCCGAAGATAAACCAGTGTGGGTTCCGGCTTCTCTAGTTTGGCTTGTACCTACTAACGATAAAATTACTGCCGGAATTTCGACTGGCACTGCTTGTCACACCGATGAGACGCTGGTCAAACTTTCGGGCTTATATGAAGTGGTAGAGCGCGATGCTTTTACCATTCTTTGGGAATCACGTAGCAGGACACCCTTGCTTGATCCCTTCTCTAAAGGGCAAGCAAAAGAAGTAGAGGAGTTAGCGTTAGCACTCAAACGACACAAGCTCCGGTTTTTATTACGGAATATGACCACTGATCTTGGCATACCGTCCGTTTTGGCGGTGATTCACAATCCTGCTCCTGGGAAACACCGACCCGCCTTAGCAATCGGAGCCGCTTCCGCCGGGAGTTTTAGGGTAGCCTGCCTAAAAGCCGCCAGAGAAGCTTATCATACTTGGGTATGGATGAGCGAGGAACACCAACGCCGAAACCTCTCCTTTGAAGAAGCGTGGTCTCAAATTTTTAAATTTTCCCATCAACGGGCGGAGCCGTTTCCCACGCATCAACGGACGCGGCCAGCCGAAGAGCCGCATCCCACCAAACGACCAGTCGAAGATATGATGGTGCTACATCCTTACATCTATGGTTTTCCAGAAATGAGTAAATACGCCGACTTTTTATTTGACACTGCTCCTTACGCAGACTCAAGCGAATGTAACTCGCCTCTACCTGATGAAGTTAGCTATCAGGCTTTACCGACTGATCCCTCTGCGGAACTACATAACATAGTGAATAGCCTAAAAAGGCGGGGTTATGAACCCCTAACGGTTGACCTAGCAGGCGAGGAATTGAGCAGATACGGTATCCAAGTTAAAAAAGTGCTAATTCCGGGTTTAGTACCTTTGAGTATTGGAGTTCAATGTAGGCATTTAGCTAATCCTCGTATCCATAGCGTACCCACAGAGGTAAATTGGAATCCGCAAGGCATACTGCCTTACAATCAAGGGTTACCACATCCCTTCCCTTAAAACTACTCCCCCGCTATGGCTAACTACTATTACACTTTTATAAAATGTTATAGTATGATGGAATTGGCAATAAATTATTTTTTTGATACAATAGGCATAGTTTATCAGGATGTCAACTCGCTGTCTGGATCTTGTCCCACGTGTCACTGTTAGTGATAAAACGGCTTGAAACTTAGGCTACTCTCTATTTGAACCACCAGTGGCAACCAGTGGACTCGGTCAGTCCGACCACCATTGGCAACCAGTGGATCGGCCAGCCGAAATGAAGAATAGTCGAAATGGTTTCTGTAATGTAACTCTGAAGGGAGAGGAAAAAATGGAAGAAATTATTCAGTTAAAAGTAATCGAGCTTGAGGAAAGCAAAGAGACGCAGAAAAGAGTCGGGGAGATTCTTGAGTTAGAAGTGATTGAATTTGAGGAAAACAGAGAGACGGAAAGTGGTGAATTAGCCTTTTTCCGTTGCACTTGCTCCTGTACTACCTGCTGTTAGTAGCTGATTACATTTGGATCGCATAGAGGTATTGAATATGTTTACGTTTTAGTTAACCAAACATCTTAAACCGCTATCATTCCAACGAGCAGTTCAAAATTTCGGGGTAGGGGTGTATTGCATACGCCCAAAGCGAGGACAACCTGCGGCGGGTTTATGTGAACTGGGTCACAACCAGTTGACCGTAACCTGGGTTGGTTGTCCAATACACCCCTACTTATTGATGTTGCTATAAAAATCAATCAGGCCCCACCCCTGTGAGGTACTCCTAAATCTGTCTGAGGAATGTCAGGCAGATTTGGTCTGAGCCTCCGTCAGATTGAACCGAGCGAACGTACTTGGGCCAAACTTCACGGTGAGGCGGGACGTTTAAGACGCTTGGTAGATGATCTGCAAGAATTGTCGCGAGCGGAGGCCCACCAAATCTCGCTCCATTTAGCCCGGATTAACCCATTGGAAGTGGCTCATACCGCCTAGCCCTCCAATTCGCTGAGACCAGTCTACGAAGGGAACTGGAATTACAAACCGACTTGCCCGATAGTTTACCTCCTGTTCGGGCCGACCCTGACCGGGCGGTACAGGTCTTGACCAACCTGCTAACTAATGCGTTGCGCTACACCCCGGCTCTTAGTAAAGTACGCCCACTGGTAGACCACACCCCTAACACCTGCGCCCCCAAAATGATACCCATAAAGATTACTACCGCGCCAATCCCATAGGCA
>JACAUC010000162.1 GCA_013390945.1 Candidatus Chloroheliaceae bacterium
ATTGGTAGGATGCTGCTCCGTCAGTTGATTGTTCCCATTCGTCTGGTCTTGAGAGATTGCCACCATTGGTAGGATATGGCTCCGCCAGTTGATTTTCCCCTTCATCAGGTCTTCAGATATTGCCGCCATTGGTAGGATGCTGCTCCGTCAGTTGATTTTCCCCTTCATCAGGTCTTCAGATATTGCCACCATTGGTAGGATGCTGCTCCGTCAGTTGATTTTCCCCTTCATCAGGTCTTGAGAGCCAAGACCCGGATGGTGCTAAGGCTCTCCTGCATTATGATTTGTTGGAGGAAGTGGCGAGGCATTACCACTTCTTCGGGTTGGTATTGTTGGTGAGCTTCCATAAGTACTCCTTTTGATTCTGTTTCACGGCAACCGGAAATAAATTTCCGGTCTAAGAAGCTAAAATCGGTTAAAACCGATTGAATTTAGCCCATTCCAAAATCTAAAATCGCCTAATTTTGGGCAATATTTAACAAGGGGTTCAGCAAGCCACCTGTGCGGATTGAGGCGGGGAGGCGGACTGCTGCGCCCTATGTTATAATTTGGTTGTTTATTGGAATCAAAAAGCGGCTTCCTTTGTCCCTGTTAGTTTCAGGAGATGGGGTTAGCGGTGCGCGATGTTAGATTCATCTGCGTACCGCAAGCCACTATTTAATTACCATGATTACATGTACATAGTATACCTATATGCTTATACTGTCAAGTGCGATCTCTATATTTCTTGGGGATGTTTTTGAAGCTCCGACTGTCTTTATATTCTCCTACAAATTCCATTGTAGTGAACCAATTACGACCCACTTTTTTTGCTTTTAAGCGACCTTTCTTTGCCACCGCTCTTAAAAGCTCTATACTAAATCCAGACCTTTCGGCAGCTTCAGCAAGAGAAATAAGTTCACCGATAGGTAAAAAGTCTATTGGATTTGTTGGGTTAGTTTCTTTTGACATTATTCTCTGTGTCTGCCTGCAAGTTTCATCCTAGACTGGCCTTTGATCGGAATACTACTGGTTTCATGTTATCACGATGCGGTATTTGAGGCAACACCCAACATGGTTTAGTAATCTTTATCTATCTTTTGCTTGCTTATTACCTTTGCTAAATCTGTATGAGAACTATTCTACTCATACAGATTTTTATTTTGCAGCTCTATTCCTCCTAGGCAGTAACAAACAAGGCTCTGGAACAGATTTGGCTTGTTTCCAGAGCCTTTTAAAATGCTTGGTCTGAAGGAATTTATCCGCCTAAGCCTGCGTCAATCAAAGCTTTGTCAAGAGCGGCTATTAAATCGTTGCCTTCGTTTTGGCTGGCCTTGATTTGGAGTTCCTTGATTTTAGTCAATAATGTTACCATATGGCGGAGGGGTTCTGCTTCGTTGGATTTGAGAGCGCGGGAGACACCTAACTTGGCTAGGACAATAATCTCATTAAAGCCGATCTCTTGCGGTTGCTCCAGTTCTTCTTGTACGAAATTTTCTTCTTCCTCGGTCATAAATTTGGCGTAAAAACCATGTTTTCGAGCTAGTTGATTCTCCGGCTGAAAGCCGATTTTGTTGCCGGGCTGAAAGCGATTTCCTATCTCGTTACCGGGCTGAAACCAACGCTCTTTACCATTATCACCGGTTTGAGGGTTGGTGGGAGGTAGGTTAGGGTTGTGGACGCGGCAGAAGGTGGAATCGTGCATTGCCCAATTTTTGCAGCCTTCTTTGGCACAAGCACATTTTATGTTGTGATGGCTTGGGGGCAAGTCTGGACGATGTACTCGGCAAAAGGTGGAATCGTGCATTGCCCAATTTTTACAGCCTTCTTTTTCACAGCCTTTTTTTTCACGTTTTATTTTTCGATTACTCACAAAAAACCTCTTACTTCCTAGAACACAAATACTAATTACCCATGATAGTTATCTCCATCTATCAAATTTGGTGCATTAAAAAAGGCTCCATACAGCTTTAGCGCGGGGCAAGCGGTCAAATGCAGATTCCGTCCTTTCGATTTAGGATTCTCAACTTGCAACTTCATCCATAAAAAGATATACTTCATTCAGTTAGGGGCATACAGACAGGCCGACCAGAGCAGCGCAAGAGTAAGCAGGCAGGCAGAGGAATATCTATGACCGCCGACGATACTAGCAACAACGACGATAACTCCACCGAGGCCGAGGCGACGGCAGCACCGACGGATAACCGCAGCGATAGCGATAGCGCAACACCGCCGCCACCACATACGCAGACCCCCGATTTTGATTCTATCAAACAAGTAAGTCCTTACGGAGTAGAATACTGGAGTGCCCGTGATCTTAGTAAGCTTCTAGGTTATACCGATTGGCGCAATTTTGAAGTAGCCATAAAACGCTCCATAACCTCTTGCGAGCAGGTAGGTCAGCAACCCGCCGATCATTTCGTTGGCTCCAACAAAATGATCGGGCTAGGAAAAAGCGCACAACGCGAAATAAAAGACTATATCCTCAGTCGTTTTGGTTCATATCTTATAAGCCAGAACGGTGATCCACGTAAACCAGAGATTGCCGCTGCCCAAGCCTACAGCGATGACGATGCAAATCATTAAAGCGATAACCCACATAAGAATATTGGAGGCCAACACCGGCAAGCTTGAAACTCTCGATGCTTTGTCGCAGGTCTATATCCCTTTGGTACAGCAGTATATCAACTATTTTTGTGGCTGTGGCATTACTGATAATGTCCCAATTATCGGCTACTTCCCACCGAATAAGTTTGGTGATCTTCTGTTTGAAAGTGAGCTATCGAAAAGATGGCAGCGCGTCGCTATCCAACAAGCGGCAGGGGTGGCGAGAAGCTGGCTCACCAATCGGGAAAATGCTTATCGAGCTTATTTGCAAGAGTTGGAGGATTACGAGAAGGATCAATTAGAGCCTGAACCTAATCCCAAGTTGAAACTTCCGGTTTGGAAAGATTGGAACAGCCCTATTTTAAGAGCGACAGTGATCCAAGCGAATGTCAACGTGGTCTCGGCTCTTGAACCGGAAGATCAGGCTGTACTCAAGCTGGAACGCGCTCACGGTCAATCTCAGTCGAATAGTCAGTTTGATTACTGGCTAAAGGTAGCTACTCTCGACAAAGGGAAACCGATCTATTTGCCGATAAAGCTCGCCAAATACCACAAACAGATGTTGGAAGGCCATGTACCTAGCACCAGCACCACGCTTTCTAAAAGGCAAGATGGTAGCTGGTGGTTGACTCTGACCATCACGGAGGAAGTAGAGGCTCCCGTCCCAAACGCTTCCACTTCCGCTGAAAAAGTGGTAGGGGTAGATGTCGGTATCAAGAACTTTATCACCTCCTCACAAGGCAGGTGCTATGGTAGCTTTTCAGGTAAGTTGGCAACGCAACATAAAGCTGAACGGCAAAAGCGAAAGCGTAAAGCCAAACTGATTGCTTGCCTCAAGAAGAAGGGTCTACCTAAATCAAAAGAGAAATTACCTTCGACCAGTTCGCATAGTGGTCAGAAATTAAGCCGTCGAGTTAAGCAGAGCATTAATCGGGCGGTCAACCAACTCCTTGATGAGCTACCACCAGAAGAACTAAAAGATGTAACGATAGTTTACGAGGAGTTGAATGTGGCCTCAATGCGTTTCAAGGCAAGGGCGATGAACGCCTATTTGTACGCCTCAAACTTGGGCCATATTCCAAAGCAACTGGCATGGGCCTGTGCTAAAAGAGGGATAGCGACGTTAACGGTAAATCCGGCCTATTCAAGTCAACAATGTCCTAAGTGTAATTTAGCTTGCCGCGATAACCGCAAGACGCAAGAAACGTTTTCTTGTAAGTGTTGTGGTTACACGGCTCTGGCGGATTACAATGCGGCTTGTACTCTGGCTAATAGGGCGAATGATCCAGAATTGTTACAGTGTCTTGGCAAAGAAGAAATAAAAGCTTTGCTGGCACATCGCCACCAGAAGTGGCTACTAGTGAGAGCGCAAGCGTAGGCAAGGCAGGCGCGGCACTTGAACAAGGATGCCCGTAGTGTATCCTCCCGTCTAGTTAGTAATTTGGCTTCGGTCAAGGCATTTAACAGACGTAGGTTAAAACTGGAAATGTGACCGATGCGATATTTGGTTATGGTTCTAGTAACTATCTAGGCCACCTTTTAGCCGGGCATGAATTTCTGAGTGAGGATTATTATCAAACCTTAAAGAATTGGCAAACACTGGACTAAAGCTAAATTTTAGCAGACCAATTTTACCTGCGCCATTCAGCCTAATAATCGCCATAAAAATCACGGTAAATTTCTTCTAAGGCGGTGTAATGCGGAAGTGCGTAATTTGGTTCGGCTTTGACTTTTCCGATTAAATCTAGTAGCCACAGACGCTCACCAGATATGTCAGGGCAGGCATCGGCCCCCCCGCCCCAGCCTTTTCCTTTTTCAAGCGGCTGTTCGGATTGCCAGCTTGCCACCTCCGACGATGTTCTGCCCGTTGCCGGGTCGGTAATGACTTCAATTCCTTCTGGCGGTGCGGTGGTTGTTATTTTTACCGTCAGTGGCGTAAGACCATGCCTATGCCTCTTAATGCCCATATCTCTAGAGGTATAGACATCTTGGAAGATATGCTTTAAGCGTTCGTCATCATCCGGTATCGTTGCAGGCGGTATTTCGCCGTCCGATTCCGGTATTTCTACCGCCGCAAAGAATTCCAGCTTGCGTAGATGGGCCAGCCTTTTAGCCGTTGCAAGCGCAGCGGATTTACGCTGGTAAGGCTTCTGATATTGGACTGGCTGATAGTGGGATTGCTCCTTGCCTGGTTGCATCCAATAAAGGTAATATACCATCATTGTTATTTTGCCTTCCTTTCCTTTTCCTTCCTTCGCAAAGCCAATGTTCAACCATACAAGTACAACAATAATTGAACGAAGCTTGAAAAGGATGTAGCTACTCTGCTATTGCCTACAAACACCGAAACAAAAGCCGTTAGTTAGGTAGAGAGGGGGCGTACAAGCTTGTACACCCCCTCTCTCCTATAGGTTCATAGCAGCGCGTTCTTTTAGGTCATTGCCAGATGTAATCGAAGCAAATCAGTCGTAAATCCTCTCTTTTGATTGGACTGTTGTTTGTTTCGCTATCAGTGGGCGATGGCTGGTTATCTGCCGCACCGACACCAGTGGCGGGTGATGCGTCTGCACCAGCGACACTCTTAACGGCATTGAGCAGGTTCTCTAGTTTGCCACTGGCTCTAAACTCATCATAGGCTTTCCGCAAAGCTTTGATGTAGACCCCCGGCTGTGGCTCGTTGAGTTTATCAAGGGCGGCTATTACCTCTTTGCGGCTTACCGTCGGGTTGTTGATGTAACCTCGCAAGGTAGTGGCTATCGTCTGCTGGATTGGGTCAAGGATTTTGGGTGCTTCCTCTACCGCTACCTGCTCTACCGCCGATTGGACTATCGAGGCGATTACCTTTTCTTGCAAGGCAAAAATATCCACCTCAAAGTCGGTTGGCACTATTCGCGGGGTATCGGGTTGGCATTGAATCAGGTTGGTGATGAGGTAGCGGTTATCTTCTATCTTTTCCCCTTTAGGATCGTCGGCTAAATTCACGTACCGCCAAAAGTGCTGACGATTGCTCTTGTTGCTGCTGCTGCCATTGCCATTGCTCCCTAGTTGGTTCTGGCTGCTGCTTTTTCCTTTCCCACGCCGGGGCTTTTTATTCTCCGCTTCTGCCATAAAGTAGAAGAAAACGCCCTTAGCTCCTTCACGTGCTAGGCCGCTATGAATACCGTCCGGCAAATCTTCTAACATTTGCCGCTTCTGATCGTCCAGAATACCTTTGAGGGTCTGGAGCATAAACTCGCTGCTGACCAACTCCACGAACTGCTCTTGTTCCTCTACTACCCTACCGTCCTCTTCCTCGATACGGCGCAAAGTGTTGAAGTTCTGGGGGTGAACCACCTCTCCTAATACGCTGGCATCGAGTAATCCGGCTTGGTCAATGCTGGCTATTTTGTTGGACAGGCTTTGCACTAGGCCAAGCAGATCTTCCAGCCCATCGTCAGGGAACATATTCTGAATTAAGAGTGTGTCAAAGCTAGTGCCGATACGGTCTATGCGTCCAGCCCGTTGCACCATGCGGGTAGGGTTCCAGTGTAAATCGTAGTTGATGAGTACGCCACAATCCTGCAAGTTCTGGCCCTCGGAGAGAACATCGGTGGAGATCATGATGTCCACCTCTTTGTCCGTTCCGGCTAGGTTGGGCTGACCATTTGCTACCGGGGCAAATTGAGCCACTAGAGTAGCCCGTTCTTTTGTGTCCGCGCCACTGTCCATCCGGCGAATGTTGGGATGGCCTGCTTGCTCACGCCACTCGACGGCTCCCGCGTCAGCACTACACAATTCCCGGTAGATATAACGGGCGGTATCCTTGTAGTAGGTGAAAAGCAACACCTTCTGACCCTTGAGTTCACCCGCCAGCAGTTCTTTTAGCCGATTAAGCTTAGCATCTTGCGCGGGCTTGATCGGTTCTATCGCCTGCCAAACCTCTTGCAAGGCTTTTACGTCTTTACGCAGGTCATTGTGCAGCCGCTTGAGGTCATATTTGGAAGCGTCCAGAAGTGGCAGCGTCTCGATGTACTTCCTAGCTTCGGCGTTTGCGTCCAGATTATCGGAGAGTGTGCCGGGTGTTGTTGTTGTGGCATCGTCTTCCTCATCCTCACGAGCTAGAAAACGCATCGCCTTCTGGAAACTGGTGCTGTCCAACACCTTATCTTCCATTAGGTAGCTCTCGAAAGTTTCCAAAAACTCTAGGGCGCGGCGAACGCTAATCCGAAAAGCATCAATGCTGCTTTCAAACCGCTTTAGGTAGCGGCTTTTGAAAATGCCCACTAGGGCTTCTTCCCGGCCTTCCTCGAACTGGTCGCGGTTTACCCCTTGTTTCTTGTAGGTTTCCAAACGATAGGGGGTGAGGCGCAGGCTTTCAACCCGGCTCACGATTAGTTTGTATATCCCGCTATAGGTAGCCTCCAAGTTATAGCGAATAGTTTTGAGCTTGCGTTCCGGCCAACTAATCTTTTCACCCTTGATCGTGGCATTTGGATAGGCCAGCTTGATAAAGGGTCGAGTGCGCCGTATCGCAATCTCTTCCAACAGGTTAAAGAGGGCGATTCCGGTATCTTGTTGGCGGTTAGCCCGACGAGCGGCAATAAAGTATTTGTAGAGATCGCCAATCCCGGCGGCAGCAAAGTAGCTACGGTCTCCACCAGTGAATAGGTTAACCTGATGATAGAGGTCAAGGACGGTATTGTTAATCGGGGTGGCTGTCAGGAGAATGACCTTCTTGCGTTCGCCACTACTGCCGCCGCGCCGATTGTTGGCCGCTAAAAGGCGTTCTAAATTCTCGTAACGTTGAGCATTTTTGTTGCGGAAGTTGTGGCTCTCGTCTATCAGCACCAGATCGGCATCTTGTACCTCTCTTATATCAAAACCTTCCTGTCCAACCATCTCCTGAGTGATAATCCGGGCGGTGATACTGGCCTGATAGAGTTCGTTTTCCCACATTTTGCGGAGAGCCGCTGGACAAATCACTACCGCCTTATACCGTAGATGATAGGCGTAATCTTCCAGCAGCTTTTTACCAATCCAAGTTTTGCCGAGGCCCACGCTATCGGCAATCATTACGCCATCGTAACGAGCTAATATTTTGCGAGCCTTTTTAACCGCATCTTCCTGAAATTCGCTTAGTTCAACGGTGGAGCGCACATTGGTAGGGCCATTCTCTGCATCTGCGTCCAATTCGTCCCGGAAATACTCAAAGACGGATTTCAGGTAGACCTGATAGGGGGTGTATTCTTTACGTCCAAATTTAGAGGCATCCAGCAATTCGATTAGCTCATCCTTGAAATCGTGAGAATCATCCCACTGGCGATCATACCATTGGGACAATTCGTTGATTGCCAACACTCCCGGCACATTGGAAGCGAGCAACCGCTCCGTATCACCTAGCAAGGCCAGTTGCTTGCGTTCTGGACTTTCCAGTAGTCCTTTAACCTGTTCTGGGCCTATTTCCTCTGGACTGAGGTTGGCGCGGTGCGAGAGGTTCAATTCTTTGTTGGTGGTCAGACCGGGCCGAGTGAAGTTGGATGAACCGACAATAGCTGCAACCGGAGTAAGCCGATCAAATCCGCCGCCGCTATAGAAGAGATAGCACTTGGCGTGTAAGAAACCTTTGGTGTAGCGTCTTACCTCGACATTTTCGCTACGTAGGAAGGCAATCAGGTCTTCGACTAGCATTAGGATTTGGGGGTTAAAATTGCTGTTAGCCAGATCACGAATCAGTCCTTTGACTGGCTTGGCTCCAATTTCACGCAAGCCCAAATCAGCCCCGGCCTCTGGTTCGTCACCCAACAGCAGGCGAAAGCTACCTAGCCCTTTGAGGCCATCCCGTAGCAATTGCCAGCCGCCCACGTTGAAATAGGCGGTCGCAATATCCAGCGATTTACCATGATGTTGGGCCAAGATACTACTCAGCACCTCGGCCATTTTGTGTTGTTGGTTATCTATGACGAACGGTATCTGCATAAATTAAACTCTATGGATGGCTTTCTGGATTTTCAGTAGCAAAACCCAACACCTGAGCCGCTTGCAATAGCTGGCGGTCTGAGCTTACAAAAATAAATGGTACTGGTTGGGCTAGATTAGTTGCTGCTTCTCTCGATACTTGGGCCGCTGCCAGATGAATACTGTCCAAAGCCCGTAAGCGTAAGCCGAGTGGCAAATTGAAAGCCATTGTCATGACACGGGGTAGTTGCCTTTCAATCCGCAACAAAACCACCTGATACGCTTGGCTGTTTCGCATAAGCCGAGCATACAAGGAACTAGCCTGTTTTCGAGTGAGCGAACCTTCTAAGTAATGCCTTCTGAGTACGGTAGCACTTTCGTAGAGGACTAGTTCTGAAAACGTAATCTGCTCTCCTGTTACAAAGGTTCTTAACCAACTTGAACCAGTTTCGTTCAGATAAAGCTTAATCAAGGCACTGGTATCCAAATAGAGCAATGACATTAAAAGCGATCCTCGCGATCTTCGCTCAAAATTTCGGTAGTAGTTTTAGCACCGACGGGTAAGGTCAAATTGCTGATGTCTTCAGTTTCGATTTCAGCCAGTTCTTGAGGCGTAAAAGCTGCGGCTAGTTCCGCTTCGATTTCCTCCGCGCTAAATTGATACGCTCCGGGTATAATTACCTGCCGATTCTGAACCACTTTTTCAGATGTGGATGTGGATTTTTCCCCCGTCTTGCGCCGTAGCTCTTTGCTGAGACCATCCAGTAAGGCCAGCAATTCATCTAACGATAGCCCTTCAAATTCATTAATCAATCGTTCTACCGAAGCAGTCATAGTTTAACCTCCCCTTGCTCTGCTAAAAACTACCTTTTTCCAAGAAGTAATTATACGCCACGTCCTTCTACCACCTTAATCTCATCCTCGGTCAAGCCATAGAGCCGATACACAATCTGGTCTATCAGGCGGTCGGTTTGGGCCAGTCTTTCTTTGAGTGGCAGCGCATGTTCTAAGGCGGCGGTGTATCTGGTCTTGATCTGGTTGGGTAGGGCGGCGGTGTCGGACAGGCGAACGCCCAATTTGCCCTTATTCTTTTGCAAAATGTCCAGCACTTCATCGGTGGAGAGGTGTGGCTCGCCCTTCTGATAGTCGCCGGGGAAATCGGAGAGTTTGGCTTTGCCCACGAGTACGTCCAGTCCGGTCTTGCCCTCTTTGTCGGGTTGCACCTTTACGGTGGTGATAAGCCAGTCCAAAAACTCCTTCTGGACGGCCCGTTTCTCTTGGTTGAGCCGGATCATCTCTTCGGCCAGAAACGCCAGCAGATCGTGTATTACATCGCTCTTTTCGTTGGCGGTGTTTTGTTCGCCTGCGCTATTGGTAGGTAGACAGATAGACACCTGAGCCAGCACTCCGGCCTCATCTTTGGCTAGGTACTTCTCCTTCAATTCTTCCACCAGCCCAGCCCGTTCCTTTTCCGGCGTGGTGAAGTTGATGCGGCGGATTGGAGTGTTTGCTAGGTATGTAGACGAATAAGTATAATATCCTCCACGTTTAAGTGGACAAATTGAATGTAGCGCAAATTCCAAGACTGAAGAATTTAGAATAGTGGTTAGGAAACCAGTGTCAATTGTCTTTGCAATTACGGCATAAACTCTAGCAAAGCTGAAGGCCGAACCTGAACTATCAATAGCAAAAGAATTTTTAATGCTCTCGCCTGGGGTTAAGATTTTTCTACTCGTAAAGAGATATAAGGAGCCAAATCGAAGGATTTTATACCAATCTTTTGCATTGCCAACCTCATTACGAGAATCTTTTCGTGCTTTTAACTCTTGTTCATGTATTTTTAGATAGGCATAGGCATTTGGGTAGTTCTGTTTAAGTTCTGCCTCTGGTATAAGTTGAGTATCTCCATTGAATGTTTGCTTATAAGGATATAATAGCCACATGCTAGGATTAGTCCACCAACCATCTACATCTGTACCACGTATTAAAGGTAAAACAAGATCAGACTCAATATTCCATCTGTCTAAAGTCTCTTTATCTAAATTAAAAATTTCATCTTTTCCAGTAATAACGCCGCCCCAAGTTTCGGCACACTCGGAGAGAGCGATAACGCGCTCTGGATTATATATTTTTTTCAAAATACTCTGTGAAAAATCATTAACTAACTCCCAAGATTCATCACTTAATTTAATAGGATGGATTTTAAACCCTGTAGGAAGTGTTAATCGTTCTCTACTACTCGAAGGTAGCTGAGTAATTTCAAAAAACGAGAAAGGACTAGGTTGTCCTAAAGAGAAAACAATGATGCCAGGATAAGTAGTAGCACCATCAAATACGGGCAAACTTTTGAAATCTATCAAGGAATAGATCGTGTTATTTCGTAGAAGTGTACGAAGAGCCCTTCCATACTCTGCACTCAAAAATTGAATAGACGAGATATAAGCACATAACCCCTTTGTTGAAAGTAATTTCAGTGAGGTTTCAAAAAATAATATAGAAATATCAATTCTTTTATGTGAAGTTGAAAAATTGATTTTGAAAAAATCAATATCTAAATGTGGAATCTCTTGGACTCGAACATAAGGTGGATTGCCGATCACCGCATCAAAGCCACCTTCTGGCTTGCGCTGGGTCTCGTTATAAAAGACTTCGGGAAATTCCAGTTCCCAATGAAAGAAGCGTTTGGCACGGGAAAGGGTAAGGGCCGTTTCGATAGCTTTCCGGTCTACCAAGTTGGTTTTGCCGTAGTCATTGGCTACAATTGCTCCGGCGTAGAGGCTGGCGGTATTTTGCGCCCCTTTGTTGTCGAAATGTTTACTGATCCACACGTCCAGCAATCGCTTGAAGGGGGCCAGCGCGTCGTAAGCTTGTCGGTAGGTTGAGCGGGATGCACTCACCTGCGCCACTGTAATATCGGAGAGCTTACCTACCTCCTGCATCAGCGAGGTAGCGGAGAGCAACCCGGCAAACTGGTTGCCGAACAAATCCCGGCTCAAAGCGTCCTGTACTTCCTGCACCTGTCCGCCGATCAGCGAATTACCCGCCTTCATATGGTGGTCGAGGAAGGAGAGCGGCGCACCCAACGTAAAACAGTCCAACCAGAGCGAGACTTTCGCCAATTCTACCGCCATCGGGTTCAGGTCTACCCCGTAGATGCAACGCTTTAACACCTGCCGCTTGAGTAGGTTAATATCGGTCAGCTTTCCAGCGTTCACAGACACCCCTTGCCGCTCCATCTCGCCTTGAATTTGGCGGCGGGTTTGGGTCAATTCATGAACCACCGGGTTCCAACGGAATTGGCTCAAGAAATCGGCCATTCGGTCGGTGATATAGTCCACCGCTTCCACCAGAAAATGACCACTGCCCATTGCCGGGTCAAGTACCTTCAGGTCAAAGAACGGCTCGTTTACTTTATCTTGGTGCTTGAGATAAGCTTGATTCTCTGGACTATCTCCTCCGGCCCCTGTGCGGCCCTGCTTTTTGAGGGCTTCGTACTTCTTCCGCTCGGCCTGCAAACTCTCTTCGGCCCGGCGGAAGGCTGGGCGCAACGCCTCTAGCTTTTCCTTTAGCACCGGGCCAACCGTATTCTCCACGATATACTTGACGATATAATCGGGGGTGTAGTAGCTACCAGTGGCCTTGCGTTCGCGCCGATCATTCTCCAGATAGACGCTGCCTTTGGGTAGGGTACGGTCGTGAGCATCTTTGCCACGCCCTTCTTTGAGGACGGTTAGCTTCTTTTCCCTAGCTTCGGCCTCTGGAACCAACTCCTCGGTCTTTTTCCCCTTGACCACCACCAGTGTTTCAGAGGCCACCCGCAGCTTAAATTCTAGCAACCCCTCATAAATGCTGCCAAGTTGCCGGACACCCAAACTCTTGTAATCAATGAAGGCCAAATCGTGCCGCTTCTCATCTATATCACGGGCCATCCTATCCAGACCTAGAGCCAGTTCCCGGTCGGGTATCTTGTATTTGGACAGGAACCGGGCGGCTCCTGCTTCCGGCGAAAGGTCTTGCGGGTCAGGCTCGGTTACAAACAGTCCACCGTTATAAACCGGAACGTTCAAGGAGGGGTCGCCCCGGTCTACCGCTTGGAAAAGCTCTTGTAACGTATCGTAAAAGGCGGTGCTGAGATCATTGTACTTTGCCTTGATATTGATGGGTGCTTCATCCTCAATCGTTCCGGCTTTCTCAGCAATCTGCCGCTTGAGCTTTTCGAGGCTCTTTTCGTAGTAGCCTCTTACCTCGCGCACTGGTAACAAATCGCGGCTCTCAGCATAGAACAAAAAGAGCAGCCGATAGAGGAAGGTCAACGTGCCGCCAAAGAAGGGTTCAAGCTGCTTGGCTCGCTCTTCCCCGGTTAGGCTATCGAAATTGGCGGGAAGCAGATTATTGCGCCGGGCGTAAATGATAAAACCCCTCGCAAAGTGGGGGAAAATCTCTTCAAAGACCCGCCCTTTGAGCCGTTCGCCTAATTCACGGGCGTAACGTTCGCTCTCGCTGAGTAGGTTATCTAGGAAACAGGTTTTATTGGACAAATCGGGATTGGTTGCCAAATCGGGATTGGAAATCCCTCCTACAGATTTGGTCGAATTGGACGAATCGGGATTGGAAATCCCTCCTACAGATTTGGTCGAATTGGACGAATCGGGATT
>JACAUC010000163.1 GCA_013390945.1 Candidatus Chloroheliaceae bacterium
GTGGGTGTTTCCGTTCTAGATGTTTCATTTCCTAAAGTGGGTTGACTCCCTGATATATTTCGGCAAGCTTACGACGTACAGCAATTAATTGCTCTCTATCATCAACTTCCTCTAAAAGCCTAAGAGCTATATCATAGTAATCAACGCTGTTATGCTGGTTTCCCGTTTCCAACTTATTCAGTTACGTTCGATGCTTCTTCAATAATTTGGCCCAGATTATTTTCCTTTAACCACTTGTGCAACGCCTTGACCCCAACATTCTCAATTCCTCCACTCAACCAATGTATTCTGTTTATAAGAATTGCAATGCCTCCAACGTAATCAAGGCAAGCCTGTACTATGTAACAACATTCTGAATTATCGCGAGGATCTGTTTTGTAGCCTTGTTTTATTTTTTGAGGCATATAAACTAGAACTAAATTACGCTGTTCACGATTAGCTATACACTCAACTTTCAGCAATTGGTTAACAAATTCCATTTGCTTTTTCTTATCGTTTCTAAGAATCGAAATATAATCCAACCGAAGCATTGGAAATGAATTATCCGAGAAAGATTCAATCTTTCTTTCAAGCCATCTGATTTTGAGCTTTATATCATCTGCCTCGACTATAGATTCTGACTTAGACAAAGCCGATTTATAATGCGCTTTAGCTTTTTCGTAGTCTTCTTTTCTACCAAAATCCTGATATATTTCGGCAAGCTTACGATGTACAGCAATTAATTGCTCTCTATCATCAACTTCCTCTAAAAGCCTAAGAGCTATATCATAGTAATCAACGCTGTTATGCTGGTTTCCCTTTAGATCAATGTCTAGAGCATTGGTGATTTCACTAAGACCTACTATAATTTTAGTAAAATTCCGATAAACTTCGGCAATTTTTATGTAATTATGTAAAAGAACTTTCTGAATATCAGAAGCAATTTCTGAATAGCTATAAGCAACATTCTCTTCCTTGAATTTCTCAATGTATTTGTCTTTCCAATCGTCTAATGTCTTTAAATCCTCTTCTAAATGAGAAGAACTATTGATTTGCTTTTGGAGTTGAACAGATAGGTACATATTCTTGTAGGCTTCTGCAATATTTCTTCTACGGTAATAAATATAAGCCGAAATATAATACAGGTTAGCAATAGTCTCCGCTTCCCTATCATCTTCTGCCATTAGCTTAGAGGAGACATCCTGAAGAATCTGAATTTTTTTCTTTTCCTCTTGGGAAAGTTCATCAGATTCAATAGAAACAGAAGGGATTGAGCGTGGATTTCTTTCCCTTGAACCTGTTTCTTCTCTTCTTGTTCTAGCTTGCATTTTTGCCATACTGTAAGCACCTGCACAAATTATTAAAGAAAATCCTGTTAAGGAATGTTAGGTAGTCTGTAGTTATTCCCCTTTATCTCCTCAGTTGGCGAAGGTAAATTGTAAGGGTCACTTCTGTTGGGTTTCAACCGTCGGTTATTTTGTACAAACCAGCGAAAACTTTCAGATCTTTTAGAATCCGCATCTGGCAGTTCTGGTTGAGAGGTATCAGGAAGATGGGGGTAATGTACTTCCTTCGGATTATGGATACTATTTGTGTTTAGCAGTGCGCGTAAATCTTTAATGTTGTATAACTTGTCAAACTCTACCTCGAAAACGTCCCTCATATAAGATTTAAAGGCCGCAACACATTCTTGGTAATCGACAGGTGTGGCCTCACTTGCAGTAGGGGCGGAGAATAAATCCTCTGCCTGGTAGCGAGATATTCGGTTGTGCAATTCCAACCGCTCAATTTGGAGTTGGATTGAACCTAAACCTATGGGCTTGCCCATACCAAGTTTGTGGCGCATTTGCCCGCCGTCTTGGTCTCGATCAAATTCCAATGCCCAAAGCAACATCCCCAATTCGGCTTGATCTAGGTTTATAAAATCAACTGTAAAAGAGAATTTTACCGGGCCATCCTCCCCCAGAAGTTCAACGGTTGAGTTCTGATCATTCTTTTGCGGAAGATTGCTGCGATCACCCTCTTGTCGTTGCAGGTAAGGTTTATGGGGGAGGCGTGGGTTAAAGTGCCAATAGAATTTGCGCCCACGTAATTGAACCTGTGTAGGCGAATCGTTGTAATCCACGTGCCTTTCCGGTCTCTCTGCATTCATTAAGTAAAAAGGAGTGGTAGTTGGTTTGGGAGTGCCAAGAATAGCCAAGGTACGTTTCGGTAACTCTTGGGCTAACTCATTAGCATTAACATAGGCGTGAGAGAAGAAGACTCGTCCGGCTACCGCTATCTGATTAGCCTGACCCCGCTGACCTTGCGCTTGGTGAGCGTCACTTACCCAGCCAAAGAGACGACAAGCCGGACAAAGTTCCTCTATTTTATCGCAAGGATCTAGGAAGCTAGGCAGATATTCACCTAAGCTATTTTCGTAAAGGTAGCGTGGTACTGCCACCGCACCTAACGCAATTATTTTAGTATCTTCTTCCTTGAAGTAGACTATATCGCCGTCAGTTAACTCCCAATGGGCCAATTGCGTTTTATAAATATTCTTATTCTGCCGCTCGCGTTCTTTCTGCTCGTTTCCAGTAGGGTGGTCGTTTCCGCCCACTTTCTCTGAAGGTTGGGGTTTTGTTTCCAGTTCGACCCGCTTTCTTTGCTCCTTTAGCACTTCGTTGTAGTCTGACACTACCTTATTCGAGAGGGTGTAGCGTCTACTTCTGCCGGAACTGGGGTAGACAAAGCGTTCGTGCTTCTTATTCTCAATCAAATCTCGACCAGTAGCTTTGAGCCAGCCTGCTACAAACCCGGCTGGTACAGCCTCCTTTTCTCCCAAAGGCTTCAGCATAGTTGCTTCTTGGAGCATAACGGATCTACCTCTACCGCTTGTCTCTACCGTTTGTAATTTCGCGGCAATCCTTTCTTGCGGAGCAACTGCCCGACCTAGCTTCTTCTGGTAAAGTTCGATTAGATCAAACTTTACCCGCGCCGACTCCATCTTCTCCAACGTCCAGTTATTATCCGCCTTCTTAACTATACCCATAGCAAGTGGTTTGGGTAGTGGGCGATGGGAGTAGTGAGGTTCAGGATCAAATACGGCATAACAAGAGTTGGTGGCAGCTTCCACTACGCTCCGAATCATACCTTTCAGACTGGTCGCTTGAATCGCAAAGACGGGTTGGCCCGTTTTAGGATCTGGCAAGCGTAAGAATGCCTTAGTTTTATGGCCGTTATTCTCCTCTTGCAAACCGTCCGACTGACCAGTGGGAATAAAAAAGGGTGTTAACGTTTGCAAGCTACAGACAATCCGGCCTGAATAGCCATAGTAACGGTCTAGCGGAGCGTATGGACGGCGGTACAAATGGTCTTTGCGCTCAGGAGGTAGCTTCCAGCTTACAAAATTGTAGGGATTGGTGAAGTAAGGGCCATGCTTCGACGGTGCGGGCAACTTGGTGGTTTTAGTTATGTCAGACATAAGCGATTTTCCTTGCTAGTTATTTACTGGTTAACAGACGCATAAACCTAAAGAACTCGACTCGCCCTGATCGGAGATAGGCTTTGCCCTCTACCATCGGGAAGTCTTCTACCTTGCCAATCCCTTCATAAACCAAGTGCTTCGGAATGCGCGAATTAAACCAGCACATTCCCTCAGAAGTAGCCAGAGGCGTACCCCACAGCACATTCTGAAAATTTTGAGTTGGTTCCCAGCCAATAGCCTGAAGCCTCCCGGTGGCAGCCTGATACCCTGCAATGCCAGCGGGAGGTTGGCTTGCTACCAGCACCAGACGATAAGGTGAGTTTAAGCGGGAACCATCGTAGCGAAAGCGAATTTCGGCCTCTGACCAGAAAAGCCGACCCCTTCCGATTACGCCACCCTGCTGGGGAAGTTCCAGTCGGTTACAGGCTAGATTAAGTTCAAAAGGCGTTTCAAGCACCGACCAGAAGATGCTACCTTGAGTCTGTAGTAGCTGCGCTACCTCGTTTAGCTTTGTGAACGTTGCCTCCCAGTTTGAGGCACTGGCAGTGGCTACGTAAGGTTGACCTTGTTGCTGATTTTGTTGTGTCATCGTTTTTCCAAACCGCTTTGCTTGTTTTTACTTGTTTTCGATACAAATAGCTGTAAAATCAGGCAGTTGGAGACTCCGCCCGGTTGCGCCGGAATTGCTCGATGCGGGTGTTAAACTGCTTGGCATATATGTTTACTAGTTCTTGCTCTGGTCTGAAATCCTCAGTAGCACTGAACGGATGACCTAGCACCGCAGCCGGAGTCAGGGTATGGGTGTAGAAAAAGCCGGACTCTTGGGTCTGCCAACCGGGGCTAGGTGGGTGGGCAAACAACCACGCTGGACGTGCTTCAGGGCTACCGAAAGTAACCCGGCTCAAACGACCCCGCACTTGGCCCAGACCTTTTGTTTTACCATAACCTAACCTTAAATCACCTGCCAGAAGATCACGCAACAGGTAAGCTAACCAGCCGATGATCCAACCATCTTGGGCAAAATTCAGATCTTGTAAGGTTAAAGTAGAGCTAAAAACCAGCTTACTATCATCTGGCTCACGCGAAAAATGAGGGTATGCCTCAAATTTGGCACTATTTCGCGCTCCTCCCGTAAAGCGATCAATTGCCACAAAATCCATCCGTTGCAACGTGGCCCCTTCTGGGTCAATTAGACCAGCCGGGTTAAGTGGAAAAGCATCGCTAACTTTAAGCTTTCCGGCCAGAAAGCTGTTTCCAAAAAGCTGACAGGCCAAGCACGAATTATTCTTTATGCTTGCCAGTATTTTTTTGGAATACTCTTGAGCCGCGTGATCCTCAGTTTTTGGCCGGGGTTTGGAAAGCTCCTGCTTTACCTCTTTCTGAAGGTCTGCCATAACGTTTTGCAAATAGTGTCCACAGGCGATGGCAGCGTACTTTTTAGTTTCACCATTTGGGGTTAGTTCGTACTGATCCGGGTCAGTTTCATTTCGGGGGACAGCTACCGGATCGCAAGCGGCTACAAAGTTGTAATACTGGTCGTAATCATGCTCACTCAATTCTACTAGGCCAGTTGCACCGGGCTTTCTAGCTCTAGCAAAGGAGAGGGTGCGGGCAATTCGTTCCGCTTGGGAGCGGAGTAGCCCTCTTAGACTTGATCCGGGCAAATAGAGGGTCTTCCGACCCGAAGCATCTCGGACAGTCCGTACAAAAGCATTGTCTCCGGCGGCTAGAAGTGCCTGAGCGGGATTATTGATTAATAAGCCTTGATCGAAATGCAAGGCCACTTCTATTTCAAGAAAGTTGGGCCAATTCTGACTGTCTAGTTTAGGTTGGAGTGACTTACGTAAACTCTGAACCTGCTTACCCATAAATATTGCTGGTGGATCAGCCACCTGCATCAAGTGGGTTCGCTCCTCTGGCGCGGTTCGGAGGAAAGTTTGGAGTGCTTCCAGATCATCTTCACCAAAACTAATTTCGCTGACCGTTTCTAGGTTTAGCTTACCACGTCCGGGGCCACGTCCGCTACGTCCTCCTATACGAACGCGCCCTTCTAGCATTTCAGATAGGGCCGCGCAGAAGAGTTCCACCAGTTTTTCATCGGCGGTTTCGAGTTGCGCTTCAAATCGGAATTTTGCACCTCGTGCCAGTACCTGCCAGTCAAATTTAAGATGCTGGCCTACCGTTTGTCGGCGACGAGAAATCCCAATACCATCCCGAATTTCGGTAGGAGTATTGGGTTGCTCCAGTTTGGCATCCCGAATAATCAAGCGGGTAGCCCGGTCTTTTTCAGTAGTGGGATTAATGGAACCAAAGAGCTGGCAAACTAGGCAACTACACCGGGTGGCTTGATTATCCCCCGGCCCTACACACTCTTTACCACCATCTAGGTTTAACAAAGGTACTATTCGTTCCGCTTGGGAGCGTAACAAGCCCCCCAATGCCGTACCGGGAATCAGTGGTGTACCATCTACCGACGTGCGAAGGGGGCTATCGGTCAGTTTGTTTAATTGGCCTGAACCGATATGCAAAGAGGTTTCCAGATTTAGCCAACCTCGAAAAATATAGCGCTTGACCACTGCCATAAGCTATTGCTCCTGTCCTGACCGAGCTATTCTAACCAGTTCCACCGAGACATTTTCAATATATTCCCGTTCCCAGCGTCTCCGTTCAAAGGGCGGGTTTTGCGCCTGTGCCCACCGACGGGCCTCTTGACCTAATTGGCTCAAGTCGTCGCGAGCATTATTTAGCTGTTCGATATAACTCAATCCAAAGTCTTTTTCTTCCAATACCTCTAGCTGCCGAACCAATAACTTCAGCACTCTAGCTGTTTCAGACAGCTCATCCTTATATTTCTTTTCATATTTCTTTGTGGCTTGCCGCAATAGCTCTAAAAGTGAACCCTCCTGTCGACTCTGTTGTAGTAAAACTTCCAGAGCCTCGGCCAAAGCCAACGCAGTTTTAGATTCCTCTTCTGCTGGCCCCTTCTCTTTAGCTTTAGTTGAGCCTCGTTTTTTATCTGGAGCCAATAACTCCATAATACTTACAGCTACCAACGCAGTTTTACGGCGCAATTCTAGCCTTAAATACTCTTCTAAGAGCCGCTCCAAGCCTTTCTGTAGCCCCGCTTCACAGGAAACCGGGGTTAGCTCTAGCGTGAGATTCATCTTCTTCAGGTTCAATTCATTCATCGCCAACTTTCCTTTCGATTTCGGTCAAGTCCGGTTATTTTTTAGACAACTGCCGGAGCTTTTCATGAAGAGGGTGGTTAAAGACCAGCCGCCCAAAACCTTCATCTCGCCGCTCTCCAATCCCGACTCTTTCTAGGCGTTGCAGGGCTTTTAGCACTAGGTCGTAATTCTCTAGGGCCGGGGGTAATAGGCGATAGCTGAAAACTGAGCCAGCTTCAATTGCCATTTCTGTTTCGCGCGGTAGCCCATGGGCCACATTCCAACCTTCTACTAGGCGAGTTGAGCGGTAACGTCGCATAGGTTGTTGGTTCTGCTCGTCTATTTCTATCAGGCTGTCCTTTGGTAGTCCTGCCCACTCGGTCAGGCTGTCCTTTGGTAGTCCCACCCACTCGGTCAGGCTGCCCTTCGGTAGTCCTGCCCACTCGATCAGGTAGCTGGCGGGTAGATAGTCCAGATAGCACAGTAACTCATCTTGTAAAATACAATCTGACATCAGGGTTAGGGTAAGTAATTTATGCTGGCGGGAGAAACGTTCGCTCAAGGAAGTGCCGACTAGTAAAGCCGGTTGGTAATCGGCCTCAGTCTCAAAGGGCTGGGGTATAAAGCGCAACCGTACCTCTCCTTGACCGCGCCGGGTAGCTCGCCCCAGACGTACCCTGATTTCGCCCCCTCCGGTTGGTATTTCCAGTGCCGCCATTAGCTCTCCCAGCAACCCTTCGTCTTCCAATTCTTCGATTACTCCGGCAAACCACTGTCCACGCTGTAAAACTTTGTAGGAGAAGAGCCGCCCATCTTCGGCTCGTCCGGTGCGGTCGTCTACCTCGTTATGCATGACTACTTCATAACGCAGTTCTAACGTAACCGGCTTGCGCCAAGCAGTGCTATCCTCACCGGGAAGCAGGAATCCGCTAAACCTTTCAAGGGCAGCATCACACTCTTGCTTTTTATCTTGATCCATCACATAGCCGCAATGGTCAGGGATAGGCTTATCCAGCAAGTAATCGGTTAAGCCGTGTGGTACATCTGGTCGCAAGGTTGCCTTTTTCAAAGGGCCGCGATGGAGTTTGCAGGTAAAGACCGAACGGGGAGCAGGTATACTGGCTTGTAAAGTACCTACCTCCATTTGTGAATCTTTTTCTAGGCTAAATTTGGCTGGTAGCAAATTAGAAAACCGCACCGCTTCTTTGCCAAAGAGAGCCACAAAAATCTCCCTAGCTCTATCTGGCAACTGACCTACTCGGAGAGATTGGTATTGCTGTAAAAAGAGGTTGGCGATTGCCCCCCGCAAACTTGTCCCATTGATATAGTCTAGCGAAGAGATCGTATTACCAGCTTCAGCTTGAGAGGAGATAATTATAGGTTCCTCAGTATAGGCCACTACAATATAGCGGCTGGTGGTCGTAGGGGTACTATACTCTACCACCGCAGAAGGTGTTTCGAGGACTTGGGAGGGAGAAAAGGGCCGGGTATTGTCCGCTATTTGTTTAAGCTCCGCCAGCCCGTTTAGCAAATCAACGGGTGGTCTAGTTAGGCTCAGTTCAGATTGGAAGGTTGCTGGAAGCTTAGCTAAATTTAAATCAAAGTGGCACTGACCGCTCCCGCGCCTCCGGCGTTTGCCTAGTTCTTCCACATAAGCAGAACCAGCCGCCAGAATAAGCCAATTCTGCCGTCGGGCCAAGGGATCATTCGGGTAGTACAATTCAGTGATAGTAGCCTGAAACTGCAACCCCGCTTTTCCCAATTCAAAACTGAATAGCTTTTCGTCCTCGGCCCGTCCGGTCTGGCGATCTATCCGATTGTAAACCGCCTTCATGGTAGCAGAACGAGCGGCATTATCCAGAACCATCGGAATCTTTAACTGGCTTTTGACTTCGGCTAACGCTAACTGGTTAGCCCATTCGGTCTCCTCCGCCGGGAGGTAAGCGGCGGAAAAGGCAAAGCTACCAGGTACAAAAGTAGTGCCGAACACCCGGCACAGAGGACAAAACCAATCCAGCGGACGATATTTTAGAGGATTATCTTTTAGAGGTAGTGGTGCAACCCCACACAGGTATTTCTTAGCCCCTTTGTCATCCTCTGTTATCACCAATTGATCTGACGGCGTATCGCTCTGTGCTGCTGCTTTTTTAATTCGGGCCTCCTGTTCTTTCCGGTAGCCATATTCGCCATCGCAGATTGCCACCTCTTCGAGGGGTTTAAGCTGGAACAAACGCTCTGCTGCGTCCCTTATTAGAGCTTTGATGGTGCTACCGGGTAGATAAGGCAAACCGCGCTCATCTTTGAGCAAACGGTCATCGAGGTTGCGGGCTAGGCCAAAACCTGTACCCAAGTGATAATCGGAGAGTAGTTTAATCTTTAGCCCTACTTGGAAATTGCTCAAAGCCTTACCCTTTTCTTTCTTGTAAATTCTTACAATTATTTCCAGCGATTATCTTCGGCCCACTCGACAGGCACGAACTCATAAACTTCGATAGCATCGGCCACCAATACTCGCCGCTCTAGTGGGGTAAGGTTGGGCAACTCGATATAGAGGTGTCCATCCGAACGCTGGCCTAGACATTCACCCAACTCTTCCAGTTTGTGCCAAGTATTTTTCACGCTCAAGCGGTTTACCAGTCGGTAATATTCGCGATCTAGGTGCTGACAAGCCTTCTCAAACTCGGTGGAACTACCAGCGGCATAGGTTGGATTTAGCAACTCGTAAAGATTGGCAAGTTGGCTGCGCGGCATTTCGGCCTTTTTCAATTGGGCCACCGTTTGCAATAAATCCTGCAAAGTAACCCTCTTTGGCCCTGCAGTAGCAACGTAAGGCCGAGCAGTAAAAACCAGCCGTTCGGCAGTATCTGAATTAACGTGAGACGGGTTGAAATAAGTCATCTCTTGGCGAGTATTCTCCAGTTGCAAAGCATTGGAAGCGGTTATTACTTGGAAATCCAGCCCACCAGATTCGATCTTACCCGGCGTGTAGTTCGATTTTTTGGCCGATTTGAGTAGAGCGTGGGCCAATTCGTGTGAAATTAGGAAGGGTAAGTTCTCTTTAGCCAAAACCACTCCGGCTGAGATGGATAAATCCGGGCTAATTTCAGAATAGAGACGACAGAAAAGGGAGGCCAGTGGTAAAGCAGTATCGGCAGTCGTAACTATTACCAGATCATCCCCACCCATCACTAGCACTTGGAGCGGTAAATATTCGCCCTCTTTCTCATATTTCTGAAGAGTTTGGGGATGGTTCAGGTCAAAAGTCAGCGTAATTGCTTTGCTTAAAGCTTGATTGGTAGTATCAATAATCTTTTGGGAGAGATCATGATATTCTTCCGGGGAGCGACATTTACCCAGCTTTTGACCCATTCGATTGCCATCGGCTACGATAAAACCCACATAACCGGAGGGGTGTGAGCGGCTACCTACGTCGCCGAAATCCTCCGGGTTTTCTAGGTCTATATCCTCACGGTGGTGAATTTCGTTAAGATAATGGTTTAGCTCGGGATAGAACAGGGTAAGGTTTTTCTGTTGGCCCTCTTTTTTCTTCTCTTTTCTTCTCTTAGCTTGACGATAAGCCTCGCGTTTGGCCTGACAAGTGGTACATAGCGATTCTGATTTAATCTCGGTAAGGCTGTAGCGCACCCATTCCGTTGTGTTGGCTGGACGAAGGCCGCAGGCAGTACAATGTGCTAGGTAGGGCCAACTCAGCAGCATCGCTGGGGAACGTCCCTCATTTTTGCCTAGAACGGGACTGCCGCCCCGATCTTTATTCTCACGTAAACTGCGTTCTACTTCTAGGTTGGCCTTAGAAAAATCAGCCCCCAAGGGTATTGCCCGGCTAAAGCTGATTGTACCTGTTTTCGTCAAACTCTGATAAATATTTTCAATAACCCCAGCCGCTTGCCTCGCCTCTTCCTTGCCTTCTACCATTAGCCGAACCACACCACCAGCGGAATAAATTACTTGGTAATTGGCCGCTTTCAGGGTTTTTTCGGCTATCTTGTTAAACCGATTAATTAGCAAGCTGGCTCCCATTATCTCTTTGAGATTAACCGACTCGAACAAATAGTCCTGAATCCGGTCAGCATCAGCTACCAGCAGCATTTTCTCTTTAGGCATATTTCAAATACCTTCTTCCACCTAATTGTTCGGGGTTTCTTTGGGCCAGCCAATTTGAATCTGCGTCCATGCTTCTACTTCGACCCAATTGAGCGAGCCACCTTCAAACTCTTTGACCATTTTGAGGAGTTCTATTAGTCCCCCTTCAAAGGTTCGGCAGGTTAGAAGGATATTAATAGTATCCAGCATAGTACCGCTATTTCGTTCTATTCGATGTTTAATTTCATCTCTAAGTAACCTTACTATAGTTTCCCGATTAGCTCGATCACTCATACTCTGACATTTGTGTAATAAACCTGCTAAATCAAAAAGCTCCCCATTGTTCAGTTCCTCTGGTTTTTTCTTAAAAAATGAGGTTGTTGGGATGAACTGAAAAGCTTTTGATACTTCCCGGTTGCGCTCGGCTTGTAACTGGTACAATGTTATAGCATCACTAATTCGTCGGTAGTAACAAGAAGTCAGATCAGGTCGTCTCAAGAAGGAATCATAATCGTCAAAATCCATATAGTAGAGTGGGAACGGGCCACTCTGTGCTGCGGAGAGAAACGGTGTGACTGCTGCAAACTGGAATGCGCCTGCTAACATAGTCTTTTTGCCACCAGTTATATCCAAGGCTACCCGCCCCTCGGCTACTCCTTCCTGCTTGCTCCATATCTCGCGCCAAGCTACTTGCATTCCCTCAAAAATTTCTTTAGGCTTGGATGAGTCTATTCGCAGGCTCAACTCCTTTAATTTATCAACCGGATTTGGTTTTGATCGTTCTGTGGGCCATTTTCGTACCTGCCCTTGCAAAAAATTACCGAGTTTATTGAAACTGTCCTTAACCTCAGAAGAATAAACCAAGGCTAAATAACGGGGGCGGTGGATTGCTATGCTGAGTTTGAGTGGTTCAAGCGCGTGACCAACTAGGAGTATCAGCAAGTCAGTGGCATAGGGCTTGAAAGTTTTATCGGACTCTTGCAGATGCTCAATCCTAGAGGCGGCCAATTCATCTACTATGATCGTATCAAAATCATTCTCGGTCTTCTGCTGGATGGCTTCGATCTTCGTCTTAAAATCGCCTTCGTGGGCGGCTAATGATTTGTAGACTTCATCTATTTTGTCGCGTAGTTCATCACTAATCTCAGGTAAATCCTTACTACTCATCTAAATTAGAACTCCTGTATGGTGCTATTTCCAGAGATTTTAAATTCTTCCAATCAAATTTATGCTGTTGCCATGTTACTCCATTGCTCTAGGGCAATTGAGTAATTTTTTAGAATATGGTATTCTACGATAAAATTTTAGCATATTATATTTGCCATGGCAATACCTTTTCCTCATTTTGAGGGTGAGAAAAGCAACGAATTTTATAGATGAAAAAGGGGAGCTTCTCATGTTAGTTAGTTTGGTTATTCAGGTTAAACCCGTTAAGGAAGGAACTCTTCCGGCTATTACCGGGCCAGCACTTCATGCGGTTTTTTTCCATTGGTTAGAGGGCATTGACCCGACCCTAACTACTGAATTGCACGATTTGAAAGGCTTGAAACCTTTCACCGTTTCCAATTTACAGCCGGGTGACGGTCTGACTATTGAAGATGTTTTTGCCCCCTCTAGGGAACTGGTGTTAAAACCGGAGCAGCTTTACTGGTTCCGACTTACTTCTCTGGACCAACGACTAAGTGAGCTACTCCTAAACCGTTTCTATGAGCAACCTCCAGCTACCTTTGATATTTTAAAACGCCTTTTCAAAGTTCAAAAGGTTATAGCAGAGCAGGCGGAACATCCTTGGGCAAATATAACTAGCTGGCAAGGACTAGTGCAGCACGATTTGTTCTCCGAAAAAAGCCAGACCACTAGCTTAAAATCAAAAGTGAAATTAATTTTCTACTCTCCAACTACTTTTAAAGCCATTGAGCGCGTTCTTCCCATCCCTCTACCACAGCAGACTTTTACCAGTTTAGCGAATCGTTGGAACACTTTTAGTCCAGTGCCGCTTGATCCAGATTTCTTTAACTATCTAGTGGAAGAGGTAACGATTAGTTCCTATCAATTACAAACCGAACTGGCTTTATTAGGGGGTTCCAAGCAAGGGGCGAGGATGATTTGTTTTCGGGGTTGGTGCGAATATATCGCTTTTGGCAAAGAGAGCGAATGGTTTTCAGCCTTGAGAATGTTGGGACATTTTGCTTTTTTCTGTGGCATTGGCTACAAAACTGGTATGGGCTTCGGACAAACTTTAGCCTACGATTAGTCCTTCTTAGCCCATAATTTCCATCCAGACAGAATATGCCCTCGGTAAATTTTCATTTAGCCGAGGGCTTTTTCCTTTGTCTTTGCTGCTTCATTACTGTATCTATTGGGGATTAACTACCTCTGTAACGTTCCACGGGATAAGGCTGTTGCAAAGTCGTGATTTGGCAAGACCGGAGGTATGTCAAGATCAACT
>JACAUC010000164.1 GCA_013390945.1 Candidatus Chloroheliaceae bacterium
CAAGTTCCTAAGCGATCTCCCTAGTTCCACAATCTTTGTGGACTGTAAGAATAAACCCCTACTAGCGATAGTATAGAGAATCATTTTGGTGTTGGAAGTATGAGCGAATATAACCCAATTGCCTATTATTATGACTTAGAATATAGCCAGATAAGCAGTGACTTGGATTTTTATCGGGAAATGGCCCGGCAGGTTGGAGCCCAAGCCCGCATTTTAGAATTAGCCTGTGGCACAGGTCGGGTGGCTTTGCCCCTATTGAGAGCCGGATTTCGTGTTACCGGGCTGGATAATTCGGCCCAAATGGTAGAGATGGCCCGACAAAAGCTGGCGACTGAGCCGGACGAGGTGCGAAAGCGCGGCTCTTTTATCGAGGCGGATATGCGCGACTTCCAGCTAAAGGATGAGCAATTTGACCTGATCTTTATCGCCCTCAATTCTTTTCAGCATCTTTTGACTCAAGCCGATCAACTCTCCTTTCTACGTGCTGTCCGTCGTCATCTGGCCCCCGCCGGACTCTTCATTTTAGATACCTTCAATCCCGAAGATAAAGAGAATTATCCTACCGATGGTCGCCTTGAACTCAATGCCAGCTTTCTTAATCCTCAAACTGGTGGTAAGGTTCATAGCTTCCTTAGCACTACCGCCAACCCTGCCGAACAACAACGCCACCACACCTATTTCTATGATGAAACCGCTCCCGATGGTTCCATCAAGCGCACAATTACCAGTTTTAAGCTGCGTTATACCTATCGTTACGAGATGGAGTTACTGTTGGATAAGGCCGGATTTGCTATTGAAGAATTTTACGGCTCGTCTGATTTTGACGATTTTGTCACAGGTAGTGCAAAGCTGATCTATGTCTGTAGGCGTGGTTAAGTTATTTATTAGATAGAATGAGGAGGGCGCGAATTAATGCCCGAATTTAAAATAGTATCCGATTTCCGGCCCACCGGAGACCAACCCGAAGCGGTCAAAAAGCTGGTGGCAGGTGTACTGGACGGCAAACGCCACCAGACTTTACTTGGTGTTACCGGGAGCGGCAAAACTTTTACGATGGCTAATGTGATTGAACAGACCCAACGACCTACCCTGATCTTAGCCCATAACAAAACCTTAGCGGCTCAGCTTTATCAGGAGTTCAAGGAATTTTTCCCCAATAATGCCGTCGAATATTTTGTCAGCTATTATGATTATTATCAGCCCGAAGCTTATATTCCCCGCAACGATGTCTATGTGGAGAAGACCTCCGAAGTAAATGAAGAGATAGATAAATTGCGCCACGCCGCTACTCACGCCCTGCACGAACGCCACGACGTGGTTATTGTGGCCTCGGTCTCTTGTATTTATGGTTTGGGTTCACCGGAAGAGTACGGCAAGGTGGTGGTCTCTTTCAAGAAGGGTGACGTGGTACGGCGCGACCGAATCTTGCGCCATTTGGTAGATATTCAGTATAGTCGCAACGACATGGCCCTTATGCGCGGTACTTTCCGGGTGCGCGGCGATACCTTGGAGGTCTACCCGGCTTACGAAGAGATTGCTTTGCGAATTGAGCTTTTTGGCGATGAGGTGGAGCGAATTACCGAGATTGACCCGCTTACGGGTGAAATGTTGGTAGAGCGTACCAAGATAGATATTTATCCTGCCAAGCACTTTGTTACCAGTGCCGAGAAGTTACAAATTGCGCTCGGCAAAATCCGCACCGAATTGGAAGAACGGTTGATAGAACTGGAGGATCAGGGTAAGATGCTTGAAGCGGCCCGGCTCAAGCAGCGCACCCTTTACGATTTGGAGATGCTAGAAGAGGCAGGCTATTGCAATGGCGTAGAGAACTACTCACGCCACTTGGCCGGGCGTGATACAGGCGATCAACCTTGGACGCTACTCGATTATTTCCCCGATGATTACCTGATCTTCATTGACGAGTCGCATATTTCGTTGCCCCAAGTGCGCGGTATGTACGGCGGAGATCGTTCGCGCAAGCTAACCCTAATTGACTACGGTTTCCGCTTGCCTAGTGCCGCCGATAATCGGCCCCTGACCTTTGAGGAGTTCGAGAAGCATATTCACCAGGCGGTTTATGTTTCGGCTACACCCGGCCCCTATGAGTTGGAGCATACTGCGTCGGACGATATAGCCGAGCAGATTATTCGGCCTACTGGCCTGCTTGACCCTGAGATCAGTGTGCGACCTACCAAGAACCAGATTGATGATATGTTGGGCGAGATTCAGGAGCGGGTACACAAGCGTCAGCGCATATTGGTGACGACCCTCACCAAACGCATGGCCGAAGAACTGACCGATTACTTGATCGAAGCAGGGGTCAAGGCCCACTATCTTCACAGCGAGATTGTAACCTTAGAGCGGGTAGAGATTCTGCGCGATTTGCGGCTGGGCATTTATGATGTAGTAGTGGGAATTAACCTTTTGCGCGAAGGGCTTGATCTGCCCGAAGTCTCGTTGGTGGTAATTTTGGATGCGGACAAAGAGGGTTTTCTGCGTTCGGAGAGTTCGTTGATCCAGACGGTAGGACGGGCAGCCCGACACGTGGAGGGCAAAGTAATTATGTACGCCGACAAAGTAACCAACTCGATGCAACGCGCAATTGACGAAACTTACCGCCGCCGCAAAATCCAGTTGGAACATAATCAGGCCCACAATATCGAACCCGCCACGATTGTGAAGGAGATCAAGGATATTACCGACCGGGTACGGGCAGTGGCCGAATCGCGCGGTGACTATGCGGCAGAAGGCCAAGCAGGAGAGACTAGCCTATTGCCCGCCGCCTTACCCAAAGAAGAACTTATGCGCCTCGTCAAAGACCTCGAAAGTCAGATGAAGCAAGCGGCTAAGCTACTCGAATTTGAGAAAGCGGCCCTCTTACGCGATCAGGTAGTAGCGTTGCGCCGAACGATGCAGGAGTTGGAACTAGAAGCCCCACCCGAACCGTCCGCGCCCAAGAAGCCCATCTTGGGCCGCAATTCGCAACGTTAATAAGATGGATGATTCGGGGTTTTAGAATAGACCGGAAATAAATTTCCGGTCTATGAAGCTTAAATCGGTTAAACCCGATTGGATTTATTTCATTTTAAAGCCAAAAATAACTTAGTTGGTTTCAAAATTGCTCTAAGAAAGATTATATAGATGAGCCAATATGTTCGTACCCCAAGCGAGTTAGAATTAAAAGCAGTATTCTTCTGGTCTAAAGATTTAGCTAAATAAGTAAAATGTCGCACCAAAGTGAAGAATGTAAAAGACTTGAAAGAAATATTGTACAAATAGCGGATTTGCATCAGCTAAACGACTTTGAAGTTGATAGCTCTGGTGTGTATCTATTCCATTTTCCAATGGGACGCACTGATTTTGAGGCGAGTCGCTCTCAAGAAGCTTACCAACTAATTTATAATTTTTGTCTGCGGTTGCACAAAGATGCCACCGTCTCTATTTTAACCACTCCGCCAGAGGCCGCACGTTTACTACCGATTCTTGAGAAATACTTGGAGTTCAAGCTTTGGGTGGCTGTAAAAACTACCCCTCATACTTATGTAAACCAAAAAGGTAAGCTACCAGAACGCCATGCCGCATTATTGATACTCACGCGCTATAGTGGCACTTTGCGCCATACTAAAACCCGCGTAAAATATACTTATTGCCCATCCTGTAAAAAAACCACCAAAGACTATGGTGGCAAGAAACATACCTATCACGAATATGGTACGCTTATTTCAGATGTATGGCGGGATATAGAGTGTAATCCGTGCGAAGATATTGAACCTATTAGTGATCTATTGCAGGATCTTTTTGGACTAGAACCCTACAAATTACTACAAATACTTGATCTACGTACCTGTAAGGATTTGCTACCAGTGACCGAGTTGCCGCCACGCCCTAATGAAACGTCTTTAATAAAAGAGCAACCCACACTCTTTCAAATGTCGCAAACCCTACTATCACCGCATTTAGCCACTGCCGGGGAACCTAAACTAGAGTCGCGCTTACTAAATATGGATTGTCTTGAAGGTCTACGGTCATTACCGACTGAGTCAGTGGATTTTTGCTTTGCTGACCCACCCTACAACCTTCAAAAGAAATATAGCCATTGGAATGATAGTATGGAAACAATTGAGTATTTCGCTTGGTGTGACCAGTGGCTATCTGAACTAGCGCGGATTCTGAAACCCGGTAAAACCCTAGCGGTTATGAATATTCCGCTCTGGTCTGTGCGCTATTACCAACATCTTTGCTCTAGGCTAAATTTTCAAGCTTGGATAGTCTGGGATGCCATAAGTTTCCCGGTACGCCAAATTATGCCTTCTCATTATCCTATTCTATGTTTTTCAAAAGGGGAAGCAAGAGCGTTGCCGGGACTACAGCCTAAAAATAGCACAGAGGCTGAATATTTAGCCCCTCTGGGAGAATTTTACTGCCTGAGAGAAAGTTGCCTATCTCAAAGGCAGAGGCTTAAAGCCTCAGATCGAGGTGAGTTAAGCGATTTATGGTACGATATTCATCGCCTGAAACACAATAGTTATCGGGTGGATCACCCTTGCCAATTGCCCCCAATGTTGATGCGTAGACTCTTTACTTTGTTTACTCTACCCGGTGAAGTAATACTGGACTGTTTTAATGGGGCTGGTACTTCTACATTAGTGGCTCAAGAAATGGGAAGAGGGTTTATCGGTATCGAGTTATCCCTTCAATATCATACCATCGCCCAACAACGACACGAGGAATTACAGCAAGGCAAGAACCCGTTTGGTAAAAGAGAGGTTGTACCTGATGCTAAAAATAGTAGGGTTGAGCGTCTCCCTAAACAACATTATATGGTTAGTAAGAAAATTTTGCAGCTAGATGTTAAACGAATTGCTCAAGAAATAGGTCGTTTACCCACTCGTGAAGAAGTAAAGACCCTAAGTAAATATCCCATTGAATATTTTGATAACTACTTTATAGGCTGGGGAGAAGTGTGTGCCGCCGCGCGTACCACTGGTATGTCTGATTTGCCAGTAGATCAGGCAGATATACAACTTAAATTTCAGATGTAACTACTAACAAAATTAAGGCACTCTCTATTTCAATTTGGCGTTCCGCTTTAGTTAAGAGCCTGCCACCACTTCCATTAACTGATGCAACTCGCTAGGGCTATATTTTAAGGTATAATGGGGTAGGCAATACAGAAAAGCAAAAGAGAGGAGCTTATTCGGAACGCTAAAGATAAACGCCACCCATAGAGGGGTCTGTCAGGCAGTCAGAGAAGAAAAAGAGCAGAACGAAGGTAGTCAGACAGAGGAAACAATGACCATAGATGACGATAACTCAACGACTAATAACGATAGCAGTGATACTGGCGATAACACACCGCCCGATTTTGATTCGGTGAAGCAGGTCAGCCCTTACGGGGCCGAATACTGGAGTGCCCGTGATCTTAGCAAACTTCTAGGATACACCGACTGGCGCAACTTTGAAGTAGCGATTAAACGCGCTAGTACTTCCTGTGAACAGGTAGGGCAAAATGTTGCCGATCACTTCGTTGGAGCCACCAAACCGATCAAAGGAGGCAAAGGCTCAGTTCAAAACGTTAAAGACTTTATTCTAAGCCGCCTAGCCTGCTATCTAGTCGCCCAAAACGGTGATCCACGTAAACCAGAGATTGCCGCTGCTCAAAATTACTTTGCGCTTGCCACGCGCAAGACCGAACTAGCCGAGCTAAAAGAAGCTCAAGACGAGCGGCTTTACCTACGGGAACAAGTGGGCGAAAGCAACAAGAGTCTTAATGAAGCCGCTAGAAGTGCCGGAGTACTACCTCAAAGTTTTGGTATTTTCCATGATGCGGGCTATAGGGGTCTTTACGGTGGCTTAGGGGTAAACGAGGTAAAAGCCCAAAAAGGCATTCCACCTAAAGAAGATCTGCTAGACCGAATGGGTCAAGCAGAACTAGCCGCTAACTACTTCCGAATAACCCAAACTCAAGAAAAACTTAGAGATGAAGGTATTATCGGCCAGACCAAAGCCATTAACACCCACCGGGAAGTTGGTCGGAAAGTACGCAAAGCTATCGAAGACATTGGAGGCAAAATGCCCGAAACCCTACCCGCCGAGCCTTCGATCAAACCCCTCTTAGAAGAGAAGAAGAAAAAGCGAAAGAAAGCTATACCACCGCTAGGGCAGGTTGCGTTTCCTATGGAAGAGACCACCACTACCGACATAGGAGGGGCAGAGCCAAAAGGGGAGGCAGAAGAATAAAACCGGGTTCTCGTAGCCAATTTGAAATGACCCTTGCCAAAGATGCCCACCGAAACCGCCTATCCTAAATACTAAAAAGAAACCGTTTATTCCTCTGCCTCTATTTCACTGCATTCTATAAGGGCTATTTCCTCCGGCGTTAGACCGTAGATTTTGTAGACAAGTTGGTCTATTTTAGAAATTAAAATAGATAGAGTGGTATCATCCTTTGCTATATGAGCAGATTTTACTAATTCAATGATTTTTTTACCATCTACAGATTCATGAAGTGGTTTAAAGGGAACTTGTTTCAATTCATTGTTACTTACATTAATATAACCACCTGCCATTTTTAGTGAATTGTAGCTTTTATTTAACCAGAAACTAATCAGTCTACTGTTGAATAGTCCACAAATATAAGCTAGTTTCTCCGGTGAGTTATCAAATACAACCGTGGTAGATTTGCCAGCTAAATACTCCCCCTTCATATCGTGAAAACATTCTATAGATTTTGACATTCCTGCAATGATTAATTTAGGGAAACTGGCTTGTTCTTTACGCCTTTTGTTCATCTTTTCTAGGTTACGAGAAGAGACCACAGGCTTTTTATATTTTGCTTTAATATATTGGGTTTGATTTATACCCCATAAGGATTTGTAGGGGTCTATGGTTCCAGTATTTATAAGCTTAAAACTTTCTTCCGCTCCAATGAGCGATTCTTCACAAACTATTTCTTTTATAAGATAAGCCTCATTAACGGTAGCAGCAGCGGTGATTTCAGCCACATAATTACTCAGGTTCTCAAGGGTTTTTAATTTCAGAAGTAATTCGACTTCTTGCTGAGTTCCAAAATATTTATTCCAGTTCTTATCTTGCTTTAATGTTTCTTTGCTTACAGTAATATCGCTCATTATCTTGTTGGTATCGCTCATTGTGACTAGATGTGGATCTCTTTTGAAGTCATATTTAGTTAGTCCAATAACAATTGGATAGACATTTGCGCTTGTGAAAACATTGGCACAAGAATAATCTCTTATTTCACATATTGTTTGATTAGAAATTATTTCCCTTATAGCCGCTGCATAAGGTGCGGCTAATAATTTATTGGGAATAATGTAGAAGAGTGTGCCAGTCTGGTTAAGTAACGAAATACCCTTATCTATAAATACCACAAACAAATCCCAATTGCCCTTTGCGGAAGCATAAATTGACTTAAGGAGTTCACGATAATTCCTGTCCAACTTTACCATCTTCTCCGAGTCAACATAAGGTGGATTAGCAATAACTATATCAAATCCTTGATTTAGCTCAAATCCGCTCGTATCGAAAGGAAAACCAAGCAGAGAATTGCCCGTTACTATTTTATACTCAAGATTTGGCAAAGGTTTTATATCATCCTCATCCACTATTAGGGAGAGCCATAACCGAAGTTTGGCTATATCTACGGCTGAAGATTCTAGGTCCGCCCCATAGATCGATTCTTGGATGGCGTGGCGTTTGAACTCGTAAGAGGTGCGACTAGCATCTCCCAAGTAAGCATTGAGGACCGAGCGAGCCCGAACTATCTCATTCATCATACCCACTGGAAAAGCACCAGAACCAATCGCTGGATCACAGATTTTTACATTCGCTAACGCTTCATCTATTTCTGTGGCAAACTTACGAATGTTCTCAGGGATTTTAGATTGATAAGCACCAGTATAAATTTTTTCGTATTGGCTCTTTACCACCGCCGTTGCTTCATGCTCTTGGGCCACCTCCCCATGATAGATAAATTCGGCTAAGTCTTGGCGTGGCACTCGCTCTATATACACCTCCTCATATGCGGTGAAGGGATTAACCTTGGTAAATTCGGAAAAGACCTTACATTGCGGTGGGTCTTCAATAGGCTGAGGCTGTATATTTAACTTGGCATCCAGATAGTTAATCAGGCTCTCTTGGCACATATATTGGACGATTTCGCGGGGGGTGTAGTAGGTTCCGCTACCTTTACGCTCATTTTCAGGGAGTAGATTTTCAAAGACTCTCCCCAACATCTCAGGGTCAACCGCCACCTCCTTATCGAGAGGCTCCTCCTCCCGTACCGTGAAGTTGTAAAGGTCAAAGACTTCTAAAATTCCCTTAAAAATGGCATTATCCAGCAAAATATCGGTGTTTACCCAATCATAGCCACAAATGGGCTCGAACAAACCACCATTCAGGAAGGGGATGCGGCAATCAAAACGCTGATAGAAATTATCGGTGCGCTCGGTTGCTAGGGCTTCGTAGAAGAGCGGTTCCAAAATATCGTTGAAAAAGTTATTGTATGGGGCTAATTTTCTATCATAAAGCCGTTGTAGAAAATCCTTTGGGCCAGTACCCCACGCTCTTCCTTTTGTGACCCCTAGCCAACCCTTTCTTTGCAAGAAGTAGAGAAAGACAATTTGACCCAGTAGTCGCTTGGCAAAATCCGGGGTCTTTACCCCTTTGGCCTCAAATTCTACCCGTGTAATGGCATCTTTGGTTAAATATTCACCTATCGCCCCTTTCAAGCGCAGGTAGAGATTTTTGTATTGCTCGAAAAATTCCTTAGCGACAGTTTCGCGGGTAAAGGTATCGTTTATCAACTTTTCCGCTTCGGGCTTTTTCATATGTTCTTCTCTGCTAAATATGCTGAGCGGATGATTTCTTTAACTATGCGCTCCGGCGGTTTCCGGTAACTATAACATAACAAAAGAGATTAATCAGCCTCCCCGTTAATTTACAAGGCAGATAGTTCAAACTTTCTGCCGCAAAGTGCGTAATTAATCAAGAATCATCAAAGACCCCGGAGGCACTACGGATTTAGCAAGGCCCAAACCAATCTAAGAAAGGAATAGAGCAGGTGACCGCATCGTCTAACACTGGAGCAGAACAACTTAAACTACCCTTCTTGGGAACAAATAATAGTACAAATAAGCCTTTATTCTCGCAACATTACCTTAAAGAGCGTATTCAAGAGCATCAGGAATGGGGTGAAGATGTAGAATCGCCCTTCCAAAATTTGAAGGTACTTTACGAAACGAAAAAGACCGTTCTCCCCAACTTGAATGAAGCCCAAACCGAACAGGAGTTTATTCGTCCGGTACTAGATATTTTGGGCTTTGCCTATAGTGTACAGACCAGTGTAAAGCGGGCGGGTCGCGTAATGCGACCGGACTACACCCTTTTTCCTAATGCCAACCTTAAATCGGAGGCTGACCATCAGCAGCAAGACGAAACCGCTTTCTATTCACGGGCCATCGCGGTAGCCGATGCTAAATATTGGGGCCGCTCCCTTAACGAAGCCAACCAAAATGATTCACGTGATAGCTACAAGAACGTCAATCCTAGCTTTCAAATCGTCAACTATCTAACCGGAACTGGCGTAGATTGGGCAATCCTGACTAACGGCCATACTTGGCGAATTTATTCCCGGCAGGCTTCCTCTATGGCTACCGAATTTTATGAAATCAATTTGGTGGCTCTGCTAACCTCGAATGACCCTGAGCCATTCAAGTATTTCTGGTTTTTCTTCCGCCATAAAGCTTTCATTCGGGATGCACAAGGGCGAAATTTCTTGGAACGAGTACGCGAGGGCAGTGCCACTTATGCTAGAGTAATTGGGGACCTGCTCAAGGAGATGGTCTTTCAGCAGGTCTTTCCGCTGTTGGCAGGTGGTTTTGTGAGAAGTAACGCGGAGCAAGATGAGGATATTACCAGCGAAGTAGCCCTTAACACCACTTATGCTGCAACCCTGGCACTGCTCTACAAAATGCTCTTTCTGCTTTACGCCGAAGCCCGTAACCTGCTACCAATGGACAATGCGGGCTATCAGGCCCAAAGTTTGACCCGCATCGCACAAGAAGTGGCCCAAAAGAGAGACCGCAAAGTACCCCTCGGTCAAACGTCTACCGCTTATTGTGACCAATTATTAAACCTCTTCCGCCTAATAGACCGAGGCGATCAAGGTTTAGGTGTACCACGCTATAATGGAGGTTTATTCAGCCAGTCTTCCACTACTACCCGCTTTTTGCGTGACCACCGCTTAACCGATGCCGAACTAGCCCCGGCACTAGACCAACTAGCCCGAATTAAACAAGAGCCAATTGACTATGGCTTTATCAATGTGCGCCACCTCGGTGCAATTTACGAAGGTCTGCTGGAATATCGGGTCGTGGTGGAGGAGGCCAAGAAGGGCAAGGTACACTTGGAAAATGACCGGGGTGAACGTCATGCGACTGGCTCTTACTACACCCCGGAGTATGTCGTTAAATATATTGTACGGCAGGCGTTAAGTCCAGTCTTGCAGGAACGGGCCATACGTTTTGATGAATTAATGAATCGAATTGGCACACTTCGGGCGCAGTTACAGGATGGCAGAATTTCTCTGGATAGTGGCTCTAATTTGCGCGACCAACTTGGAAGATTAGAGCTTATGGCGGTTGAAACGCTGCTGGATATTAAGGTATGTGATCCAGCAATGGGTAGTGGTCACTTCTTGGTAGAGGCGGTAGACTATCTGACCGATGAGTTAATCACTATTCTCAACCAATATCCAGAAGAGAACCCGGTACTAAAGATGCTGGAACGTACTCGCCAAGAGATTATAGCTAATCTGACCGCCCAAAATATTCGAATAGACCCTATCCGCCTAAATGACACCCAACTGTTACAGCGCGTGATTTTGAAACGTTGTATCTACGGAGTAGATTTAAACGCAATGGCGGTAGAATTGGCAAAAGTTAGCCTTTGGCTCCACTCCTTCACCGTAGGTGCGCCGCTCTCCTTCTTAGATCACCATTTAAGGTATGGTAATTCGCTGGTTGGGGCGATGGCACGTCAGACCGAGGCCGAGATGTCGCAGTTTGGCCCGGCAGGGCAAATGAGCTTTCTGAGTGGCCCTTTTGCAGGTCTGTTACAAGCCGCCAATATAATGCAAGGGATAAGTCTCCTTAGTGATGCTACGTTTACAGAAGTAGAACAAAGCCAAACCCTCTTTCAGCAATTTGATAAGGAAGCCAGCAACTACAAGCGGCTACTGGATATTTATGTGGCGCGTCACTTTGGCATAGTCCGAACCGAGGAACTGCTACATAATCATACCCCGGACGAGTTGTTGACCAAACTCGACCATTTAGGCGATCCTTACACTACGGTAGTACAAGAGGTGCGCCTCCTTCAGGCTGAAAAACGCTTTTTCCATTGGGATTTGGAATTTCCCGAAGTCTTTATTGACCTAGAACATGCCACTTGGAAGGAAAATGGAGGGTTTGAGGCAGTAATAGGCAATCCGCCCTACGTTCGGCAGGAGTTGTTGGCGGCACTAAAACCCTATTTCAAAGCCGCTTACCCTGATTTACATAGTGGTACTGCGGATCTATTTGTCTATTTCTTTGGTCAGGGTATGCGGTTAATCGGCGAAGAGGGTTGCCTCTCCTATATTAGCAGCAATAGTTGGTTACGGGCCAACTACGCAAAACCATTGCGAGCCTTCCTACGTACCAAAACCACCCTCGCCAAACTGATAGATTTGGGCGATAATCGGGTATTTGCCGATGCGCTAGATGTCTACCCGGCCATTCTGGTAGTTTCTCGTCAAATTCCCACCTCTAACTATTCCGCTCAGGTGGCGGTCTTTACGCGCGGCGAGGAGATTCAGCCCTTTGAGGAACGAGTGGCTACCAAACTCTTCTCCGTCACTATCCACGATCAACCCGATAATGGCTGGCAATTGGGTGATGATGCAGGTCGCCAAGTTTTTCAAAAGATATTGGCTAAAGGCACTCCATTAGGCAAGGCTGTAAACGGACAATTATATTATGGAGTGAAAACCGGACTTAATGAGGCATTTATTATAGATACCGCTACACGTAATAGATTGGTTAGCAATGACCCTGCTTGTGCCAGCATAATCAAGCCGTTGCTTAATGGTGAGGATGTTAGATCGTGGTATGTCGAAGATGAAGGTCGGTGGTTGATACTTTTGCCTGATAAATGGACAAATACTATATTTGGTTTAGGTCTAACAGAAGAGGATGCTTGGAATCAACTAGAGGGTAAATATCCAGCCATAACCAAACATTTAACACCTTTTATTCAAGCAGCAAAGAAACGTGCAGACAAAGGCACTTATTGGTGGGAATTACGACCTTGCAGCTATTACTCAGCCTTTGAAGGGTTCAAGATTTTTTGGCCGGAAATGGCAAAACAGCCCCGTTTTGCGCTGGCTAAATCAGGAATAGTTGGTAACAAAACTACGTTTATGATACCTGGGGAGAATCTGGAATTGTTGGGCTTGCTTATGTCGAGGGTGTTATGGTTTACCGTGACAAACCTTTGTGTACCTATCGGTGAACGAAAAGGAATGCTCAGATATACCCTTTCTGCTCAATTTATGACTCAGCTACCCATACCAGAAATGAACGAGCCAGAACGTGAAGCAGTTACAACAAGGGCAAAGGAGTTAACGAATCTTTCCCAAGCTCGCTATAAGCTACACCACAAAACCCGCCATCGGATTCTTACCGATTTAGCTACACCGGATGCTAAGTTAAACCAAAAGCTAACGGCATGGTGGGAACTTGGTTTTGGGTCTTTTTCCGAGGAGATCAAAAAAGTCTTCAAAAGAACGATCCCTCTAAGGGAACGTGACGATTGGGAAGAGTGGTTTACGACCCGCCGCGAAGAAGACCAACGGCTTACGGCAGAGATTATACGCCTTGAAACAGAACTCAATAACTTGGTTTATAAACTATTTGAACTCACTCCCAACGAGATTAAGATTATTGAGCAGAGTACTAAATATCAATATGGGGAGGTTTAGTACCAGTACCATAAAAATAAGGCTGTTGCAAAGTCGAGGAGCTATCCAATCTGGCAAGAGTAGTGGTAGGTGAAAATCAACTGGCGGCACAAC
>JACAUC010000165.1 GCA_013390945.1 Candidatus Chloroheliaceae bacterium
CCAAAGAGGATACGTCACCCGCGTGGTTACAAGGTTTGGGAAGTGCGGAGCCTGCTCCAGCTGTTGCCAAAGAGGATACGTCACCCGCGTGGTTACAAGGTTTGGGAAGTGCGGAGCCTGCTCCAGCTGTTGCCAAAGAGGATACGTCACCCGCGTGGTTACAAGGTTTGGGAAGTGCGGAGCCTGCGCCGTTCGCTCCAGCTGCTGCCAAAGAGGATACGTCGCCCGCGTGGTTGCAAGGTTTGGGAAGTGCGGAGCCTGCTCCTGTTGTTCCCCAAGTACCTGCGCCGTCTGCTGCCAAAGAGGATACGTCACCCGCTTGGTTACAAGAGTTAGGCAGTGCGTCGCCCGCGCCGCCTGCGGCTCCCCAAGTACCTGCGCCATCTGCTGCCAAAGAGGATACGTCACCCGCTTGGTTACAAGAGTTAGGTAGTGCGTCGCCCACGCCGCCAGTTGCTCCCCAAGTACCTGCGCCGCCTGCGTGGTTGCAAGCAATGGGACAAGCAACAGCGACTAGTGGTGAAGCTGCTTCAACCCCGGATGAGGAGATGCCCCCATGGTTGCAAGCGATGGTCTCTGGTCAGGCTCCTAATGCGCCACGTAACGAGCCGCTTCCATCTGGCAAGCCTGAGCCACGCTATAGCTCAATGTTTGCTGGTATCAGTCGGGCGGAGGAACAGCAAGCCAATTTGCCGGATTGGTTGAAAGAACCAAGCCAAGCCGCGCCTGCGGCGGCTCAAGCAGGGGCGGTCTTACCGCTTTCCACTTCTGGGGCGGAAGAGGCCGAAATTGATCTGCTTCTAAGTAACGAGCCGTTTAATTTCGGTAGTGCTACCTTGGTGGAGGATAATGCTTCGGTCGGTTTGCCCGATTGGTTGCAAGTGCAACGTGCCGCTCCTGTGCCTCAATTTGAGTTACCCGACGACTTGCCGGATTGGTTGAAGGAAGATGCGGCGGCGGCTGAGAGGGAGGCCGATTTGCCGCTCACGGCTAATAGTTTTGAGACAATACCCAATCTAGCGGCTACTGAAAATGGTGACGAGCCTACCCAAGCGCACCCTCAGACCTCGGCGGGCCGCTTTGATGACTTTAACGCCCATCTCAATCAGCCCGCTAATCCGTTAGAGGGCGGTTTCCTCGGCGACGTGGAAGGACCTTCTTGGCTTCGCGCTACCCTACCCGGCAACGCACCAGAAGCGGTAGACCTCCAAGCAACCTCTACTCTTCCTACCGCCTTTGGTTTTGAGACTGCCACGGCTTCGGAGTCTCCCGGTGTACCAAGTTGGTTGCGGACAGTTGGCCCGGCCACACTGGAGCAAGAAGTACCTGCACTGCCCTTCTTCCCCGCCGAACCATTTATAGTACCGGGTAGCTTACCCCTGATTGAACTACCACCTCAATTGGCAAGTGCTGCTGTACTCTCCACGTTGCTCAATCCTACACCGATTATGTCTTATCCAGCCAAGTCGGTGGTAGTAACTAAGAAGCCAAAGCCGCGAACTAGCTCTCGTTTTCCGCTGGATGCCGCGCGGTTGGTAAATTACCTGCTTTACCTCCTCTTGCTTGGTGTCACTCTCTTTGCCCTTTTGCAGCCCCTAACTTCTCCGCCGCTAAACGTGACTCAGCCGGTGCAGAATTTCTATGATACTTTGGGTAAGCTCAATTCAGATAGTAAAGTCTTAATCGCTTATGACTGGGAGGGAGACCGCAGCGGTGAGATGAGCCCAATGGCTCATGCGGTGACTCAACATATTATGAAAAACCGCGCCCGGATTGTTACTTTTAGCTTGAACTCGCAAGGGCCAGCACTGGCCTCACAGATAACGGAAGAAGTCGCCACCCAACCTGATTATGGTAATAGTGGTGTCTACCAATATGGCAACAAATACTTGAATCTAGGTTGGCGACCCGGTAATGAAGCGGCCCTGCGGAGCCTCTTTAATGACTTAGGTAATCTTAACGATTATAAGGCAGGAAAGCGGGCCAATAGTTTCCCGGTAATGAGCGGTATCAATTCCATCAATGATTTTGATGCGGTGGTAGTGCTGGCCGGAGATGAAAATAGTGTGCGAATGTGGATTGAGCAATTTGGCATCCAATCGAGGTTGGCCTTGCTCTATGGTACTACGGCGGCAGTGGCTCCGATGGCCCGGCCCTACTTGTTGGAGCCACCTAGCGCCCAACCTAATCTTTTCAGCAATTATCCACGTGTCCATGGCCTGCTGGAAGGGTTGAACGGTACGGCCCAGTATCAGCAGCTTTTGAAAAATAATGACATTAAAATTGATAGTAAGCTCAACCTAGATAAACGGTTGGCGGCTCAAACGCTGGCGGTGCTATTGTTGGTATTGGCGGTAGTAGTGGCAAATGTAGTTTATTTTGTACGGTCGCGCGAATAAGAAATTGCCCGGAAATTGATTACCGGGTGAGGCTTGACTAAGAAGGAGCAAGGCATGTTGTGGGTGGATTTGGGCCAAGGTCTCGCATTGGTGCTAACCTTGATGGTCTATAGCTACCTGATCGGGGATAATGTGGTTTTCCGCTTGACCGAGCATATTCTGGTCGGCGTGAGCGTGGGTTGGGCCACGCTTCAAATCATTTTCAACCTGATTCTTCCAGCCCTTGAGCGTATTCAAGAAGGGGCCGGAATTGGTCAATTAGTGACTTATACTCTCCCGCTCCTTTTGGGGGTGGTGATGCTCTTCCGCCCCATCAGGGCCATCCGCCCTGCCACTAATCTGGTGATGGCCTTGGTAGTTGGTACGGTTTCAGCCCTTGCCCTCTCCGGTGCGGTTGCAGGAACACTGCTACCCCAGATTGGCGCAACGATGCTACCGCTCAACCAAGCTGGAATTGGAATAGCGGATCTTATAGGGCGGGTGGTCTTGGTTGTGGGTACTTTAACCACACTCTGGTATTTCCAGTTTACCACGCGGTCAACCGAAGGCAAATCCAACCCACTCCAGACCGCCTCGGCTGGCCGTTCGGCTGGCCGTTCGGCTGGCCGTTCGGCGGTTAGTCTGCTAAGCCGAAGGGTCAGCCAAAATGCTCGCTTAGTGGGGCGTTGGGCCATAATGTTGGCTTTTGGGGCGGTTTTTGCCTCCGTCTTCCTGACTTATTTCGCGGCCCTAGTGGAGCGCTTACTCTTTTTGCTCAAAATCCAATTCTAATTGGCTATTATGGAGAGATGCTGATGAGCCAGAGGGTCTACCCTGAGATTGAATCGGTCTTAGTGGCCGATTGTGGCAGTAATACCACCCGCGTAGTGTTGGTAGAGGTGGTGGAGCAGGCTTATCGTTTCATCGCTCGCGGTGAAGCACCTAGCACCCTAGAAGAACCTTACAATGACGTTACTATTGGGGTGCTTAATGCGATTGAAGTGATTCAGACCCATACCGGGCGGCAATTGCTGGTTGGTGGACGACTACTTGTGCCGCAACAAGACGATGGTACGGGTATAGATGCTTTTGTGGCCTGTAGTAGTGCTGCCGAACCTCTGCGGGTGGTGGTGGCCGGACTGGTACATAATCTCTCGGCGGAGAGTGCCAACCGCGCCAGCCATGGCACTTATACGACCGTGTTGGATACAATTAGTATGGACGACTACGGTGATAACCCGGAGTACGGGCAAACCGCTTCCGCCAGCGATTATGATCCCGATAACCCGGAGGCCGAGTTTTCGCCTTTTGCCTCCCGCAAAGACCGCCCTAATTTCGCCTTAGCGGATGCCGACACTCCGGCTGGCCGTACTACCCGACCGACCAAAAAGAAGAAAGGTGGTCTGGCTCTTTTTAATAAACGGCAACGACATGGCTGGAAGGAGCGGCAGGTTGCCAAGCTTCGTCGTCTCGCCCCTAACGTGGTGATTCTGGCGGGTGGTTCGGATGGTGCCCCGATTGACTCGTTGCTAGAATTAATTGGGGTCTTTTTGGAGACCAACCGCCAAGAAGCCCTGTTAGCTAATGCCACAGGCGAAATTCGTCGCCCCTTGACGGTGGTTTATGCCGCCAATCACGAGGGCCGCGAGGCTTTGATTGAAAAAAACCAAGGTCAGCTTGAATTGTTCTTGGTAGATAATATTCGCCCCTCGCTTGACCGGGAAAATTTGATGCCCCTCCAAGTCCAGCTTGCGGCCCTCTACCAAGAACGCTTGTTGCCCACCTTATCTGGCTATCGTCGCTTGACCGAAATGAGTAGTGCCCCGGTGAATACCACCTGTTCTGCGGTCGGGCTGATGACTCAGTTTTTGGCTAAGGATGTGGCCGATAATCGGGTCTTGACTGCCGACTTAGGGGGGAGTAATGCGGCCCTCTTCTATGCCGATGCCACCGATTTTGTTTCGATGGTGCGCGGTGGCTTTGGCCTTAGCTTTGGGCTGAGCAATGTACTGACCGAAACAACCTGCGATAACTTGCGGCGTTGGCTCCCCTTCGAGATTGGCGACGATGAATTAGTCCATTACGCCCTAAATAAAATTCTGCGACCTCAGATCTTGCCTGCCAATCAACGTGAAGTCTTTATTGAAGGTGCTTTTGGACGTGAAATCTTACTCCGCTTGGGTAGCCAGTTGCATAGCCAAACTCACGCCGGTCAGCGTAACGGGCAGTTTGATTATAACCGCCTGATTGGAGTCGGCGGACCCCTCGTTAACATTAACATCTGGCAGGCCGCTCTACTACTCTTGGATGGCTTGCAACCGCCCGGCGGTACAGAGACGGGCTTGCTGGAATTGGAACTCGATTCCACTATGCTGATGGCCGCTAGTGGTGCTTTGGCGGTCTTTAATCCCAATGCCGCCGCTTATCTCTTCCGCTATGATTGTTTGCATCGGCTTGGACCGGTGATTGTACCCATTGGTGAAGGCTCGCTCGGTAGTCCCGCCGTAACGGTGAAGATGACCACCGAGCGGGGCCGAGTGAAACAAGCTACGGTGCCTTATGGCTCCATTACTCTGCTTCCCTTGCGCTCGGATGAAAAGGCTAGTCTTGAAATCAAGCCTGAAGGCAATTTCCGCATTGGTCGGGTGGCGCGGGGTTCTTTGGTACGAACCGCCGCCGGACAGGAGATGCGGGGCGGGGCTTTGGGCCTGATTATTGATGCACGGGGTCGCCCCATTAAGTTTGCTACAGACCTGGCCCAACGCCGCCTTCAGGTTCAAAGCTGGCATGAGGTTTACAGCCTAGCCCTTCAACAAGCCGAAAACGAGGACACTTCTAGTGACGTGGATTATCTCAATATGGATATGGGCAATCCCTCGGTCGGACAGCCAATGACGGAACTTGTGACTGGCGGTGGTACTCCGCTTAACCTTCGCGGCCAGCCAATGCCTGAATTTGACAATACGCCGCCTAACCCGGCCACCAAACGGCCAGCCGACCGGCCAGCCGAGGCGGTACCGGAGCCTAAGAAGAGTAAAGATAAAAAGGGGGCTAAACGTAAATGACTAATTTCCAACTACCACCACTCTCTCATTTTGGTCCCCCGGTAGCCTCACGTTCGGCCACCGTGGCCCAACCAAAGCATTATCCGGCCTTGGCTTGGAATATAGACTTTGAAATAGAACGCCGCTTGCCCCAACTGGGTGAGGTGCTGGTAACGCAGGGCCAAAGGGTTGATAGCGATACAGTGGTGGCCCGTACCCTAGTGCCGGGTCGTCCACGCCTCTTCAATCTGACCGAATTTTTTGAGGTTGAGCCGCGTGAGGTTAGTCGGTTACTACTCAAAAAGGTGAACGAACCGGCCAATCAGGGCGATGTAATCGCCCAGCGCAAGGGTTTCTTGAGTAAACAATTCAAGGCACCCTTTGATGCGATCCTCTCGGCCTTTGGTGCTGCCACTGGTTACTTGAGCCTTACGCCTACGCCCAAGCCTTTTAACCTCGATGCGTATGTACGTGGCACTATCACAGCCACTATTCCCAACTCTGGGGTGAAAATCGAACTCAAGGCGGGGTATGCGAAGGGGGCGTTTGGTTTTGGTGATGAGCAACACGGCGTTTTAAAAGTGCTAACCAATGACCCGAGCGAGCCAATGGATCCGGCTCAAATTGAAGCCCGCGCTAGTTATTTTATTTTGCTGGGCGGTTCTCACGTCCGAGCCGAAACCCTTCGCCGGGCGGTAGAGATGAAAGTGCGCGGTATTATCTGCGGTAGTATTCGGGAGGAAGAGTTAACTAAATTCCTAGAATATCGCCAACGCGACTCCTTCTATAAAGTAGGTAGCCATGGTTGGCGCTTTCCTGCCGATCTAAGCGGTCAGGATAGCCCTCTAACTTTGGTAATTACAGAAGGCTTTGGGCAACGCCCTATGGCAAGCCCTCTTTTTGAACTACTCCTTTCTCACGATGGGCAGGGTCTTTCGATTAATGGCTCCACCAAGCTTCGGCATGGTCAGCAACATTCTGAAATTATAGTGCCAGTCTCTACGCCGGGTGAAGCAGGTCATGCTGGTAGCAGTTTGAATCTAATTGACCAAGTACCCCGTCCGGGCTCGATAGTTCGCCTAACTAACCATAGCTATTTGGGGTCGGTTGGTTTTGTACGCATTTTACCGCCTCCTCGTCGAGGGGTAATCCCCGGTCAAGTCGAACACCTCGCCGAAGTAGAGGTTAATGGCTCACGTCTGATCTTGCCCTTCGCCGATTTGGAAGTGCTTCAGCAGACTAGTCGTTAAAAAGTGCAGCATAAGAGGATGACTTTTTCCTGAAATAGAGTATAATGGGAAAGAGTATTAAGAAATATCGGGACTAATGGCAGATTAATTTAATAAGTTTACAGGTTCAGGCTGGAAGTACTAGATGAAGCGGTTAACCAGATATGTCTATCATCCTGTCTTTGGAGTGACAGCCGGAGTATTTATACTACTGGCGCTTATTTTTGCATTCGCCAATATATTTCGTTGGTTACCTCCCAGTTTTCAACTTGGCTCTTTAATCATTCGCTCCATTTTAGGGGTCTTGGTGCTAGGTACTTGGGTACTGCTCAATATTCAAGCCCCCAAATTTACCGGCTTTATAATTGCTATCGCCGACCTAGTCGAGGAACGTGATGCCGAAGGGGCACTCTATGGGCAGCTTCGCAAGTCCCGCCGTAACCTGCTGAGTAGCCGCGACTATTCGCTAGACCCAGAGGATGAGGGCGATTCAAAAGAAGCTTTGTTCAAAAACCGCTTTGTCCAAGAATACTTGCGTAATCGGCGTAATCAGCCCAGCGTAAACTTGCCACCGGTGGATATTCCTCGCGCCTTGCCCTCCGGCCAAAATCAAAGCCTTACAAACCTAACTACTAACCCACCTCGTCCACTCGCCTTTACCAGTGGTGCGGCAGATGCCAGTCCTGAGAGTAACCTACTGGATATTGGTGCTGAAGCGGAAGAGGAGCGGTTGCCTGTTCTGCCTAAAAAATTCGATCCTCCCGCAACCCTCGCGAAATGGAAAGAGGTCTCTGGTTCCCGGATGCTTACCACTCACCTTATGGAACAGCTTAAAATAAAACTGGCCGATGCCCAGCTTACCAAGGAGACCCAACTCAACAAGGAGCGCGAGCTGCACGTTACTCTTTTTAAGACCGATGTTTTTGTAGGTAATCGGGGGCAAGCTTTGCGCGAGGCCGAGTATCCGAAGGCCCGTGCGGTTATTTGGGGTTGGAATATCTATGGCACTCCACGTGACTTTGTGCCGGTGGTAGAGTTAACCGAACCCTTCGAAAATCGGCGTGAGCAACATGGGCAAGTTCAAATCTTGGGCCTTAAAAGTTTTGATTTGGGCCGTCAAACCGCCAAAAATAGCACCACTTTTTCGGCTTTTGTCAGTGGTTTGGGGGCTTACGCGCTGGAGCAATACGAAAAGGCCCGCAGCGAATTTAGTCTGGCTTTGATTTCAGCCTATATGCACAACTCCAATCGCAAAAATGATTTAGGCATTGACCGCGCAATTATCTACTTCTTCTTAGGTAATACCCGCTATTATTTGGGCGACTTCGAGAACGCCGTCAGTAGCTATCGCGAGGCTCTGACCCTTGACCCCAATATGTACGAGGCGCGACATAACCTCGGCATTAGTTTGCTGCTGCAAGGTAAAATGGATTTTGCGATTAAGCGGCTAGTCGAAGTTATTCAATCCAAACCTGGCCTCGCGGTAGCACGTTATAATTTGGGTATGGCCTACCTCAAAAAGAAGCAATATGTTAAGGCCCGTGACCAGCTGCAAAACTCTATCAAACTCAATGAACACTTTGCCGCCGCTTTTCGGGCGATAGGCTTGAGCTATAGCGAAGAGCAAGTGGAGGACGAGGCCCGCAGCTATTTCCGCGATGCTTTGATCCTTGATCCTAGATTTGCCGAGGTTCATGTGGATTTGGCTCTGCTTTACTACCGTAAAGTGGAATCCACGTTGAAAAAAATTCGGGAGCTACGCAAAGTGGAGCAAAGCCGCGATCAAACCCGCATCCAAGAGGCTCGCGACGAATTAAAAGCGTTGCTCCGACATTCCCAAACCACTCTGATGAACACGCTTAATCTGGCTATGCCTGAATTGGAGAAGGCTCTCGAAATTAACCAGCGGTTGCCCGAAGCTCTTTTTCATCTCGGTCAAGTTTTACACGACCAATGCCTTATTAAGGAAGAAGAAGACCTCAAAGATCAGGCTCTCCATTATCTGCAGGAGGCTGTACGCTTGCGCCCGGCTTATGCCGATGCTCACGAGGAACTGGCCGATATTTATGAGGCTCGCTATCGCTATGACCTGCGCGACCGCCACCTCAAGTTGATGGGCGAGGCCCGTAGTGCTACCTCGGCCACCAATCCCAAAGACCTAATTCGGGCTGCTATCGGTATGCGCCTCAATAAACAACTACCCGAGGCTCGCGAGGCTTTGGTAAAGGCACTCCGTATGGACCCACGCAATACCGAGGGCCAATTTGAACTCGGCCTCGTTTATCAGGAGATGGACGAAGCTAGTCAAGCGATGGGTATGTTTCAAAGTGTCTTGCGTTTACCCAATCCGCCCGATGAAGTCTATGAGGCCATTGCTAAAATCTATCGGCAACAAGGTCAAGAGCAGGAAGCTTTTGATTCTGTGCAACGAGCGGCGGCCCAAAAACCTACTAGCGCAAAATTAGCCTATTATCTAGGCAACTCCTTCCGCCGACAACAAAATAATCCCCGCGCGATTGAAGCCTACCAGAAGGCTATCAATCTTGATCCCCAATTGCCCGATGCCCGCTTTAATTTGGGTCTAATCTATTTAGGCAAGCACCAGTTGCAGGATGCTTCTTTACAGTTTGAAGAGGTGGTACGCCAACGACCGGATGATTTCACTACTTACCGTTATCTAGGCCGCGCTTACGTAGATATGAAACAGATTGACGAGGCTGTGACGGCTTTTCAAAAAGCTATCGAAATTAAAGATGATGCGGTGGAAGCCCGCCTCGATTTGGGCCAGATTTACCTCACCCGGATGGAGGCGGATGAGGCTAAAGAGCAGTTTGAAGCCATCCTGAAATCTGACCCCAATAATATGCGAGCCCGTGAATTGTTGGGTAAAGCCTTTGCTCAAGGTGGTCAAATTGATATGGCCATGGAGACTTTCCAAAATATGCTCCTGATTGCCCCCGATAGCTATGCTGCTCACTATAACCTCGGCGTGGCCTATGTCTCGGAAAATCGTTATCAAGATGCCGCTGCTGAATTTCAGAGGGTTATTCAGGTTAAGCCGGACGATGCCGCCGCTTATTTCAACCTCGGCCTAGCCCATGATAAGCTCGATCAACCCAACGAAGCGATTGATTCTTTCCTACGTGCTATCAAGCTTCGGCCCAGCTATGCCGAAGCCTATCATTACTTGGGCCAAGTCTACTTCAAAATTAATAGGATGGAAGATGGTCTTAAAGCCGTTAAGTACGCCGAACAACTAAAGCACTCTTAATATCTCCAGACTTACAAGAGCTAGGCAGGGGCTTTTATTGTGAAGTTAGAAGCTTTCCGCGATAAAGTTCAATACTACCGTCGTTTGAGCGGCTATTCACAGGAGGAGTTGGCGCAGGCTCTTGGGATTCAACGTCCGGTGTTGAGCCGAAAGTTCAGTGGTACTAATAAAGCCTACCTGACTATTCCCGAAGTTAAGCTAATCCTCAAAACTCTGGTAGAATGGGATGCTGTTACCCAGCAAGCCCACCTAGAGGAGCTGCTTGAGTTGGCGGAGTTGCCCCTTAATACCTTTAAACCGGAAGAATGGAAAAGTCCTCCCCTAAATCGGCTCAAGCAAACCAAACTAACCACCCCACCAGTTAAAGCACCTGCTAACTCTATCCGGCCTGAAGTAACAATGCCCCCGGCCCTCCCAAAATCTAACCTGCCGCTTGCCCTGACTCAACTTATCGGGAGGGAACAGGTAACTGCCGAGTTAGGTCAGTGGTTGGCTCGTCCTGAAGTACGGTTATTGACCATTACCGGGACGGGTGGGATTGGCAAGACGCGCCTTGCCCTTCAGGTGGGACAGGAAGTACTGCCCCGATTTAAAGACGGCACTTTTTTTGTTCCCCTCGATAGCCTGACCAACCCGACCCTCGTGTTGGATACGATTGCCAAAGAGTTAGGTCTTCAAGAGATCAGCAATACTACCCTTTTAGAGTTGCTAAAGAATTATCTGCGTAACAAAGAGTTACTTCTAATTCTGGATAATTTTGAGCATCTGTTAGAAGCTACCTCGCTGGTAGAGACCTTGTTGGCGAACGCGCCCCAACTTAAAATCTTAGTCACTAGTCGGGTAAGCTTGCGGTTGTATGGTGAGTGGGAGTTTGAAGTGCCACTTTTGGAAGTGCCTGCTCAAACCGCTTCTGGACTAGCGAGCCTCTCCACTAACCCCTCGATAGCTCTTTTTGTGGAACGTACTCAGGCACTCAACCGCAATTTTGTGCTTACCGAGGAAAATACCGTCCCGATAGCCGAAATTTGTGTCTGTTTGGAGGGTTTACCTTTAGCCCTAGAATTGGCGGCTGCCCGCACCCGTCTCTTCCCGTTGGCGGTTTTGCGCGATGAGATAAAAGCCTCGCAGCTTGCTTGGCTGGCCGATAATAAATTCCAACGACCTTCGCGCCAGCAAACTTTGCGGGGAGCCTTAGATTGGAGTTACCGGCTGTTGGAGCCAGAGGAACAAAAGTTATTTTGTCGGTTGGCTCTCTTTGCTGGAGGGTTTGGCCTTGAAACGGCTCGTGCGGTAACCTCTCCCAGCTTAGATCTAATGCTAGTCGCGAATCTTGCACAAAATAGGTGCGTAACCAATTATGCGGTGGCCTTTCCCGGCTTGAATCTAATGCTGCTGCTTGAATCTTTACTGACCCGAAGCTTGCTAAAGCTTGTGGCGACGACAGATGGTACAAACCGCTATAAGATGCTTCAGGTCACGCGGGAATATGCGCTGGAAAAATTCGCGGAGCAGAGCGAAAGTATCGCGGTTGGGTGGCAATTTGCCCTTTACTTTATAAATTGGACTAAAGAAGTGGTTCCAAAGTTGAATGGGCCGCACCAAAGAGCGATGCTGCACAAGTTGGAAACCGAACATGCTAATTTACGGGCTATTTTGGATTATGCTCTGGAACATAAAATAGCCGACATAGCTTTGTCCTTGAGTGGCATTTTACTGGATTTTTGGGAGATAGGTGGTCATTGGAGCGAAGGTTGCAACTATTTGAGCCGTACTCTAGCCTTGGATAGCTCCGATTTTGCCGGACAAGCGATGTGTAAGAAAGCACTGGGTCTTTTGCTTCAGGATCTGGGAGATTATACCGAAAGCCTGAAATGGTTGGAACAGGCTCAGGTCAATTTTGAAACCCTGAATGACAGCTTAAACCTTAGCCAAACCAGAAGGTGGATGGGCCATTTTTATGCTCGTAAAAATCAGATGGCTACCGCTCAGAAATTGGCTGAAAGTAGCCTCGAACTGGCCCAACAAGAGCAGGATCGGTTAGCCATCGCCAACACCCTTAATCTGCTGGGCCGAATTGCTCTTTATCAAAGCAATTTTGAGCAGGCCCGGGATTTTTGCGAAAAGAGCCTTGCTCTTCAGCGCGAACTGGAAAATCCAAGTGGTATCTTCAGAGCCGTAAATCAGTTGGGAATAATAGCCCACCGACAGGGTGACTACGAGTCCGCCCTCGCTTTTTTTACCGGGGCTTTGAATATTAGTCAGGACTTGGTAAACAAACGCTTAATTTCTAATTCAACCAGTAGTCTGGGTTGGGTTTACCTCTCATCGGGAGAGTATGGCCTAGCCATAGCCGCCTTTCTAAAGGCATTGGTACTTCAACGTGAATTGGGGGATAAAACAAACTGTGCGGTTAGTCTTAATAATCTGGGAAAACTGACGGAGTTGCAAGGGAATTTTGAGCAGGCACGTCGCTATGGTGAAGATAGTGTCCTCCTTTACCGCGAGTTAGGGGATAAGCAGGGTTTTAGCTACGCTCTTAATAACTTAGGTGTTACCCTCCACCGCCAGCAGGATTTTGGGCGGGCGCAACTACTCTATGAGGAGAGTATTCTGCTCAAACGCGAGGCTGGCGACCGTTGGGCTTTGGCCTATACTCTTACCCGATGTAGTTTGCTGCTTTGCCAGCAGGGGCAATACCTGCCCGCTTTGAGGGTCTTACAAGAAAGCCTAGAATTATTGCAGCAGATAAAAAGCCTAGAGGAAATTGCTAATGGTCTGCTTGTTCTGGCAGTAATCGCCTTTGCGCTAAAACAACCTCAGATAGCTTTCCAATTGAATTGCCTCTCTCTGAACGTATTGGCAGAATCTAGGACAGGCAAATTTGAACCACTTTTCCAAACGGACTATGAAAAACTAGCAGATACTCTGGCGCTGGAGAATGGAGCAGAGCATAACTTGACCCTCGAACAGACGGTTGAATTTGCCCTAAATACTCTTCAGGTTTTGGTTAAAAACGAACCAAGTCATATTTGACCCGCACTCCTCGAAACCCCCTGTAGGAGGGATTTCTAATCCCGATGTGAGGCCAAACCCCAATCGGGATTAGAAATCCCGACGTGAGGCCAAACCCAATCGGGATTAGAAATCCCGACGTGAGGCCAAACCCAATCGGGATTAGAAAT
>JACAUC010000166.1 GCA_013390945.1 Candidatus Chloroheliaceae bacterium
GCGTTGTCCTCTGACAACAAAGTTTCTTCTGCCTCTCAGGGCGCACAAATCTGTGGGATGCCGCTCCGTCGGTTGATTTTTCATTACAAGGCTATAGTACGATATTGACCAGTTTCCCCGGTACATAGATAACTTTACGAGGGATACTTTCGCCAATTGCGGTGGCGATTTTAGGGGCGAAGAGAACGGTAGCTTTGACCTCTTCTTCGCTTATCCCAATTGGTAAGTCTAGGCGGTCGCGGACTTTGCCGTTGATCTGCACCACGATAGTTACCAATTCGTCGGCGGCAAGGGTCGGGTTAAAAAGGGGCATCGGTTGTTCATTCACGCTGCTGCGATGACCTTTGGACTGCCACAGTTCCTCGGTGATGTGAGGACACAGCGGAGCCAACAATATCAGCAACGTGTCAATCGCTTCATCCCAAGCCACCCCTTGCTGCACGGCAGGAGCCTCTTCGATAAGCTTCTGCAATGAATTGGAATACTCCATTAAGCCGCTTAGTACGGTGTTAAACTGGAAAGAGCCGTAATCTGCCACTACTCGTTGAATGGTCTTGTGTTGAGCGCGACGGAGGCGCGGTTCAACGCTGGTTGCTAAGGTAATCTCATTATTCTCTGAGGATTTACCGTAATCGTTGACCAAACCCCACACCCGATTCAAGAAGCGCGAGATACCCACTAGCAGTTGTTCGGTCTTGTCGTTCCAATCGGCCCCCTTCTCGAACGGCCCCAAGAACATCAGAAAGGCCCGTACTGCATCGGCTCCATTCTCACTTACTAGGCGGTCAGGGGCAATAGTCTTGCCCTTCGATTTGCTCATCTTGCGTCCTTCGCTCAGGATCATACCCTGATGAAAGAGGCGTTTGAAGGGTTCCTCAAAGCTCACAATGCCCATGTCATAAAGTGCCTTAGTGAAGAAACGGGCATAGAGCAGGTGCATGGTGGCGTGTTCCGGGCCACCTGTATATTGGTCTACGGGCATCCAACGTTTGATTAGTTCAGGGTCAAACGGCTGAGCGGCATTTTTTGGATCGGCGTAGCGCAAAAAATACCACGACGAACACATAAAAGTATCCATCGTGTCGGTCTCGCGTCGGGCCGGGCCACCACACTTAGGGCAAGTGGTATTCACAAACTCCGGGATGTAGTTTAGTGGGCTTTCGCCAGTAGGCTTGAACTCCACCTCCTCTGGCAAAATCACAGGCAGTTGCTCCTCCGGCACCGGGACAAGCCCATCGGTGGGGCAATAGATCATTGGGATAGGCGCACCCCAATAACGCTGACGGCTAATCAACCAGTCGCGCAAGCGGTAGTTTACCTTAGCTTCGCCTAACCCCTTCTCCGCAATGTAGTCAATAAACTTCTTGACCGTCTCCGCATTATCGGGCAGACCATTGAACGGCCCACTATTGACCACATGGCCTTCGTGTACCAATGCCTCGGTCATCTCGTCCGCATTGATCTCGCGGTCGTCCGGTTGGTAAACCAAGACAACGGGTAGATTGAAGGTACGGGCAAATTCAAAGTCGCGCTGATCGTGAGCGGGAACCCCCATCACTGCACCCGTGCCATAGCCCATCAGGACGTAATCGGTAATGTAAATCGGTATTTTGCCGCCCGTAATCGGGTTAGTGACGTAGGAGCCGATAAAAACGCCCGTTTTGGCTTTATCGGTACTCTGCCGCTCGATTTCGGTTTCGCCTCGGGCCTTTGCCACATAAGCGGCAACCTCGGCTTGCTTATCCGGTGTGGTCAACTGGGCTACCAGCGCGTGTTCGGGGGCTAACAAGAAGAAGGTTACGCCATAAATCGTATCGGGCCGGGTAGTGAAGACTGGAACAGCATGAACCGTACCATCTGACCCCTCGGCGGTAAAATTGACTCTTGCTCCTTCGCTGCGCCCGATCCAGTTCCTTTGCATAGTGACGGTCTTTTCAGGCCACTCAATATCTTTGAACTCCAACAAGCGATCAGCATAGGCCGTGATCTTGAAAAACCACTGCTCCAAATCGCGCTTAGCTACTTCTGCTCCGCAGCGTTCGCAAGTGCCGTTCGCCAAGACTTGCTCATTTGCTAGTACAGTCTGATCGTTAGGACACCAGTTGACAGGTGCTTTGGCACGGTAGGCCAGCCCAGCTTCATACAACTTCAGGAAGAACCATTCCGTCCATTTGTAGTAGTCGGGTAGACAGGTAGCCACCTCCCGTTCCCAATCCCAAATACCGCCCATCGTCTTTAGCTGGCGACGCATATTCTCGATGTTGGAGAGCGTCCATTTACGGGCCTGTACTCCGCGCTTGATGGCGGCATTTTCGGCAGGTAGGCCAAAGGCATCAAAACCCAACGGCTGCATCACATTATAGCCGTTCATTCGCATAAAACGACCATAAACATCTACCCCAGTAAAGTTGTACCAGTGACCGATATGCAAATCACCGCTAGGGTAGGGAAACATCACCAAATTGTAAAATTTGGGGCGAGGGTCATCGTCGGTAGCATGGTTCGCGCCGCTCTGCTCCCAAACCTCTTGCCATTTTTGCTCGATCTCTTTCGGATTGTAACCACCGGCTCGTTTATTACCGCCTCTTCCGGTTGTTTCCGTCTGCTCATTTTCTTGTATTTCCATAAAAAATATGCCTCTATAATTCTAAAACGTATTCCTGCATCTCCAGTAATTGACCGGGCAGGTTAGCGTAAAATTCTCGGAAAAACTGGAAACCCCGCCGCTCATAGAAGGTGATCGCACCTTGGTTGTGGGCCAACACCGATAACCAGAGTCGGGTCGGTTTAAGTTGTCGTAGCGTATTGAGCATAGCCTCAAGCAAAGCCTGACCTACGCCGCACCCTTGCCAACACGGTAACACATAAATCCGGGTCAGTTCGGCATCCGGGTTGATACCGGGCCTTAGAATAACCTCGGCAAAGCCGATAATTTCTGGAGGCTTCTCTTCAGATTCTACCACCCAGAACCAACTATCGAGGTCGGCCCGACACAAAGCCCGGCGCAAAGCATTATCGGAGTAGCTACGGGAAAGCACCCGTTCTCTATTACTACTATCTATCGTAGTGGCAAAAGTCTTATGCCAAGTTTCGGTAGCCACTTGGCGAATAGCCTCACTATCTTCCAAAAGGGCTCGCCGTAGCCGAAAGGTTTTATTTTGTGGTGAGGAAATAGTACACCTATAATTATAAACTAAAAAGACCTTTCGTGCCTAGCAGCTTTTCCTAAAGGAAAAAGACTAGGGACGAAAGGCCACCTAAGAACCTTGCGTGGTACCACCCGTACTTGATAACGCATTTCACTTAAATTTTTAGAGATAGAAAATGGAGACGAGGGGGCTCGAACCCCTGACCCCGACACTGCCAGTGTCGTGCTCTCCCAACTGAGCTACGTCCCCGAATTAAACTAAAATTCTCTCTTAAAATTCAACTGTGAACAACGTTATCCACTTGTTTTAGCTATAACGGGCATTCCCCGTCTCTGGCTAGATTAGCTTAAATCGTAACTTTACGATTATAAGATATGTTCACCATCGAAACTCTCAGGCGAGTTCAACCCTATGTACTACCTTGCACCATCCGGCAGTTCTCTGAAATAGTGGGTTTACTACTCCTGTTCGCCGTCTTTAAGCTTTTCTATTTTGATTTTGAACGGTTTTTCTTACCCCCGTTACGAAAAGTATCTTAACATACCCCCGAAAATTTTGCAAGTGGCCTGAAGCACTTTTTTTAGGTTCAGGTCACTTTTCTGCATTAAAGTTTTTAAACTATCTCATTATGCCTTTGTCAGAATGGGGGCATTTAGCGCGGCAATGATTTCGCGGCAAAAGTCCGGCAGGTCATCCGGTCGGCGGCTAGTAATCAAATTACCGTCGCGTACTACTGATTGATCTATCCACTCTGCTCCGGCATTTACCACATCGGTTTTAATACTGTAGAAACTAGTCACCACCCGGCCCCGTATAATATCCGCCGTACAAAGCAACCACCCGGCATGGCAAATCGCCGCCACGATTTTACCTTGAATATTGGCATCCCGAACTAATTGTACTATAGTCGGGTTGCGGCGCATAAAATCTGGGGCGAAACCACCTGGAATAATGATGGCATCAAAGTCGGCGGCACTTACTTCGCTGGCGGCGCGATCACTTCGCGCTGGATAACCCACCTTGCCATGGTAGGTTTTGTTGGCTTCTGACCCCACGATGGTTACTCTAGCACCCGCCTCGCGCAAGCGGTAAACCGGGTACCAAAGTTCCATTTCTTCATATAGTTGCTCCACCAGAACCGCAATCCGGTTTCCGCTTAGTTCCATCTTTCTATCCTCCCTGATAGTGCTTATCTCTCTTTTGGCTCTTAACGCCACACCAAAGTAGCGGACGAGCCCTCCTAAACGTATTATAACCACACTACGAATAACCCGGCAAGATAAAAGGCAAGATAAAGCCTAATTTAGAGTTTAAATTTTTAACCAAACAGAACTTGAATAAAGTGATATACTACATCTAGGGGCAGGTTGTATCGGTCATTGTCCTATTATCAGGGTCAAACATAGTACTCTTTCTAGGTTATATTGTGAAATTTGATTTGAAAATTGAGAGCAACCCGGCTAGTTCGGGCTGGGTGTTAAAGCTAAGTACAAAGGGACAACCCCTAGGGGAACACCAGCTTAACCAATTTCGAGTAGGAACGTTGGTTTTGCCCATACCACCAGAGGAAAACCGGGTAGCCTTACCCGCCAATTATGCTGATCTCTGGACTAACCAGAACCAAGTGACCGCCCTCTTCCGCAGCATTTTAGCGCGGGTCTCCCAAGAGGGACAGATAGAAGCAGCGGGTCTCTATCTTTTTGCCTGTCTGTTAGGGCCAAAACTTTGGCAAACCGTTCAGGCGCAGGTTCCAGCAGGTGAAAGCCTAGAATTGAGGCTACTTATTGCGGATCCTGATCTGGCTCGCTTACCTTGGGAGATGATTCGAGCCGAGCGGCAGGTCTTGTTGGGTAATAGACACGTTAACCTCTACCGCACTATTTCTCTGGCTTCCTCCCCAACGGTCTCGCTAACCGTAGAATTACCCTTGCGGGTACTCTTTGTAATTGCCGCCAAACTAGATGACCCGGAGGTAAATGCCGCCAGCGAATATTTAAGCCTCTTGCGACGGCTTCAGGAAATCGAGGGATTCCCCTTTGAAATTAGGCTACTCTCTACCCTCAATGGCCCTCAAGCCGCCACTTTTGAGGCTATGCAACAGACGATCCAACTCTTCCAGCCTCATGTGCTGCATCTAGTAGCCCATGGTGGGCTGGACGGAGGTCGGGCCTACTTGGAATTTCCGGTAGAAAACCGGGGTGAAGATGGACGACGAGATGCAGCTAACTTGGAACAAGCACTAAAGGGAGCCGGACTACGGGCAGTGGTACTCAATGCTTGTTATAGCGGACAAACACCAATTAGTGCAAGTTCTAACGGGCGGAGCAATCCGGGGCTAGGCCAACAGGAAGAGTTGGTAGCACAGACTCAGACGGTTCGCAGCAGCATTGCGGCCCGTTTGGTGGAAGCGGGTATCCCCTTTGTGGTGGGCATGAACGGGCGAGTCTCGGATCAGGTCTGCCGCCTCTTTGCCCGCGAGTTCTATGTCAGCCTGAGTGAGGGTCACTCCGTACCGGAAGCTTGCGCGAGGGGCCGTTGGGCCGGATTAGCCGGGCAATATCAGGCCGCCCAAAAAATTGACTGGGCTTTGCCAGTCCTCTTTATGCCCGAAAATGGATTAGATCGCCTTGAAATAACCGGGCAGAACCAAGTGCGTGATTTACCACAATTAGCCCGTGAGATAATTCCGCCACGCCGTCCAGACTTTTGTGATCGGTTGGCCTTCCTACAAGATTTCCAGAGCCTACTTATACCGGGCAAATCAAAACAACCTGCGTTGGCACTCTATACCGTCGGGCAAGAGGGCCGGGGCTTGGGCAAAACCCGCTTGCTAGAAGAGATGGGAAGTGCCGCAGTACGGGCGGGTCATTTCGCTTGTGTTATCCCAGCCGAAGAAAAGGTAGATTTTCGAGGCTATTTAACCCGTACAGTCGCGCTTAATATCGAACAGGCCGCCGAACACTGGTTCCCCAACGCACCCTTTTCTTTGAGACAACTCGATTTAACCCTAAAGGCTCTCAGTACCACACCAATCGGCAGCAACCTAGAAGGATTAGCCGAGAGCGTCAAGACCTTGCTAAAACGAGGAGCCGATGACCAGATTGAGCGAAGAGCTTTAGTAGCCGCCTTTTGCCAAGATTTAGTAGACTTAGCCAACCGGGTAGGTCCGGATAAATTGGTAGTGTTGCTTTTCGACGATACCCATGCTATCGGAACAGCCCTACCCTATTTCCAAGAATTACTGCTGGAAAAGGGGCTATATACGGTCAATGAGCGGGTACGAGTGGTCTTTGCCTTTGATAGTACACCCCCCGACCGACGAGATGCCGCCCAAAGCCTCTTTCTTTATGCTCAAGAGAGCCGTTGGATTAATCTACTCCAAGTCACACCCTTTCTGGAAACCGAAGAAGCCCTTGCCTACCGCCAATATGTCTTACATCGCGAACCTCCATTGGTAGATATAGGCACCCGGAATGAACTCTTCCTCTTGTTCCAGCGTCAAGTCAAAGGCATACCTAGTAATTTAATGAGTATGGAAAAAGAGCTTATTCCTTTCCTGCTTCAAATTGAGGCACTGGCCCGAGCCAATGATCGCGATTTACTGACACAATAACCGGGTTGTGGGATAATTGTAACCACAAGGCTTATTAGGATCGAACCGTAAGGATTTTTTTTAGAGTAAGTGGGACAGCATTATGGATCTGGATACTAAGATTTTTATGGATACACTCGGTAGCCAATTTGATGAATGGCGTAAACGCCAAGACGAAAAACGCCAAAACGATTGGTTGAGTAATACTGCCGAGGATTGGAAGGTCACCCCAGAACAACTTCGTTGGCTGGCTTTGGTTCCGTCCTGGACGGTAGGGCTGGCGGTCCTCTGCCAAATCAACGGAGCCACTTCGTTTAACGCCCCGGCCAACCTCTTTGAGGAAAAGAACAAATCCCACCTTGAACAGATGGAATCCAAATTAGGTGAATTGGTACGGCGTGGACTATTAAACGCCCAACTTATGCCAGTAGCCTTGCCCTCGATCCTCAACGATGGTCGGATTCACCGCCAAAAGATTTACCAGATGAATGAGCCAAATCGGAGTGAAATTTTGGCTCACCTGCGCGAGAAAGTAGGCCAAAGTGGGGTAATCAACCAACTGGTCACTTACGCCGAACGGGTGCTATTGGCGCGGGAGACGGTACAAATACCTGAAAATCTTTCGATTTGGGCCCAATTGGCCCGGTACTTAGCTACTCCGGTGGAATTGGTGAAATTGGTGGAGGACGTGGTGGAGCAGGCTACTCCCATAACCTTAGCCAAACTGGAAGCGGTCAGCCAGCCAGCAACAAGGGCAGGCGAGCAGAGTAAAATATTCTCCACCTCCAAACTGCCGTCGCCCTCTTATGATCTACCACCTGCCTATTTTAGTTGTATGGAATATAGCAGCCCCACTAAATTCCGACGAGAATGGAACGCCCCCATTAACCAATCGCCTTTTAGCATTGGGCGTACTATGCGAAATTCCCTAGTACTTAACGATGACCGAATCAGTCGTAACCACGCCTATATACAATGGCGGGAAAATGGTTACTATATCACCGATACCAACAGTCGCAACGGGATTTTTGTGCAGGGCAAACTTCTGACTCCTGAAGTGGCGTATCGCCTTGAAGATGGGCAGGTATTAGAAATCGGTGGCCCTAATATCTATCGGTTAGTCTTTCATTTTCAAAAATTAGCGACTAATAAACCAAATGTAGACCCAACGCTGGCTAAAAACCCGCTACTACCACCTGCACCGGAAGCCTCTCCCGGCAGCGATGAAACTCAGCTAACCAGAACGGTTTTTCCGGCTAATCGCTGGGCCAATCCACTTCAGACTGGACCAGAGAATAACCGGGAGACTGTCCACTTACCCACGCTGGAAGCTAACCTAAATCAAGCCCTACAGTGGGTAGAGACGACCCGCAGCTTGCAGGAAAATTTAGACCTCACCACCCGTGTGCGGTTGGATCGCGCTTCCGCCCGCTTACAACTTCAATTTCGGCGTTGGGATGATCTCTTGCAACTCAAGACCTTTTTAGAACGCCCCGCACAAATCGAGGTCTTTGAAGCCTTGCTCAAAAGTACCGATGATAGTTGGGCTTTGCACTATTTAGGGCCGGGGGGTTATGGCAAGACCACCCTTATTCGCTATTTGGTAACGCGGTTGGCTCCAGCGCGAGGTTTGCCCGTCGCCCGGATTGACTTTGACCACCTTGACCCACACTATCCACGCTATCAGCCAGGTTTGTTACTCAGCGAACTATCCGAAGAATTGCGCCTGCAAGCCGCCCAAGCCTATACTTTCAGTGGCTTTGACCAGAGTATTGCCAGTTTTTACGAAAAATACCCTCCCGCCGAGGCCGGGCTGAACCGGGACGAGAACCAAGACTGGTTAAATGATCCCCTCTTCAAGAAGGTATTGGCTGATTTTGCGTCGGCCCTCAAGGAGATGGGTGGTCAAGTCTTATTGGTATTGGACACTTGCGAGGAATTAACTAAAGTCCGGTTGGCGGGACAACCCGCCGAAAATGTCACCGTTACTTTTGATTTGCTGGAGAGGCTACACGAACTGGAGCCGCGCCTACGGGTGATCTTCAGTGGGCGACGGCTTTTAGCCTCGGCTGGCAATGGCTGGGAGTACGTGGGAGGCCGAAGCCAACCCACCGAAACCAATTCGGTTATAGTTGAATTTCAGCCGCCCGTTTCGCGTTTAGCTCCCCGGCCCTATCTAGCCCTCTTCCCCATCATGGGCTTTAGCCAAGTAGAGGCCGAAGCTTATCTGCAAGCCGCAGGTATAGATAAAACTTTCTGGCAACCGATAATTGATAAGACTATGTCCGCGCTACCCCAAATCTTTGAACAATTTGAATGGAACGCTACTGGACTGCTCTCCCCGCAAACTATACGCCCACTCCAAGGCCGCGATGCCTCCCGGTCGTCTAATCCCTTTGATCTTTCGCTTTATACCACTTGGGTCTTGGAAGACCCAGAGGTAACACCCGCAAAGGTTGTCGAAACTGATCTGCAACGCTATGTCGAGACCCGTATTTTAGGGAGGGCGCGTTCTGAATTAAGCAATGATTTCCTGATGTCGGTGGCCCTATTAGGACGCTTTGACTATCCGCTACTAAAGGCTACGCTTGGTTCAGAAAATGAAGATAGTCTAAATTCTAAGGTTTACGGTGCTTTTGATACTTTTGAGGCCGCTTTTCAGGCACTCAGTGGCTACGAGTGGGTAACACATAGCGGTAGTGGCTGGTTAGAAATTCAGGAAAACATCTTAACCCACCTGCGCCATTATTTTCAGGTCAATGGTGACGAAAAGAGTAATATTTGGAACCGTCTAAGAGTGCGGGCAATCAGCCATCTGGATGAACGCACTTTGATGGAGGCACGAACAGGTAGCTCTATTTCAGCGGCAGAGGTAGCCCTAGAACTCTATGCCCAACAAGGGCCGTCAAAAGCTTTTGAGTGGTTTAGTCGTTGGAATCAAGCAATAGCCAGTTGGGATTGGGCGCAACTGGCAACCGAACGGCTCTTGGGAGTACCCTTAATCAAACGCCCAGCCTCGCAATTGCTTCAGGCCCGGATTCTGGTGCTGCAAGGAGCCGCCCACCTGCACCAGTTCGGTGCAACGGGCCTACCCGAACTATGGCAACGTACCACCGAATATGTAAAAAAAGCCGAAGAAGCCGCTCTCTTAGCTGAACCGGATAGCTACGAACAAAGCCGAGCCTTTTGGGTGCGCCTTGAGTTTGTGCGCTTGATGGCCTTGGTGGGCGAAGCGGCGGCCTGTTTCGCTACCGGGACAGAACTACCCGAACCACGTTGGACACTCTTTTGGCAGGCTGCCAGCCAATTGAGTCCGACCCGACCCCGCGAAACCGGAGCAATCTTGGGAGCCCTCGAAGCCGCCGTAGAAGCCCGTGAGAACGAGCAACTTTCGCGCCCACTGCCACTCGATATAATTGAAGAGGTTTACCACCGTTTAAGCCGGAATTGGCAATGGCAAGGCTCCCCAATCCAACCACGTCTGCTGGCGGATTTCGCCCACTCCTTGTTAGGCCGAGCCATGTTCTATGAGGGACAAACCAAAGAGGGTCTCAAACACCTAGAAAAAGGAATTACCTATCGGCGGCTAGCCGGGGAGAAAAAAGTCGCTACTTCTGGTTCAATGCTAGATCAAGAGTGGCTCTATCTGTGGGAGGCTCCTACTGATTTTGAGGCCCGTTTACAGTTGGAATGGGGCCGTTTGGTGCGGAGTCGGCTCTCTTTGCGGATGGTGGAGAGCCACCTCCCCCTACCAGAGAAAATATCTATGCCCTCTACGCTCGATCATGACCGCTTGGCCGGGCTACAATTGGTACTTTCCGAAGATTTGCGGCCTGTCCCGGATTCCCGCCTGCCCGAACTATTGGCACTACTAATAGAACCACCTCGCTATGACATCTATCCCAAAGTTAACGCCCACCGTAGCCTTCTACCCGCTAGGGTGATGGCGGCTAAAGCGTTATCCGGGGTAGGGCGTTTTGGAGAGGCGATTGACCATTTGGATAATTTTATCACCGGAGCCGAGGAACGGGGCGAATCGTTGGCGAGCCTGCCCGAAACTCAGGTCTTGGTAGAATTGGCAATTGCCGCCCGCATCGGCCCCAATCCGGTGCGACGTTATAGCGAACTTTTGCGCTCCACCGATCCAGATTCGCAACGCTTGGTTTGGGCCTTAGAGGGTTTGGAGGGTCGCCGCCGTCCGCCTATCTCAACTTGGAAATATGCGAATTGCCTACCCATTCAAGCCCACTACCGTTGGCGCGGTGGCTATGCTTTGCGCCGGGACCATGCCCTAAACCTCTGCCAAGTCTATAGCGAAATGGCGGCTCTAGCCCGACGTTCGGAGCTAGTTAGATCTCCAGTAGGTCAAGTGCGCTATGAGTCCGATCTATATCAACTCAAGTTGGATGATCTGGAGAGCCAGTTGGTGTTACAACGCTTTGGTCGCCTAGCCTCCAACACCGCTATCGTTGACCCCGGCCCACCTGAGTTTAACAGTAATTTGACCGAAATTGGACTGCGACTCAACCACCTCTTATTGGCGCAGGCCCGTCATCAGGCACTCACCCTCACCTCCACCGGGGCAGAGATTGTGGTCTCCAATAAGCTACTAGAACGGCTAGGCGAACGTAATGCTGCTCGTCTGCTGCTGCAAGATGGGGAATTGTTGGCCTTGCGTCTACCGAGTCAGGCGGTCTATTTGCTCAGTGCCGCCCGTAGTCTCTTCCAAGCCAGCCGAGAAAGTGACCCACTTTCCACCACCTATGCTGGTATCTGCGAGACCCAAGCACTGATCCGCTCAGGGCGTAATGAACGCGCCCGTATAGTCTGGCGGGAGGTGCAAGGGTCTTACGAAAAGTTTCGGGCTAGTTGGCCTATCTTAGCCCAAACGCTAGGCTTACCGGGTTGGCAAGCCCTTGAACAAGCTCAATCCAACCCGGCTAATGCCGAGCGAGTACTTGAACTCTTCAAGCGGCTGGATAAGAATTGGCAACCTTGGCTGGCTCGTCTCCTCTTCACGGGAGTAGCACTTACCGCCGATAGCGGGCAATGGTTGGCACTCTATCAGACCCTCAATTCCATTATCTACGCCTCGGCTGAGAAAGAGGGTGAATTAAACCTATTGCCAGCCGAACTAGACGGGTTGCTGGAAGATGAAACTACCCCTAACCCCGGCCTTATTTCGCCCCGGAAAAATCAAGTCAAGCTGGAGATTTCGCTTAGCACTGATCCCGGTTCCCATCTATTGCTTACCGATGATCCGATTTCGGTTAAGTTACGAGATGCGCTTAGGCTTAGTGAAGCCGGTACGGTCTCTACTACCATTACCTATCGTCCTTGGCGACAACTCCGCCGCACCGGGAGCAGTGACCCGGCCCAAGAACAGATTGCCGAACGCAAAATACCGGTAAGCTGGCGACGAACTATCGAAAAGTTATTAGCCAACCACCACCGTTCCCGACTAGTTCCGGTATTGCTAGAGGTGCAAGAGGGGCTGAGCTTTTTGCCTTGGGAAGCCCTGACTTTGAATAATATTGCCATCGCGCTCCAGCCGGGGGTAGCGTTGCGGCGAATTACCAAAAATTGGAGTCAAAGGACGGTAGGCGATTCTGGCTCTGATGCACTTTTGGCTTGCGATCCTAGTTTAGATGAATTGAGCAAACTCTTTGATCCCTTGCGGGAGAAGGGCTTGCTAAAAGAGGTCTACCACCTAGATTTAGCTAATCTCTCCAATCCAGAGGCGTTGAGCCGTCTCCTCAACCAACCACGCCTCGTACACTTGATTGGCAGTGGCAAATTGGTTAACGAAACTCCCCGACTCTTGCTAGGCCAACGAGGTTCGAGCTTTTCCAGCGAAAGTGCCACTAATGTCGCGCAAAATAGGTTGCCCCTTCCAGTCACACCGGGTCTAGGCGAACGGCTGAATAGTTTGCCAGGCCGAGGATTGGCCGAACTCTTTCAATCCGCCCGGCTGATAATTATCCAAGCTCAGCCAGTGGAAGATTCAAACTGGAGCAGCGATAGTGGTTATCAGATTGCCTATCTGCGAGCCATTGCCGAAGATATTTTCAAGGCCGGGGTTCCGGCAGTCTTGGTGCTGCCCCCAATGACCCTGCCCGACGGCAATTACTTTATCGCTAATCTTATAGAAAAATTAGCCGGGATAGATTGGCAACATTACGGCGAACAAGGAATAGTAGAAGCGGTTTCTGAGGCTCGCCGGGTATTGGCTAAATCGCGCGAAGAGACCGTTCGCTCAGCCCTCGATATTTGCCTCTACGCCGATAGTGGGCCACGCACGATTTTATTTGAGTAACTGTAGGAGGGATTTCTAATCCCGATTTTATTTGAGTA
>JACAUC010000167.1 GCA_013390945.1 Candidatus Chloroheliaceae bacterium
CGGCAGATGTTAGCCGAGCGTCACCAAGCCGAACGACTACTTGAAGCCGAACGTCGCCAAGCCGAAGCTGAAAGAGAACGAGCGGAGAAATTGGCCGAAATCTTACGTCGCTATAATTTAGATCCAGATAATTTGCCTTAAAGCCAATACCTTATAAATAAGGGTAGAACTGTAGGAGGGCTTATTTGAAAGGTATTGTATTTAAAGAGATTGCCCGGCGCAGGCAGGCTAAAAAGCAGCAAGAACCTACATAGAGCTACATCTGAACCTTGTCTAAACAAAAAGGGTACGGCCTCAGTTAGAGACTGTACCCTTTTAGCGAAATCTTAGAAGATTTAAGGCTGCCCTGCTGCCGCTTTCACCACTTGGAAGAGCGGAGTAGCACCATCTTGAGCCAGCTTTAGGGCCGGGTCGGGATAGAGACCCAAGACCAAGATTGCCACACAGATAATGACCAGTGCCGCCGTCAGGAAGAAGGAGCGGGTAGGCACTAGCTTGCTCTTGGACTCCTCTGATTGTGGGTTGAAGTACATCGCCACTACTACCCGCAGATAGAAGAAGGCCGAGACCGCACTATTCAACGCACCGATAATCGTCAGCCAAAGCAGATTGCTGTTGATCGCGGCTCGGAAGACAAAGAACTTGCCAAAGAAGCCGCCGGTAGGTGGAATACCCGCCAGCGAGAAGAGACAAAGGGCCATCGCTAGGGCGGCTATAGGCGACCAACGGGCGAGGCCATTGAAATCGTCCACCTCGGCCCCACCTTGCTGATTCTGAAGGTAGATCAGGATACCGAAGGCTCCGATATTCATAAAGACGTAGATCAGCGAGTAAATCAGCACCGAACTAATGGAATCGTTCTGACGAGCGACATTCGTATCCACGCCATTGCTATTCACGTAAGCCGCTACTCCCACCATAATATAACCAGTATGGGCAATCGAGGAGTAGGCCAACATACGCTTGACACTGTTCTGAGCAATTGCCACCACATTACCCAGCGTCATAGTCAGCACAGCTAAGACCGCAATAATAATAGTCCACTGATTCGAGAGCGTGGGCATACCCTCCACCATCACCCGGATTAGAGCAGCAAACCCGGCGGCTTTTGGCCCCACCGACATAAAGGCCGAGATGGGTGTCGGCGCACCTTCGTAAGCGTCGGGTGTCCAGACGTGGAAGGGTACGGCGGCAATCTTGAACCCAAAGCCTACCAACAGCAGTAGCATCGCGAAAGTGATGCCACTATCCATGTTAGACGAGGTGGAATGTTGGCTCGCAATTTGCCGCCCAATTTCACGCAAGTTGGTCGAACCAGTCATACCGAAAGTCCAAGCCATACCATAAACTAGGATGGCGGTTGCCATAATACCTAGCAAAAAGTACTTTAAGGCTCCTTCGGCGGAACCCCGGTCGTTGCGGGCAAAACCAGTCAGGATATAGACGGCGATAGAGCTAAGTTCGATACCAACAAAGACCGCCATCAAATCGCCCGAACCACCTACAATCATCATACCCAACACGGAAAAGGCTTGGATACTGTAAAGTTCGCCAAGTGGGATTTTGCGTTTTAGGGAATAGGTGGGCGAGATCAAGATGCCCAAAATACCCGTTATCAAGAAGATTATTTCATTGAAAAGGGTAAAATTGTCGCGCACAAACATGCCACTAAAGGTAGTGTGGCTTATAGTCGCATCGGCATAATAGAGGTAGCCCGCCGCCGCCAAAGCCCCAACATAGCCCAGCAGAGCCAACCAAGCCAACCCGCCGCGCGATTTTTTCGGCAGGATTAGATCAACGATTACCAGCAAACAGGCCGTAACCAGCACAATAAATTCCGGCAAGATGTACATAAAATCATCGCCGGTAAAGCTGAGTTTGGTAGGCTGGACTTGAGATAGAATACCGTTCAAGAAAGACACTGTTAGTCTCTCCTCATAATTTTAGTGACTCGGGCCATACCGTAGGGGCGTATTGCATACGCCCCCTCCGCTCAGGCCACGAGTTTGTTTGCATTATTTTCCAACTTGCTGAAGCAATGTAGCCGCTAGATCAGCATGATTAACAAAAATAGCCGTAATCTGCTCGGCGGGTTTATGCAGGAAATTTAGTACCAGTCCAGGGAAGACTCCCAGAACCACTGCTGCAATACCCATCGGGTAGAGGGTTAGCCATTCGCCCAAATTCAAGTCGGGGAATTTCGCCCCATTCTCTTTTAAATCTTTGTCTCCACCATGCCCATGCCCGTGATCGTTGTCATGGCTATCGGTGTGGGACTCCGCTGGTGTACCGTGACTAGCTGCCGCTGACGAGTCGTTATCTTCAGGCTCCAAGACAATGCTCTGGTAAAGCCACTTTAGGTCGGCCTTCTTGCTACTAGCTTGAGTTGGAGCCGGAGTAACCTGAGCCGCTGGAGTAGCGTGACCATGGCCATGGCCGTGATCGTCGTGACCAGTAGCCAATTCATAATCGGCAGGCTTGCCCCAAATAACGCGCTGGTAGAGCCAGAGCATATAGATGGCGGCAAGGATGATAGCAAAGGAAGTGCCAAAGGCAATCCAACCATTCACCCGGAAAGCGCCTTGCATCGCCAAGAACTCACCCACAAAGCCGCTTATCATAGGTAGACCAAGCGAGCCCATCGTGTAGAGCATATAGATAGCAGCATAAGCGGGCATTCGATTGGCAACGCGGGTGGTATCTTGGATGGTCTTAATATCGCGGGTATGCAAGCGGTCGTAAATTACCCCTACACAAAGGAAGAGGCCGCCTGTCAAAAGACCGTGACTAAACATGGTAAAGACCGCCCCGTCAAACGCCGCCGAGTTATCCCGCAACAGGACATCGGTGGTTTGCCCACTAGCCTTGCCCCTTAGCCCATACGCAAAGCTAAAGAGGCCCAAGATCACAAACCCCATATGGCTAACACTGGTATAAGCTACCAACCGCTTCATATCGGGTTGGACAATCGCAACCAATGCTCCGTAGATAATGGCGATGACCGCAAGGCCAATCATCAGTGGGGCGAGGGTTTTGCTGGCATCCGGGAAGAGCGGCAAATTGAAGCGAATAAAACCGTAGCACCCCATCTTGAGCATATTACCCGCTAGGATAACACTACCTGCGGTAGGTGCTTCGGTGTGGGCATCGGGCAACCAAGTGTGGAACGGCCAGAGCGGAACTTTGATGGCAAACGCTAGAGCAAAGGCCAAGAAAGCCCAAAACTGGAAAGTCTCGCTAAACTGCGGCGCAATCTTCGTAATAGTAGGAATATCAAGTGTATTGGTCTTGGTTAGATCGTAATACTGGAAGTAAAGGGCAATAATCGCCAAGAGCATCAAAAGGCTACCGACTAGGGTGTATAGGAAGAATTTTACAGCCGCATAGACTCGGCGTGGCCCCCCCCAAATCCCAATTAGCAGAGCCATCGGGATTAGCACCAGTTCCCAGAAGATGTAGAACAGGAAGAAATCGAGGGCGCAAAAGACCCCCATCAGGCCCACATAGAGCAGAAGCATCGAAACATAATATTCGCGCACTCTGGTCTGAATGGGCTTCCAACTTGCAATAATGGCTAGAACAAAGAGGAAGCCATTGAGCAGCACCATCAAGACCGAGACTCCATCCACGCCCATATGATAACCTGAGCCAATAGAGGGAATCCAATCTTTGTAGTACTCTTCGTATTGATAGCCTTTACTATCCTGATTGAAACCCAATATCGTGTAGATTGAGAGTCCAAAAACAACCAAGGTTGTGAGCAGGGCTACCCACCGGATAAGATTATCACTCTTCTTGGGAAGTAGCATTATCAGTAATGCCCCCAAGAGCGGTAGGTAGGTCATTGTCGAAAGCAAAAACATTCTATCTCTCTCCTAAATCCGGTCGGCTGGCCGGTCGGCTGACCGTCGGTTGATCCTAAATTCCATTAATCAGGTAGAAAAGGCCGATTACTCCCACCAAACCGATAGTTATGTACAGGGCGTAGTTACCCACAAAGCCCGTCTGGACTTTGCGTAAGTAGTTGGCACTCTGCCGAGTGACCCAACCAGTTCCGTTCACTGCACCGTCAATCACATAGCGGTCGAAGAGCCACAGACTCCGCTCAAAGAGAAGACCAGACTTGACCAGCAGGAGATCATAAGCTTCATCAAAATACCATTTGTTTTTCGAGATAGTGTAGAGTGGCCCGGCTATTCTACGCGCTCGGTAAGGAGCAACATCGCGATTTTGGTGGTACATATAGTAGGCGATAGCAACACCAGTTAGGGCAATCGCACCAGAAAGGATTAACAAGATTACCGTCAACCAAGCGGAGGTCTCTTTTGGAGCAACCTGAGCAAAAGCAGGCTCGAAAGTAGCTTCTAAGAAACTGTCAAAGACGCTAAGACCACCGAAAATTGAGCGGGGTAGTCCTACGTAGCCCGCCGCAATGGACATAAAGCCCAAGAAGACTAGCGGGAAGGTCATATTCTTGGTGGACTCTTTGGCAATCACTTCTACCTGATTGGGTTTGGTCTTGCGCCCCTGCGCCACAAACTCCACCGCATTGACACCGCCTGCTCGTGCTACGGCCCGGTTCATCGCTTTAGGCAAGCGATAATCTCCACTAAAGAAGACCGAGAAGATCATACGGAAACTATAGAAGGCGGTCAGGAGGGCGGCAAAGAGTCCTACAATGTAGATGGGATACTGACCGTGAGCGAAAGCCTGACCTAGAATTTCATCCTTGCTCCAGAAGCCAGCGGTAAAAGGTACACCCGCTAAGGCTGCCGCGCCAACTACCATACTCCAACCTGTGAGCGGCATCTTTTTGATGAGTTGGCCCATATTGTCCATATCTTGCGGGTCAACGTCGTGATGAATGGCGTGTTCAATCTCTTCGGCCAAGTTGTGATCTTTGACCACGAGGTGCATCTTGTGGAGAGCCTCGTGGATCGTCTCTTCATTGGAGTGGATAATCGAACCGCAACCCAAGAAGAGGAGACCCTTGAAGAAGGCGTGGGTCATTAGATGGAAGAAAGCCGCCACCCAGCCCAAGACACCGAGGGCAAAGAACATATAACCCAATTGGCTGACGGTCGAGTAAGCCATTACCGCCTTAATGTCTTTCTGGGTAGTACCTACGGTGCTACCAAAGAAGGCCGTTAGAATACCAATCACTGCCACGAAGGTCATCGCTTCGGGCGAAAGGCTGAAGATTGGGTTAACCCGGCCTACCATATAAACCCCCGCCGTGACCATGGTGGCGGCGTGGATGAGGGCCGAGACCGGAGTGGGGCCAGCCATTGCGTCGGGCAACCAAACTTGGAGCGGCATTTGGGCCGATTTACCCATTGCACCCATAAAGAGCAGGATAGCAATTATGGTAATGGTATTGTGATCTATTGCGCCAGTTTTGGAGCCTTCCTCAAAAACTTGAAAGACATTTTGATAGTTAAGGCGATCAAAGCCCTTTGCTGCGCCTTCGGCGTGGTTGAGCATCACTACAAAGATCCACATAATGCCCAAGCCAAAACCAAAGTCACCTACGCGGTTGACTATAAAGGCTTTTTTACTTGCGTCGGAGGGCAGGAGCCGTCCCCAGTCATATTTTTTGCTGAACCAATAGCCAATCAAGAGATAGCTACTAAGACCAACCGCTTCCCAGAAGACGTAGAGTAGCAGGAAGTTGTTGACCAAGATCAGCCCTAGCATACTGAAAGTAAAGAAGGGCAGATAGGTATAGAACCGATGATAGCCGCTCTCCTCGCGCATATAGCCCGTGCTAAAGATATGCACTAGTAGGCTGATAGTGGTTACTACCACCGTCATCATCGAGGTAAGCGGATCAACATTAAAACCAACTTTGATATTAAAATCGCCACTAGGTATCCAAGTATAAATATTTTCAACTTGGATCAGCTTATGTTCTTTATCCTGACCGATCAGGAAGAAAAGGACGATTAACGAAACCAATAGTGCCGCTGCAATGGCTAAAATGCCGATAGTGCTTGTTAAGTAGCGTAGACCACGTTGAGTCGCGGTCAATTCACTCTTTGGTTTACTGCGTAAGAAAGTTAGGGCGATAAAGCCGTTAAGAAACGCCGCTGCCAAAGGCAAAGTCGGGATCAACCAGATAATACTTTTGATGGTCTCCAATCCGGTATCCGTTTTTGGTTCGGCAAAAGCAACCGACTGTAGCGACCAGATAATACTATTTATAGCTTCAAACATGGATCTCCTCTGTCCATCTTCTAGTAGTTGTCTTTACAACAACCGCTTACTCTTTGAGCAGGTCTATCTGGTCAGCATCTATCGACTCTTGCTGTCGGGCGAGGCTAACAATAATAGCCAGACCAACCGCAGCTTCGGCTGCCGCCACTGTTACTACGAAAATCACGAAAGCATCTCCAGCAAAGTGAACTGTGCCAAAGGAACGGGCAAAAGCGACTAAGGTCAGGTTGACCGCGTTCATCATCAGTTCGACACACATAAAGATTATCAGCACATTGCGTCGGGTTAGTACGCCGGTTAGCCCAATGGCAAAGAGTACGGCGCTAAAAATCAAGTACCAACTTACGGGTATCATCCAACCATACTCCTATTTCTTCAAAATGACCGTGCGTTTTTTGGCCTCTTTGCGCCGCTGACTTTGACTGGTTTGGCGTTCCACTTCAAAGGCTTGCAGGCTACCCTGAGCCGGTACACTTCCCAAACTAATACCACGCCGTTTTGGATGATCCTCTTCCTCGTCGCTCACCAGACTACGCCGGGCAATGACAATCGCTCCAATGGCCGCTATGAGCAATATAATAGAAGCCACCTCAAACGGGAAGAGATAGGTCGAATATAATTCTTTACCTAGCGCGGCAGTATGACCTACGGTATTAGGTTGAATACCATCGGCCTTACCTTGGATGGTCAGTGGGCCAGCCGCTTGAATTACATTGACCGAAACACTGTACTCTACTCCGGCTTGCATTTTGGCGGCTTGGGTATTGTTTGGCTTGGTAATATTGCCACCATTTAAAACAAACCCGGAGGTAAGAACCACCAGCACTACCTCTACCAAGAAGGCCACTCCCAAGACCGGGCCAAACCCGCTCTGGAAGAAGCGCAACCGATTGAGGCTCGGGCCGGGCCGAACTTGGAGCAGCATCATTACGAAGAGGAATAGCACTAGAATAGCACCGCTATAGACCAACACTTGAATGGCCGCTATAAATTCGGCTCCCAATAAGATATAGACCCCGGCAATATTGGCAAAGGCAAAGACCAAGGAGAGCGCACAATGTACCGGATCTTTAAAAATAACTAGACCTAGAGAGGTCACTATCGCCAGAAGGGCGAAGACTAGAAAAACTAGTTGCTCAAGGGCCATTTTAATTTTCCCTTTTTTCTTTACTCGGTTCAGGTAACTGATTCGGTCCCTGATTACTATTGCCGCCCTTTGGTATCCAAGACGCTTTGAAAGCTGGCCCAGCCGTACCTTCTTCCATATAAGCGCGGGTAATTTTGCCATTAATATCCTGATCCATTATTTCGTGGCGGTAAACCCCGTTTAGGTCGGAAGTAGTCTCCAAATGAGTACGGTTATCATTGCGGGCAAATTGTTCCAACGCTTTGGGTAGGGGTACGCTCTGATCTTTCGGCAGGTATTTGTTCTGAACTCCGCGCAAATGTGGGTTTAGAGTGCCTTGAGAAAGCGGTTTACCCGACTGGGCCTTCTTTAGAAAGTCTTTATAGCTCATCGGATAGCCATGAGGTAGCGTACCCATCAAAGGCTGATGGCTCTGGAAGTTACCACGCTGAGCGCGAGGCGGCAATTCGTGGTGTTTCAAGAAACCAGTTGGGGCATTATCGAAAGCCGGGAAGCCCGGTTCTTCAATCGCCTGACCAGTGCGGCCCAACTCGCGGTCGGCTAGAGCCAACATACCCTCGGCATCCAGCACCAGTTTACTGCGGTCATCCACCGAGAGTTCAAACTCGTGAGTCATCACAAGAGCCAATTCCGGGCAAGCCTCGACGCACATCCCACAGAAGACACAACGGCTCATATCATAGAGATAAAGTTTCGCGCTCCGAATACCATACTCATCTACGCCGGGTACTACGGTCAAACAGTTGGCGGGACAAGCGGCGGAACAGAGACCGCAACCGACGCAGCGTTCTTTGCCCGTCTGGTCATCGCGTACAAAGCCAACGGCCCCCCGAAAGCGCGAGTGCATATGCCGTAGTTGCGTAGGGTATAGCACCGTAATAGGTTTTTTAAAGAAATTTTTGAGGGTGATACCCATACCCTTCGCAATTTCACCAAACATTTTTTTACTGCTCCTTTAATCTAAATCCACTTCCTCAGATTGCAGCCCTCCGCACTTCTAGCTAAGCCAGAAAATCTGAGGCTGAATTTTTACGGTATCCTCTCAATTGGTAGGGGTTTATTGAATAAACCCATTGTAGCCCCACATTGGGCGTATGCAATACGCCCCTACCCGAATATTATTGAGATGATACTTTTGACGGACGTATTAGGCCCACCAGCCAAGCTGGATGCCTACTATTTTTACCACCGCAGTAATAACCAGATTCGCTAGTACAATCGGGAAAATTACCTTCCAAACCAAGCCCATCAACTGATCGTAGCGGAAACGTGGTAGGGTCGAACGAATCCAGTAGTAGAGAAATAGGAAGAAGGCAAATTTCGCAAAGAGCCAGAGTGGGCCGGGAATAAATTCCAAGAAGGACGCAGGAGCAGCCCAACCCCCAAAGAAGAGGGTGGCGGCAACTACCGCAATCGCGTTCATATTGATATATTCGGCCAAATAGAAGAGGCCGAAGCTCATACCGCTATATTCAAGGTGAAACCCGGCGACTAGTTCGGATTCGGCTTCTGGTAAGTCGAAGGGGTTGCGGTTAGTCTCGGCGATACCACTGACGAAGTAGCAGACGAAACCCACGAACTGCGGAATGAAATACCAGATAGTCGCTTTTTGCTGCAAGACAATATCGTTTAGGTTGAGCGAACCAGCTTGGATCAGGACACCCATCAGCGAAAGGCCCAAGGTTAATTCGTAGGAGACCACCTGCGCCGAGGAGCGCAAGCTACCCAACATTGAGTATTTGTTGCCACTAGAGTAACCCGCCATGACGATACCATAGACACCGACCGACGAAAGGGCCAGCATATAAAGGATGCCGATGTTTAGGTTAGCAACGACCGGACGAATCCAGTCTCCGAACAAGCCTTCGGTGTTGGCATCGCCCCAAGGTACAATGGCAAAAGCCGCCACCGCCGGAACGAAACCCAGCAAAGGTGCAATGAAAAAGACGAAGCGATCCGCCTCTTGGGGTACAATAAACTCTTTGGTTAACATTTTTACCGCATCGGCAATCGGCTGTAGCAAACCGGAGGGGCCGGTACGTTTGGGTCCATAGCGAAGCTGACAAAAAGCAATCACTTTGCGCTCGGCCCAAGTCTGGTAAGCCATGGTCAACAACACCACATTCATTATCACGAAGAGGGTGATGAAGGTTTGTAGGAACCAGATAAATGGCTCGTTGGGGGCATTTACTTTTGCGTTAACCGCCGCCGCTGTTTCAAGTAGTGACGGCCCGCCGAGCGGCCCACCGAGCGACCAGTCGAATTGAGCAGATGAAAACATGGGTCTTCTCTTTTTCTCCTTCTAACGATCCACTTCACCTAGCACAATGTCAATTGTACCAATGCAGGTAATAACGTCCGCAATCATACGGCCTTCCGTCATAAGCGGCAGGCTTTGCAAATTCACAAAACTAGGTGCCCGAATTTTCAGCCTATAAGGATGGCTGGAACCATCACTGATAATATAGAAACCAAGCTCGCCTTTGGAACCTTCGATTTTGCCGTAGCACTCACCTACCGGGGCAGGGAAGCCATGAATGACCTGATAGAAGTGGCGTTGCATCGCTTCGGCTTGGCTCATTACCTGTTCTTTGGGTGGCAATACCACCTTGGGGTCATCGGCCTTAACCGGGCCACTTCGGGGCAACTTCTTCAAAGCCTGTTCCACTATCCGGCAACTTTGGAGCATCTCTTCCATGCGGCAGAGGTAGCGGTCATAGCAATCGCCCGTTGTACCAACGGGAACATCAAAATCCACTTGATCGTAGGCTAGATAAGGTTCCTTCTTGCGAATGTCATAATTAACACCGCTACCGCGTAGACTTGGCCCGGTGAGGCCCATATCAATCGCGTCTACGGCATTTATAACCCCTACATTTACGGCACGATCCATAAAAATGGGATTTTTGCTTACCAAGCCTGAATATTCGGCGTGACGCTTGGGGAAGACTCGGACGAAGTCCTGAACCTTTTCCACAAAGCCCGGTGGTGGCTCACCCATCAACCCACCGATGCGGGTATAGGAGACGGTCAACCTTGCCCCGCAACACATCTCGAAAATATCGAGAATAAGTTCGCGTTCCCTCATAGCGTAGAGGAAGGGGGTAATCGCGCCAATATCCATAATGTGAGTGCCGAACCAGAGCAGGTGGCTGGAGATGCGCTGCAATTCGCTTAGAATCAAGCGGAGCCAAACGGCTCGTTCGGGAATTTTATCTTCAATACCCAGCAGTTTTTCAACGGCAAAGACATAAGCTAGGTTATTGTTAAAAGGTGAAAGGTAGTCGAGGCGGTCGGTCAGAGGGATAATCTGTTGGTAATATTTACCTTCGGCCAACTTTTCGGTACCTCGGTGTAGATAGCCCGGCACGGGATCACACCGTACTATCACCTCGCCCTCCAAGTCTAAGATTACTTGGAGTACCCCATGCGTCGAGGGGTGTTGTGGCCCCATATTCAGACGCATCCGCTTTTCACTTGGTTTATATTCATCCGGCGCAGTGCCGAATTTTGTCTCTTGCATAGCTAAGCTTTCTCAATTTAGTTTACGGCCAGCCGAACGGCCAGCCTCATGGCCTACCGAACGACCAGTCGAACGACCAGTCGAACGGTTCTTTGTAGCTCAGAAGACTTAATTAGCCGGGTAATCCTTCCGATTCGTAACCTTCCACCGGATAATCTTTGCGTAGTGGGAAACTCTCCCACGTTTCGGGCAACATAATACGGCGTAGGTCAGGATGTCCTTCAAAAAGAATCCCGAACAAGTCGTAGGTTTCCCGTTCTTCCCAGTTAGCGGTACGCCAGACTGGAACTAGACTATTAACTCGCTCAGTCGTAGCAGTTTTAGTGCGTAAGCGATGGGCTTTATTAATAGATAGCATATGACAGATTACATCAAAACGTTCTTCGCGCAGTGGATAATCGGCGGCGGTTACATCAATACACATACTGAAGTCGCTATCGGGGTCATTCTTCAAAAATTGGTGTAACTCTAGCCAGACCTTTTTTTTAACTCGAATGGTTACTTCATCCCGAAATTCTGTAACACTGAGTACCGAGGTGCCGAATTTTTCTTGTACCCGGTTAACGACAGTTTGAAGGCTCTCCTGCATTTATCCAAATCCTTTATTTGAGCGGCGGGAGTTACTCCCACCCATTGAGTTACGCCCAGACCGATCTATTATTCGCTCTCCTTTGGAGAACTTGCCAGCAATTGAGTCAGGTTGGCTGGTAGGGCCAAAGTTTCATCGCCGAGATGAGCGGCATAATCCGCTGCCGTAGGCATTTTGACATAACCGGGCCGCTTAATCAGATCCACGCTTTCACGCGGTTGGGCGGTGGGGTCTACGATGGAGACCTGCTTGCGAATACGACGGCCCTGGCTGATTTGGCGATTCAACTCCATAATGCCATAGGTAATAGCTTCAGGCACCGGCGGGCAACCTGGAATGTAGAGGTCTACCGGGATGATCCGGTCTACTCCTTGCAGAGTACTGTAGCTATTGTAGATATTGCCACTAATGGCACACGATCCAACCGCTATTACCCAGCGTGGCTCACTCATTTGGTCATAAATCGTTTTTACTACGGGGGCCATTTTTTTGGTTACTGTACCAGCGACTAGCATTAGATCCGATTGGCGGGGAGAGAACCGAAAGAGCATTCCGAACCGTTCCAAGACATCAAAACGGGAATAACCGACGGCCATCATTTCAATCCCGCAACAAGCGGTTCCTAAGATTAATGAAAACATTGAGGTATTCGTACCCCAATTAAGTACTGAATCTACGGTAGTAGTAACAATATTATCCGAAAATTTATTTTCTAGGAGACCCAATCCAAAGCTCCTTTCTTCCAAGCGTAGGCATAACCTAGTAAGAGGATAAAGATAAAGATCAACATTTCCACTAGGATGAAGACTCCATCGCCACGTCGCACAAAACCATCGAAGTTGATGGCCCAAGGGTAAAGGAAAACCGCTTCAATGTCGAACAATACAAAGAGCATTGCGATAATGTAGAAGCGCACACTGTAACGTTCGCGGGCGCGACCGACCGGGGGTACGCCGCTCTCGTAAGGAATAGACTTCATGGCACTTGGCTTGCTTGGGCGAAAGAGGATGCCAAGTACTAACAGGGATGCTCCGGCTACCGCGATCACAATCGTAAAGATCACGACAGAGAGATAAGCTAGGTTGAAAGCCTCCAAAGGCATAAAGGTTACACCTCGTCTAAATTAGTTTTTTGATAAGGATTTTGGCCGCTCCCCCCCTTTTTTTAGCACTGCAAAGGAGAAGTAACCGAAAAGGTAAGCAATTATTTATCTTGAACACCAAAACTTGGTATATTCGCCCGACATCGTGATTTGATGAACAATCTACCCCCGAATTATAGCACAGCCACCTATACCATGCAATGATTCTACATTTTTTAAGGTCCATTAATCAGGCGACTTTATGGGGACTTTATGGGGAAGGTAAGGGGAGGGATTAGGGACTGCGTAGACCGGAAATTAATTTCCGGTCTAGTAGCTAAAGTTAGTTGAAACTAACTAAACCGGATATGACGATATGACGTAGGTTGGGCCTTTGTAATGAAGTTTCAATCCAAACGTTCCAGCCATAGTTGCTCAGGAAGTTGATTTGAAATTATAAACCAACTACAGATCGTCTAAGTTGATTCCCTCTGCTCTTAATCGGGCCAGTAGTTTT
>JACAUC010000168.1 GCA_013390945.1 Candidatus Chloroheliaceae bacterium
TTAGAAATCCCTCCTACAGGGGGTTAAAGCAGGTTTTAAGAGGGTAACGTTGAAGTTAAAGAAGTTTAGTTTTGTAATTGACCAGCCTTATCTCTGGCTTTTTGGAATAGCCCTCGCCTTGCGTCTGCTGGCGGCAGTCTGGGTGCGCCAGCCCGGTTTTGTAGATGCTTATTACTATTATCAGGTAGCCGAAAACTGGTACACCGGGCATGGGTTGAGCGAGAGTACCGTCTGGAACTATCAAGTAAATGGCTTCCAACCGCTTCAGCCTCCTACCAGCTTTACTCAGCCCGCCTTTGCCTATTGGATGCCGCTCTCCACCTTTCTGACCGTCAGTGGCTTCCTCCTGCTAGGGGGAGTGTCATTTTGGGCAGCAACGCTGCCCTTTATGCTCTTGGCAGCGACCTTGCCACCCTTATCCTATTGGGTAGGCCAATTGGCCTTTGGCCGGGAGCAACGCCGCTATAGCTGGCTGATGGCGGGTTTTGTACTCTTTCCAGGTCGCTATTTCCTCTTTTGGAACGCGCCAGATAATTTTGCCCCCTTCGCCCTCCTTAGCTTACTCTGTTTGTTGGCGACTTGGGCCGGACTATATCGCCATGATCGCTGGCTAATTGCCGCCGGGGTGCTGGGTGGTTTGGCTTATCTTAGCCGAAGCGATGGGATACTACTTATGGTGGCACTGGTCTTTTCATTCCTGATAAGACGTAGGCAAAAAGTGCGGGCCACCGAAATTCGCCCCCGTTGGTGGGTCTTGTTGGTTGGGCTTTTGGCCGGGTTAGGGGTAGTGATGCCTTGGCTGCTCCGCAATTGGGCCACCTTTGGAGCCGCCCTTTCGCCCAATAGCAGTAAAGCACTCTATTTAAAGACTTATACCGATCTCTTTAGCTATGGATTGCCACTCGGCCCGGATTACTACTTTGGCTGGGGTTTCAATAACATCTTTGCAAGTAAACTAAACGCGGCAAGCCTTAATCTGTTAATTCTTAGCATGCAAGGGCTTTTCCTGAGTGCGCCTCTATTTTTGATTGGGCTTATATTTATAGGCAAAAATCGGGTCTATTTACCCTTTCTGGTCTACTTAGTTGTGCTATACTTAGCCATGACGCTGGTCTTTACCGAACTTGGCGGCCATGGAACGCTCTTCCATTCGGCAGGCGGGTTGCTACCCTATCAGGCGGGGGCGGTCTTAGCCGGGGTAGAGGGTTTGGCAAATTTTAGGCGCAAGCTTAAATTAGCTTCTAAAAGCCGAAGCCGTGCGATACTACTTGTGGCAGGTCTCTTGTGCGTCTTATCAGCAGGTCTAACCTTATTTTACAGTGCCACCAGTGGACAAGAGTGGGATGCCGACTATAACTATTCTCGTAACTTGGGCGACTGGTTTCGACGTAGAAATTTGGCAGAAAGTGTTATAATAGTAGCGGAGCCTCTTAGCTACTACTACACAACCGGCCAACGGGCGATTGGTCAAGCGAGTGATGGGTTAGCGGCTAACCTTGCCGCCGCCAAACAATATGGTGCAAAGTACCTAGTCTTAGGTTCCCAGCACTATGACGCTTTAGACTCGCTCTACCTCGAAAAACGGGCGCAAGGTCTGCGGTTACTAGAAGAGTTTGAGGGCAACCAGATTTACCTGATTGAATAGTAAGCCCTGTAGGAGGGATTTCCAATCCCGGTGTTCCAAAAAATAATAAGCAATTCTGATAAAGGATCTTGACCTAAGTGCAGGTAATACGTCCCTCTATAGTTACAAACCAACAAAAGCTCTTCCGCCGTAACCTAGCTCTAACTTTGGTGCTAGGAGGGTTTGGGTTAATCTTTTTACTACTACCTTTAACCGGATTATTGCCACAAAGTTTGGTACAGGATGGCTGGGGCTTCTGGATTCCAGCTTTACTAGGGTTAGGGTTAGTGGGTGTTGCAACTTGGTTTGGGATGTTGGTCTGGAACTTTCTGGAGGCCAGTAAAGGGCAAGAGCGACTGTGCCAAGAACTAAGCCAGTTTTTGAGTAATGAATTTATCTATTTTCGTAATTTGACCTTGCCCGGTACTCGCTCGGTGGGTGAAATTGATGGCGTTTTACTCGGCCCCCATGGGGCACTAGTATTGCATATCGAACCCAATCATGGTGATTTTGCCTCTGAGGGCGATACTTGGTACCGCTATCACAAAGGTAAAGAGGTTACGGATAACCCTAAAAACCGTCGCCGGATGGACGATAGCCCCACTTGGACGGCCATTCGAGCGGGACGCGAAGTGAAAGCTTGGCTCTCCGTTCGCGAACTACCCCTCATACCAGTTCGTCCGGTAGTCGTGTTGGGTCATGGCAAAATTCGCACCCTCAAACGCCCAAGCTGTCCAGTGGTTGAAATGTGGTCAATCCAAACTTTTATTCAGAGCAACCTGCTACAAGAATCACCTCAAACTATAGCAAGTGGTGGTACGGTAGAGCAGATTGTTCACCGTCTACAGAGCTAATGGGTATTTACGACAAAAATCTGCTCAACGCCCTAGACTTCTTGACCCTGAGCCAAAACCTTGATGGAGGCTGGGGTTATCGTCGCGATGGCATGAGTTATACCGAGCCTACGGTCTTTGCACTATTGGCTCTGCTAAATCCAACGGTGGGCATTAAAGCTAATTCCAGCGACCCGCGCTTTATCGCCCTACAAAAGGGCTTGGTTTGGTTACGTCAGGGACAGCACAGCGATGGTGGTTGGGGCGTTTTTTTTGAGGACGGAGTAAGTAACTGGATGACTTACCCGGCTACATGGCTCTTTAACGTGATCCTAAAAATTCCCAGCCTCTTCGCCGCTTACTCCAAGCCGGAAGATTCTGGTATTCGTGACCGAGCCGAAAGCTGGATTATAGAGCGGGGCCGGGAAGCGGCGGTAGAAAGTGAAACCCTTGCTGCTCAGATCCGCAAACTCTTCAGCATTGACTCCGGGTTTCGGGGTTGGAGTTGGGGTATGGGAGAAGCAGGCTGGGTTATTCCCACTTCAATGGCTCTGATTGCTTTAGTAATCAGCAATCCGAAGGCCATGAACGAATCGGAAGTGGTGAAAAATGGCAAAGAGTATTTGCGAGACAGGGCTTGTCCGGTTGGGGGTTGGAATGTCGGTAATCCTTGGATGTTAGGTAAAGCCTTGCCTCCTACTCCCGATGCCACCTCCTTTGCTTTACTGGCATGGCGCCTCCTTTTAGACGCGAGCGATTTTGGGTCAACCAGCCAACTTCAAAAGTCCATTACCCTACTGAGCGATTTCATAACTAATTCTAATTCTGACCAGACGATTGTATTAGGTACTCTGGCAGTTCGCCTTTTTGACGAAAATGCGGCTTCATTAAATTTTATGATAAACGGTGTCACACGCCAGTTTGGGCCGGATAATATTAGCCGGAAAACAGCCAAAGGCCAAGATTTAGTGAGTGGTGGTTGGGCCAATAGTGCCTATACTACCGCGTTTGCGGCACTTGCCTTGAGCGACACCCGCTATTTTATTCAACCCGCCTAATTCTTTAGGTTAAACATTATGAGCATTCAATTTCAACCCCACAAGAGAAGGTTTCTGAGTCGCCGCCAATTTACCCGTTTGATGTTAACCGGGGCCATTGGCGGTTCGGTGGCAATTGCCGAGCTTGCCAGCCGTCCTCTCGGTCTGGTTAAGTGGTTTAGTGTGAACTTCCGGCGGATTAGCCTCGGCTTTGGACAATCTTCGGAAGTGGCTATTATCACTGCTCCCTCCTATGATAGCGTGGGTGAAGTCTTAAACCAACTTCGCACAGCGTGGGATTCGCTCTCAATGCCTGAAGTGCTGGGTAAACGGGTGGTTCTCAAGCCCAATATCATCTACAACATTCCAGGGCGGGTTATCAATACCCATCCGGTTGTAATAGATGCAGCGATTCAATTGATGCGGGAGAAGGGGGCTAAGGAGATAGTTGTCGCCGAGGGTACAGCGTACCAGCGCGATATTACCGATCTACTCTATCAGAGCGGTATTCAGGAGGTTTTAGAGCGCAATGCTGTGCCTTTTGTAGATTTGAACCACGATGATATTAAGAAGGTACGCAATAAGGGCGGCTATTCCGGGCGTGAGGATCTATGGGTGCCTATGACGGTGGCAAATGCGGATTTGCTGATTTCGATGCCCAAGCTTAAAACCCATCACTGGGCCGGGGCAACTTTGAGTATGAAGAATTTGTATGGCATTGTACCGGGCCTGAAATATGGCTGGCCCAAAAATGCGCTTCATGTTACCGGCATTGAGGCTAATATAGTGGAATTGTACGAGACGTTAGCCCCCCAAGTTGCCATCGTAGATGGTATTATTGGGATGGAAGAGGATGGCCCGTTGTTTGGGCGGTCGAAATCTACGCAGGTCTTGGTAGTCGGGCGAGATCTGGTGGCGGTAGATGCTACTTGCGCCCGTATAATGGGGTTTGAGCCAAGCTCAGAGGTTATTAAACATATTTGGTATGCCGATTGGTTAGGACAGGGTGTGTTGAACCAATCGAAAATCATTATTAAGGGCGTACCGCTCGAAAGTGTGCGGCAAAATTACCTCCCCCCACCTAGCCTCGATGATACTATAAAACGCTACTAGAGACGGCGGGTATCTTCTCAATATATAGACTAAGAGGCTCTGGTAATTACCAGAGCCTCTTAGCCATCTATCTATTTAATTTTAGGAAATTTATCTAATCACTAGCCATTAATGACTAAATAATAATTCTATAGTTCAAGGAGCGATAGAGGTTCTAATAGCAAACCCCGCAATGATTATGGATTGGTGCGAGGCCACTGCCTTCAATGCCTATTCCACCTAACCCATCAAGCAAATCTACCGAGCCCCAGAAACTACACTAACTGCTCCAACTTCCACCTGTAATAACCTGTAACAAGATATTCTATCCGAACTATCTCTATTCTTACCCTACTAACATTGATCTGCTTTAGGCTTGACCGCAACCCTACTACCACCTATCACAATGGACTCCCGGCTTTGATAGAGCTAACAGCGGTGCTTCACAATGTCCGGCTTTCTACACTCTCATTAAGAAAGAAATTAACTGCTCTGAATCAATAAGGATTTACCAGAGCGAAAGCCTCTAAAAAGGTGAAAACTGGAGCGTTACCTGTCTTCTTGACGTACACCAAATAGCACACGAGGTTTCGGTTTCATCATACCCTTTATGCACCTCCTACTTGGACAATCTAAAAAAGATTTAATAAAACACTTAGTAACAGAGCAACTATCTATTTTAATGGGGAAAGTCTTACTTTTGATACTCTTCCTGTGCTTTCCCTTCTGGTAATATCTTAGTCCTGTTTCGCCCTTTTGTCAATAGGTTTTTGACGCAAGTTTCATTTAAAATTTGTTTACCTATTTCTTACCTCTCTTTTACCTTCAGCTACTCTATGTTACCTATCGCCCTTGGAAACAAGCTGGCTCGGTCAACTATAACTCGTCCAGTTCGATACCTTCTGCTTTCAGCCGGGCAAGTAGTCGCTCCGCGCGTTGCCGCTCTTGCTCGATTTGTTGCTGCTTTTGTTCAGCAGACTCCTCGGCGCGTTCGGCCCTTTGCCGCTCTTGCTTGATTTGTTGCTGCTTTTGTTCAGCAGACTCCTCGGCGCGTTCGACCCTTTGCCGCTCTTGCTTGATTTGTTGCTGCTTTTGTTCAGCAGACTCCTCGGCGCGTTCGGCCCTTAGTCGTTCCTCTTCGGCTCGCTCCTCGGCCTGTTGGAGTTGCTCGGCTGTAGCGAAAGGCTTTCCATCGGGTCGGTGTAGCTTCAATTCTCCGCCAAGACCATCCAGTTCAAAACGTAGCTCCAGAAGTGGGCTGCTCCAGCCCTTCATTTGGGTAAGGGGCTCCAATCGCTCTCCCAGCCGTATCCAACCCGTTAACTCGAAGCTTTCAGGGTCGTAAATATAGTATTCTTCTACCCCATGCTCCTCATAAAAATTTCGCTTGCCACTCATTTCGTCTTTAGTGTTGCCGGGAGACAAGACTTCAAACACGACTTGAGGTGGTATATTCTCTTCTTCCCATTGTCGGTAAGAGCCCCTATCGCCTTTAGGTCGTCCAAAGACCACTAACGCATCTGGCGCAACGCGAATCTTAGGCTTCCCCTCCACCGGATACCAGAGTAAATCTCCTGCCACAAATACATCCGGTCTATCCTTAAAGAAAGATTCCAGACCACTTTCGATGATCTGAATCCAGCGAAATTGCTTGGTGTTATCGGACATCCGTTTCCCATCTCTTTCAGGATAGATGATTTTCTGAGTTTCAAGCATACTTGTCATAGTCCACCTTCTTTCCTGTTTAGCCTTATTCCAGATGAGCCATCGCCTTGAGAGTGGTCTCAATCTCTGCCCGACTTACGTCGTAGTGGGTTACGAAACGGAGGCGGTAAAGTCCCATCGCATTTACCAGCACCCCAACCTTCTTGAGTTGGGCTGACCAGTGGGCGGCGACTGGCCCGGCGGGGTCAAGATCAGCCATCACGATATTGGTCTGAACCGTCGCCATATCCACCTCTACACCGGGGATCAAATTTAGGTTCTCGGCGAGATATTGGGCGTTCAAATGATCCTCGTAGAGGCGGAGGGGCATGTCGGCCAGGGCGATTAAACCAGCGGCGGCCAAAACCCCGGCTTGGCGCATACTACCACCCACCATTTTGCGGTTAGCCCGTACCCTACCAATAAACGCTTGGCGGCCTACCACCAACGAGCCGACTGGCGCACCTAAGCCTTTGGAAAGACAGAATTGCACCGAGTCCACTTCGGCGGCAATCTCACTCACTTTGCAGTTTAGGTAAAGGGCAGCATTGAAGATCCGTGCGCCGTCGAGGTGAACCGGTAGCCCACGTGTGTGAGCAATCTGGCAAAGCGTCTCTAGTTGTGAGACCGACAAAACCGTGCCGCCACAACGGTTGTGGGTATTTTCTAGGCAAAGTAGTCCCGTGGGTGGTTGATGTATATCCGTGCCGCGCACCGCATTTATAACCTCTTGAGGGTCCAGCATCCCAAAGCGGTCGTTGGGCAGGGGGTGATAGGGCAAGCCCCCGACTACAGCGGCATTGCCCCGTTCGTAAAAGAAGACATGTGACTTATCGCCCAAGAGAACTTCCTGACCACGTTGGCAGTGGCTCAGGATAGAGACGAGGTTTCCCATTGTTCCAGTAGGAACAAAGACTGCTGCTTCTTTGCCCATAATTTCGGCAGCAGTCTCCTCAAGCTTATTGACGGTGGGATCTTCGCCATAAACATCATCCCCTACTTCAGCGTGGGCCATCGCCTCGCGCATAGCCGGGGTGGGTTTGGTAACGGTATCACTCCTTAGGTCTATTAGCTTGTTCAATTTTGGCCCTATCTTTTACTTTAGCTCGGCTCGCAATTTGGCAATGGCTTGCGCGACCGTCTCTTTGTTGTTGAAGACCGCCGAGCCTGCCACGATCACATCGGCCCCGGCTTCCACCACTTCGCGAATGTTGCTGGCCTTTACGCCGCCATCTACTTCGATTTCCAAGTCTAGGCCACGTGCATCCAACATTTCCCGACAACGCCGAATTTTTTCGGTGCTGGTCTCGATATAGCTCTGCCCCCCAAAGCCGGGGTTAACGCTCATCAGCAGGATACGGCTAACATAGGGCAGAATCTCTTCCAGCGTATTGAGGGGCGTAGCCGGATTTAAGACTACCCCGGCCTTTGCGCCTAGGGCGGTAATTTGCTGGATAATCCGGTGGAGGTGGGGGGTATTCTCTTGATGCACCATCAAGATATTGGCTCCCGCCTTGACAAAATCCTCTAGGTAGCGTTCTGGCCCATCTATCATCAGGTGAACGTCGAGGGGCAGTTTGGTGATGCGTTGCACCGCTTCCAAGATTAGGGGACCAATGGTGATGTTGGGGACAAACATGCCGTCCATCACATCAAAGTGAACGTAGTCGGCTCCAGCTTCCTCGGCCTCACGTATCTGATTGCCAAGTTGGGTAAAATCAGCCGAAAGAATCGAAGGTGCTAGTTTGATCTTACGTTGGTTTTGCATTGTTATTCTTCTCTCTCTCATAGATGAAGGATGGGTGCTAAGCTATCGCCCATCCGGTTTAAGTATCCTCTTGAAAAGGTATCTTCTCAATAAGTAGGGGTTTATTGAAACCAGTTTGCATAAACCCGTCTCACTTTGGGCGTATGCAATACGCCCCTACCCCGAAATTTTGAGATGATACTTGAAAAGATACCACTCTAAAATTTTCCACCTGTCAGCCAACAACCAATGGCAGGCGTGACGTTAGCCTCTATTATAGCGGCTATTAGCAACATTGGCACAACGAGGGCGAGTAGTTTGAGGTAGTTTACTATCGCCAGTTGTAGGCTCCCCCCGACGGTAAAACCTGGGTTTGGCACTAGAAAGGCACTTCCCATCTGCAAAGCAGCGCCCATGGCAAAGACAGCGGCGGGTAATTCAATAATACCATGTGGCAGGGTAAAGCCCAACAAGAGGGGTAGTGGGTTTAGCTTGAGTTGGGCAAAGACTCCTCCGATTAGCCCAAAGGGGCCAACCGCGATCATCAGAAGAAGGAGACCAGCAATGCCTAGCGAAAAGAGTGAACCAATTCCCCCGATTAGTATCGAGCGTAAATTGTTCAAGAAGATACCATCCCAAGTTACGGGCAAAGAAAAATTGCTGTAGACGTTTACGCTAGAAGCCAAATTAGTGCTACAGACCGGATTGTCACCTCCAGCAGTAAGCGCGGTAGTTTTACCAATAATCTCTTGCACTTCCTTCCAACTACTGAGCCACCATCCCAAGATTATGGCGGCGACGAGACTAAGCGAGACTATCAGCATCGAGGCTTTATTGAGAGCTAAAATCTGGGGAATATCGTGGCGGTAGAGCCGCCAAATAGTAAACTTGGTTAGGTTGCTGGATTGGCGGGCTAAGGCTTCGCGGGGGGTGCGCTTGAAATAACTACCGAAATTGCGGAAGATACCTTTGATATTGAAGACATCACCTTCACGGGCCACGATTTCTTCGCGGTTGAAGATTTTGACTCCGGTGCGGAGCAAGATTACCAAGACGATCATCAGGGCCAGCCAAATGTAGAGCATTGTTACTCTTTGCCCAATCAGTAGGATGAGGGCTTCAATTTGTACTACTATGCTCATTGGGAAAATGATAAAGCTGGCAAGTAGGTTAGCCGCCCGCACACTGGTGGTATGGCTACTTACGATCACGGCCCCGGCCACCATTACCAAAGCTTGGAAGATGGTCAGTAGCCAAAAGACTCCAAGTAGCGGCAACGAAACTGGCACCGTACCTCCAGTTAGTATAACCAGAATAACGAAGGTAAACATTCCGGCACTACTGGTAAAGACCGGGGGAATGGCGGCGGCTATAAATTTGCCAGTAAATAATTCCCGGTCGGTGAGAGGTGCCGAAAGCAGGGCTTCTAAACTGTTGCGTTCTTTCTCACCCACAAAAGTTTCGAGGGCAATTACCAGTGAAAATGACATAGGGAAGAAGCCAATGGCTAGGATCGAAAAAGGGAGTATTTTGGTATCAAGTGCATCGGGTCCAAGCCGTTCCAATAAATCGTGACCCATTCTTAGGGCGGCAATAAGAACACTAGGTAATACTATGGTCAGGGTAAGGATGGGGGTTACAATTCTCCAGTCGCGTAAACTGTCCCGTAGTTCGCGGCGGGTGATAATCAAGGCGCGAGCTAGGGAGGCTCGCCACCCATTTTTCCAGACAATCGCCGATGGATTTAGCATCATTTCACTGCTCCTTTTTCTGGGTGGGTTGGCTCCAACTCTTCTGCTTGGTCGGCAGTTGCACCTTTGAGATTCTTGGTAAAATCCTCTTTCTTCTTCATACTCTGTTCTACCTCGTCGCGACTGAGACTATTATCTTGGGGTTGGCCTGCTATTTTCAGATAGACCGACTCAAGGCTGCGGGATACTTCGCTTAGGGTAATCACCTTCAGACCCGCCTTGGCCAGTAGTGCCAAAACTTGCGGGTTATTACGGGTGGCCTCTTCGGTGCGAAAGATGAAGCCGCGCTCGCTTTGTTCTACAATTTCTACCAAGTCCGCTAACCCTGTGGGCAAGCCTAAAGTTAAAGGCTGGTTGAACGCTACCTGATAATGTGGTACACCCAATAACTTGCGTTTCAGTTCTTCGGAGGTACCCTCGATGACAATCTGGCCTTTGCGAATGATAGCGATCTTATCGGCGAGGATTTCGGCTTCGGCAAGGTTGTGGGTGCAAAGGATAATGGAGCGGTGGGCTTGCTTCAATTCAAAAATAGCATCGCGCACCATCTTGGCACTATGGGGATCCATCGCGCTGGTTGGTTCATCTAGGAAGAGTACCTGCGGATCATGTATCAGGGCGCGAATGAGGGCCGCTTTTTGACGCATCCCTTTGGAGTATTCGCCAATACGTAACTTGCGGGTCTCCCAGAGGTCAAAGCGTTGGAGCATCTCTTCAATCCGCTCGCGCCTCAATTTTGGGGGAACCGCGTGTAGCTCACCAAAGAAATCCAAATATTCGATCACCCGCATCCGGTTGTAGAGGCCGGGCAACTCGGTCAAGTGTCCGATTATTCTTCGTACTTCGAGGGCTTGTGTAACGCTATTATAACCCCCTATTCTGGCGTAACCACTGGTAGGAGCTAGAATAGCGGCCAACATGCGAGTAGTGGTGGTCTTCCCGGCTCCATTGTGTCCCAACAACGCCAAGATTTGACCTTCCGAGACGTGGAGAGAAATACCGTGTACTGCTGTAAAATCCCCAAAGGATTTAACCAGTTCTACAGCTTCTATCATAAAAATAAATAACCTTTTTGTGGAATACAAGGGTAATAATTCAAAAGGAATGTTGCACGTGCAACATTCCTATAGAGTAGTACGAGTTAGGGCGAAAAAAGTTTAGGCTATTTTTCCGCCCTATTTTTAGGGGATAAGGGGTTAGCCTTGGGGCCGCTTTCGTCCGAGCAGGAAGTAGGCCAAACCACCACCAGCCCCCAACACCACCAAGCCTCCGATGATGATCGGAAGTATTGAGCCACCGTCACTAGAGCTACTACTGGTGGTAGTAGTGGTACTAGTCGGGCTTGGACTGGGAGCGATAGTTGGCCCAGGGGTAGTTGTAGGTGCGACGGCAGCGGTTTGAGTTACTGGAGCGGGTGAGCTACCCGGTGCGGTGGGGAAGACGGTTGCGGCAGGACTGGCTCCGGGAGCAGTGCCAGTAGTAGGGCTAACTGCTGCTCCAGCTGGATTGGTTGCTCCGGCGGCGGTAGTTGGTTTTGGTGCAGTGACGGGAGTACCTTGAACCGGGGTAGCCTGTCCCTTCTGAGCTAACCACGCTAGTGCATCTTTCTTAACCGCGTTGTAGACTGGCTTTGGCTCAAATTCAGGCGTTATCATCTGGAAGTAGTAATCCGAGCGGTCACTTGGAATATCACCCACTTGGCGGAAGTACCAAATAAAGACCACCCCAGCCCAAGGCCAGTTATCACGGGCGTACTTAATACCTTGCACCGTGTAATCGGCTTGCTGCTGTTCCGTCACTCGCCGCCAGATCAACTTCTCCGCCGGGAAACTGGCGGGGGAAGCGTTCCAAGCGTACTCATTAAACCAGACCGCCTTGTTAGTGTCGCCATACTTAACCATAATATCGTGCAGCAACTCTACGCGGCGGAAATTGAGTACCTTCGGGTCGGGCTTGGCATCGGGGGCAAACTCCAGACCGTAGCCATTAGCTGGCAGAATGTCAAAATAGCTCTTGGCTCCAGCCTTATACATCTCATCTAGGTAGATTAGCTCACTCAGGTTGCGCCGATCCGGGAAATCTTCGACGTTCATGGCAAGAGGGGCGCTCATCACCTTAATGTTGGGGTCGGCTTTTTTAGCGGCCCCATAAGCGAGTTTGAGCATTTCGGTATACTTCTTAGGGTCTACCGGAGTGCCGTCCAACCACTCATCGTGCAAGTTGGGCTCGTTCCAAATCTGCAAATAGTTGATCTTGCCCTTATAGTGCGTGACAAACGCGGTCACAAAGTCGGCATAGTCTTGGTAGTTCTTGGGTGGTGCGCCCGCATTGCTGTTAGCCGGGCGAGCCCATTCGGGGGCGCGGTCTAGGCGGGCCACTATCTTGACGTTGTACTTAGCCGCCAACTCTACAATCTGGTCATACTTCTGCCAAGCCGACTTTTTGAACTTGTCGTCGGTGAAGTAGCCCTTCTTGAACTCGATCTGATCCCACTCAAACTCTTGCTTGATCCAGCCCACTCCGGCTTGCTGGATCAGTTGCATCGTCTTCTCTTTCTTCCAATCTTCTACTTCTTTGGAGAAAAAGGTATTGACCCCATAGGGGTTGACATCCGTATCGGGAATAGTTGCGGCAGCCGCTTCCGCTGTCGGTGGAAGGGCTACAAAAGCAGATGCGGCCAATAACTGCGCCAGCATCAGGAAGATGACCACCAGAGCCGCGTTTCGTGCTAACTTGGACGTGGGTTTGGCCTGGGATCGGTGTTTGTGTAGAATCAAGAGAAAAATTCTCCTTTCAGATAACAGATTTGTAAGAGGCTGCTCTACCGCTTGCCCTCAAGTGGTGGAACTTCTTACAAGTATAGATTAAATTGCCAAAACTACTCTAAATGCTAGGGTTGAATAGTCATAATAAATCGCCCGATGCTTTGCCAAAGCACCGTTATTATAACATATAGGGCTAGTGTTAAACGACAGCCTTGCATCTTGCATGTATCTTCTCAATTTTTTCGGTAGGGGCGTATTGCATACGCCCACTTTGAGGCGGGTCTATGCCATAAACCAAGGCTGTTGTAAAGTCGAGGAGCTATCCAATCTGGCAAGAGTAGTGGTATGTGAAAATCAACTGGCGGAGCAGC
>JACAUC010000017.1 GCA_013390945.1 Candidatus Chloroheliaceae bacterium
TTTGCAAGTTCCTAAGCGATCTCCCTAGTTCCACAATCTTTGTGGACTGTAAGGCATATTCTTCATTTTTCGGCCAATGCCTTGAATGCTGCTTGGCCGGGGTCGCTATAGAAATCTATTTGTAGCTTATCTATAAGCTCGGCGGGGAGTTCGGCGAAATCGCGGCGGTTTTCGGTGGGGAACATTACCCGTTTGGCCCCGGCATCCATCGCTATACGCAGCTTATCGCCTAAACCTTCTACCCTGCTTAGTACGCCGTGTAAGCTCATTTGACCCAATACCACTAGACTGCCACCTATAGGGCGACTTAATATGGCGGAGATCATAGCGATGTAGAAGGCTACGCCTAAATCGTTGGCATCTTTTCCTTGCATCAGGCTCATTACTTGGATATTTATGTCGTAGGCGGTAACATCGCGCTCGATTCCAATGCGCTTGGCGTTGGCTTTCAGGTAATCGTAGGCCATACGGGCGCTCTCCTTGATTCCTTTACCACCAGCACCCACTACGCTGAAGCGGCTTCCGCCCGGAGTAGCCGTTACCTGAAGACGATAGAGCGAGTAGCGGCCTTCGCTGGAATCGAACCCAACCGTAAAGATGTCGCCGGGGTTAAGCTGACCCTCTGGTATCAATTGAGTGGAACCCAATTCTTTGCAAGAGATGAAAGTCTCTTGCCCATCTTGCCTATCAATGTAAGAGAGGTTTACTTTGGAATATTCGATACCTCCCATCCGCTTGAGTTGCTCTTTTACTCGGCGGCGCAGTTCTATCGCGAAAGCCAAATATTCCTGCATTTCAGTTTTGGTACAAATACCGTCCGGGTGAATCAGCTTTATCAAGCCTGAAGTGGTTCGGGCAATGGCGCGGCGGTCGCGCTCCTCCACATGGCTACCAAGATTATAGAAGCGGTCGTAAGAGTCGGTAAAATTGCGCTGGCGGAGTTGGGTGTGAAATATCTCCGCAATAAAATCAGCGATAAAACCCAAGTGAGCGGTAAAATAGTCGGGCTGCATTTTGGGCATCTCCCAACCCGGTAGGTAGGCGTGCCAACGGTCGTGAAAGGCCATATCGTTCCGCACCGCTTCGGGCAGCGCGTTAAAAAGGTGTGAGATCCGGGCAGTGGTTTCAACATCGCCATCGAGGTTGCCGTTAAAGACGATACCCGCATCTGCCGAAAGTGTACCCTTGTCATCGCCCCGCGAGAAAGAACCCTGCTCCATATAGCCTTTGTACATCTGCTTGTCGCTTTCGGTTTTGAAGTTAGACCCAGCTACTTCATCAAAGGCTACCATATCGAATTTTAGCACCAATCCCGGTTTGTCTCGGCGGTTTTTCCAGCCGAAAAGATCCGGGACACCGCCCTGACCGCCGGAGAGCAGGATTACATAGGGCGAAATCTCGCGATAGACGTAAGATTTACCCGTACCGCGTGGCCCCAATTCAATCATGTTGTAATTCTTCTCCACCATTGGCACTAGGCGCAATAGGAAGAGCAATTTTCGGCGAAAGGTAAAATCTGCGTTGGTTGGTTCGTAGCCCATCGAGCGCAAAAGCACATCCATCCACTCGTCCCGGCTAAATTGTCGGCGGCCCTCCAAAAACTCCTCATAGTTGGCACTAGCTATCTGAATCGGGGCTAGGCGATGCAGCACGAAAGGCCGAATAACTCCATCGCCGGTCATAGAATCATCGTAGGCTAGTTCAATGTTGGCCCAGATACCACCTGTTAAGAGGCGTTCGTGCTTGTGGACGTTTTCAGGGTCAATATGTACCCGGTCTAGGCCACAGGTTGCCAGTTTTGCCCAAAATTTGCCTCCCTGAACCTTCTCATCAAAGGTTACTGTCACCAGATCAATCAGCTTCATCGAGCCGCTACGCTGTAGCCGAGCCTTAACTAACTCGCTTTGATCGCCCCGCACAATCCGTTCGGCGATAGCACTCTTGACCTGCTCCAAACCAACCCGAATCTCCTCTTCATCGGTGGTGGAACAATATTTTCCTAACAGGTACTCCAAGACGTAGACCGGAATGTTGAAGCCCACTTTAAGTTTTTTAACTAGGTCTTTACGCACCACCCGACCGGGGAAGGCGGAGGCCAGCTTTTTATCCAGTTCGTCCAGTACCAATTCGTCGGACATGAAGTATCCTCTCTAAAAATCCCAATCGGTCAGTTCCACTCTAAGCGTTACCTTGCGCTGATCTAGCAGGTCATCATTATCTGCGTCAAAAACCCTGATTTCCACCGGGCTATTCATCGCCGCCTCTGCTCCAGCTACTTTTTCTAAGGTTAGGATTTGTGTCTCCCCGCCCGGTTCTAGGGCCACAATCTTTGATTTGAACAGGGTCTTTTCGCCTTTTTCATCCAAGACTTTTACTAACACCTGCCGCCCCAGCAGCTTTTCGTCTAAATTGCCCATCAGATCATATTGAGAGTTGGAGGCGGGGGCTACTTCCACGCGCTGGCTCAAAGAGGTAATGTGGGTAATCGGCTTTAGCACTACGTCAATCTTGGTGGCTTTTTTAGGCCAACGGGCCACTACTACCGGAATTATCAGTTCTTGTAAAGTAGCTCCACCATGGAAGAAGCCCAACCCCCCATAGGTTTTGAAGGCGTTTACGCTACGTGGCACTCGACATTCCAATTTGCTGCCGGAAACCTTGAATTTGAGGGCAGAGGGATGGTGCAGGTTCAAGCCCACTACGGCCCGGCGTGATGTCCAATAAACCTCCCCGGCGGGTTTTGGCTCTACCTCGTGGCTCTCCGGGTTCCAATGGAAAAAGCCATGATCGGTAACGACTAATACAGTAGTGTAGCCGCCAGTGCGGAGTTTTCGTACCACTTTAGCATAGCGGTCAATATGATGATCGCTGCCCTTTATTTTAAGTTGCCCCTCGTGACCATCTAGGTCAAACTCCGTCCCAAAGACAAAGACCAGCCGGCCAAGTTGTTTAGTCGTAAGGTTATCACCGGATTCGAGCAGTTGTTCCACACTCATCAGGGCGTTCTCTTTGAGTTTTAGGGTACGCATCAGCCACTCTTTGCGCTGGCCCAAAATAGTAAGATCGCCCTCGAAACCCTCGGCGGTAACGCGCCAAGAAGATTTATCCTTTTCGGGCAATTCCACTCGCAATTTGTGGCTATCAATTGGCAAGCAATAGGGCATACCCAAGCCAGTCATAGAGGGAAGCGGGGCGCGGGCGGTTTCTACCTCGGCCCGTTTGGTTGGCTCACCTTGGTTTAACAATTCGGCCAAGCGATTGCCCAGATCATAGCGGCAAGCATCTAGCACCAACACCGCCACTGGCTCTTTGGTAGAGGCTTTTTCTACCAATTCTTTCACCAGATTGCTGGTGTAAGGCAAGCCGACCTCTTCCAAGTCGTTATGGGTGAGCAATTCCGAAAAAGCGGTATTAATCTGGCTGAGATGGCGTTGGTAAGCTTTACGCAGTTTGTGCCGCACTCCCAACAAAGCACCTGCAATATTCGAATCTTCCACAAAAAGGCTCTCGCTGGCTCCGTCTACTTGCCACCCTTTAGCGGTAAACCATTTGATAGCATCTTGGGGAGCGTACCAATTCTTTTCCACTCCGCTCTGGCTGGAAAGAAGGCTGGCAATCTCCGCCATCTCTGCTAACTGGTTCCAGCGTACTTTTTCCGTCGCTTTTTGTCCCCAAAACCCCCCAGCATGGGTTTGGTAGTTGGAAACCCCGGCCTCTAGTCGTCTGGTCAGATCCTCAAAGCTATCAATTGCCGCTAGACGCTCGGTTTCCACTTGAAACAGGGTCTTTTCCGCTATTGGGGAGGCCAACGGCGCGGGTATTTGGGCTAGATTCTTGGCCCAATATTGCAAAGCGGTCTGGTTATCGGCTTTGCGGGAGAGTCCTTCAAAGTGGTGCAACAATTCGGTATCCCGTTGCCAACGCTTGAGCAAACTCAGGGCATTTTCACGGGCCGGGCCAGAAGGAACGATCCGCTCCTGCTCTCCGGGAGGGTTATCCGGGCAATTTGCCGCAGCATCGGTGCAGAGCAAAGCCGCCACCGCTTGTACCCGCCAACCTTCCGGGTTATCCGACTTTGGAGCAGGCAAACCAAAACTGCTAGTAACACGCCGGGCAAAAATAGGAAAACGACCACTGCTTTCCAACTGCTCAAAGGTTTTGCCGGGAGTAGCCAATAGCGTTAGGATTAGATCCTCACTTACTAATTTGCTATCGCCTGTGCCGGGGGTAAGTTCTCTCCATTCAGCACGAGGATGGTTGAACCATTCCCTCGCATAAGCACCCAATTGGGGCCTTAGTTCGGCCATCATATCGGGGGCAATTTCTACCCCATAATGGGCCAAAGCCTCTGGCAAACCCCAAGTCTTGACCTCCGCCGCTTGAAGCTCAAATACTTTGAAGTAGGTCAGGTTCTCACGGGCGACTGGTAGCCAGATAACGCGAGGGGTACGAGGAGTCTGGTAAAACCTTTCACGCAAAAGTAGCTCGTGACCTTCATCGGCCCATAGCTCAAAAGAACCATCGGCACTAGCGATCTGCAAAAGCTCTTTCCAGACTCTATCCGGGTCACACCAGACGATAAAAGGTGGCTCCGCCTTTTTCCGGGAGAGTATTTGGTTAATCTGCTGGGTTAGCCAAGCCTGAAGGCTATCGGGTACAATATTCAACGTCATCGTATAATTCCTCACGACCAAAGGTGGTGTTTTCGGGCATAATATCCCATTCAATCATATGCACTTTAAGGGGCGGTTTGGGTCTTCTGGCTGGTTCAGCGGTAAGCGAGGCCACCCGGCTATCGGCAAAGACCATTACTATCTGGTATTCGCCCTGCGGCACATCGGACGGCAATTCTAACAGCATTTTACCCTGCTCATCTACTGTAGCTCTCATTTCTATCGTTCGCATAATCTTACCTCTACTTTCAAAAAAGCTTTACAACCCCTCCCCTCCCGCAATAAAATTCTGTGCCTGACGGGTCTCGGCCTAAATTAGATCATCAGGGTTAATCCCCTTCTGGCGCAATAATTCGAGTAACTTTTCCACCCTTGCGCGTTCGAGTGCGGCTTCCTGTGCTTGAGCCTCGGCCCGTTGTGCTTGAGCCTCGGCCCTTGCGCGTTCGAGTGCGGCTTCCTGTGTTTGAGCCTCGGCTCGTCGTGCTTGAGCTTCAGCCCTTGCGCGTTCGAGTGCGGCCCGTTGGGTTTGGGCTTCAAATCCAGTCAGCCGTAGTTCGCCCTCACGGGTATAGAGCCGTAAGTGCTTATCTTCTATTGTCAACCAACTTTGCAACTGCTCGCTCCACAATCTACCTGCCCCGTCCTTTTCAACCCGACGGTATTCACCACTAAGGGTATCAAGCCGCCAACCTACCAATCGGAGTTGTTCCCGCCAAGTACCCGTCCACACACTAGGTTCATTCGGGTCAAAGGAAAAATACTCAGGGATACCAATACCTGCATAACTCTTTGGTTTGGTCTCAAGATCATTTAGCCAAGTCTCTTTGCTGGCAACTTCAAAGACCACTAAAGGAGGTGGCCCATCATCCCCAATCCAATAGCTAGGATTATCCTCGTTGGTGCGTTCCTCTGGAACCAAACCCTCGACCACCGCTATATCAGGGCTTTTGGGGGGGTCTTTTAGATGTTCGATTTGGTAGAAGTTGACATTGCTAACTACGCCAACGTTTTTTCCGTAAAAGAACCATTCTAAGACGGCAATCAAATATTGAATGGCTACGTAATGAGCGAAACTTTGGGTCAATTCCTCCCCCTCTAGTTGTTGACTATCGTAGTAGTGTTCAATCTCAATATGATTGGTTTTAATAGTCATTTTATTTTCCTCTACTTTCACCAACCGAAAATAAATTTCCGGTCTAAGCAGCTAAAATCGGTTAAAACCGATTGACATCAATTTATCTAGGGCTGTTGCAAAGTCGAAGAGCTATCCAATCTGGCAAGAGTAGTGGCATGTGAAAATCAACTGGCGGCAACCAGTTGATCTTGACCTACAAGATTTTGGCCTAAATCAAGACCGTAGGTATGTCAAGATTAAATTTCCCTGACCAAACCTCTTGTCGAAAAGCCCGCTTGTGTAGGATGCTGCGCCAACTGGTTGCCGTCAGTTGATCTTGACCTACTACCCAACTTGTCAGATCGGGACTTTGCAACAGCCCTATCAATTTATCCCATTCCCTATAAAAATATCTGTGTTCATCTGTGGTTCTCTGTGTTCATCTGTGTTACTTTCCTCATTCCTCTGCGTTACTTTCCTCATTTCCACCAGCCCGGTTTGGGCAGTTTCTCGGCGCGACACCAGCGGCGTTCGTCGCTGCGCCACTCGGCGCGGTCGGATATGGCTTTGTCGAGGTCTTTTTTGGCGATCACCTCGGCGGAGAGTAGTCCGGCCTTTTGCAAGGGGGCGATATTAACCCGCACTCCGTCGTTGATGTCGGGATTGTAGCGGCGTTCTTGGTTCAGGAAAGCTTCCACATTAGCCGGGTGGGGTGCAAGACCGTCGCGTGAAGTCCATTTGTCCAAAAGCTCTTTGGCGGCGATTTCGTCTAGGGGCTTGCTGCTAAAACCCTTTTCGGCTACCTGCGCCAGCTTTTCGTCAAATTGTTTGAGTTCGGCAATCCAGTCCGTGAGTTGCAGGCGACGGGCAGACTGGTCGCCCGTTAGCGTGGTCAATCCTTCGAGGGTGCGGAGTTCGGTTTCGTAGCGGCTACACAACGGGCCTACGTATTGGCTGCGAATTTTGGGCAGCAGATCCGCATCTAGCTTATGATAATAGACCAGACAGGCGAAAGCCGGGGAACCTTTGCGGCTTTTGCTGGAGGGCTGGCTCTCCAGTTGCCAAGCGATAGGCCGCTTTTTGAATTGGGAGATATGTTTTTTGAAGAAGGGGCCGGAGAGCCACTTTTCTAGGCTCACTCCCATCAAGGCTTCAAACTCGCGCTCGATGGCGGAGACGTTGCCGCCCGGAAATTCGGCGGCAATGCGTTGGTGAACCCGTTCTAGCAGGGTTGGTTCACCACAACCGGGGGTGAAGGGGATAATGCCATCCGCGTCGGCCCACTCTGGTACAGGTTCGCCCGCCTCGATTTGTTTAGGCCAACGATGGCCCAGCAACCGCAAGACCATCACGGTAAAAGTATCCTCGGTGAAGCGGCGTTCTTCCGGCAGACAACGCCAGCCTTCCTGTTCGCGACCCTCCTTGAGCAACCAATAGACCGAAATAGGGTGGATTTCCAGTTTGACCGATAGCTCTTCCAAAAAGGTTTCGGTAGGGATGGGAATACGCGCTCCTAGCGCGGCCTCGCCTTCTTCCTCATCTTCACCCCCGGTGGTTTCTGACGCTATCTCTTCATCTCCCGCTTTGCTACCCGGCCCGGCTTCATATAGGGCGCGTAAGTGCCTCTTCAAATCTGATAAGGTGGCAGGGGAGAGTTCTTTACGTTCGTGTGTTTTGAAGGACTCGATTAACTCATAAGGGATTTCTGGCAAATCTTTAGGCAAAATTGGAAGTACTTCATAGCCGTAAATTAGAGGATACCAACCTGCTAACTTGTTAGTTTTAATACTTACAAGTTGCTGGATAAAATTCGGTTCAAATCCATAAGCTGATGCAATAGCATCTTCGATACGACTTTCAAGTGTTGCTCTAACAGCTTCAATTACCAATATTTGATCTATAGATAATTCTTTTACATGAGGATTCAACGGTTCAATTGTTGAATCTTTAATCAGCTCTATCACATATTTTGCCAAATTTCCTGACAGAGTTATGGATTCTACTTTAGGAGCTGGTAGCAAAGCTAAATCGCCCACTTGAAAAGATAATGTAGGATTTAGTTCACGAGCAATAATAGATATTAATCTACTGTTTAGCCAAGAAAGAATATCATAAGTACGATAACCTATTTTCTGCGTTGGAAAAATACTTGAACCGCTATAATCGTATAAACCTTTTGCAGGCATAAACCTTCCACTAATGTTATTTCCACCTAACAATGAAAAGGAAACGCCCTCCCTAAAATAGAAACTTTCATTTGCTACTTTTCGCGTTACTGAGCCATAACGTTCTTTCGCAATACATTTAATTCGTGGCCCTGTTTGTTCCCAATCCACACACCATTCATTATTGCCATACCACTTGCGGTATTTACCTCCCTTTGCATAAGGATACCAGCGACTGCGGTTGTTAATTTCCCAATAAAAACGTAAAAATCTAAGATTATCGCAAGTTATCAAACCTGCTTTTACATCCATATACTCTCTTGCACTTAAGTGAGTAAGAAAAAGTTGTCTAACTTGAGGATCTAAATTGTAAAGAAGTGCGAACCTTGGTAACTTACAGATTTCATTATTAGTTAATATTAAAGGTGGTTGATTTGTTTTCCTCTGAAGTTCAACAGATTTTTGTTCGCTTCCTGAAATATCATAAATAGACACAAAAGATGAATATGAGGAAAACGTGGATAAAGCCACATTTACCTTTTCACCACCTATTTCACTAAATGCACCAGAACCTAATACAGCAAAAATTAAGGGAGGTATTTTTTCGAAAATTATTTCACGCGCTCCTGTATAATGCTGAGTGAAAAAGAAAGATCTTTGAGTAACCATTCCAATAATACCTTCAGGTCTCTTAAGGGTAATGGTTCTACCTAAAAAAGCAAAGCATAAGTCTAGGTTGAAAGAAGGATATACCATAGATAGAAAATCTCTAATATGATCAGAAATGTTACGATTATGCATAAAAGGAGGATTCAAACAAAGTATGTCATATTTCTTTGCCAGCAGGTCAAACAAGGCTAGTCCCTTGCCTGCATCTTGCCCGAAGAAAGCCTGTCGTAAATCGGCTGCTTCCGCCTCGGTCTCAAAATGGTCTTTCAACCGGGTCAGGGTTTGCGCTTTCCAGTCGTCAAAACTCTCCACTCCGAGCGGCAATTGGCCTTGGATGGGTTTCTGGTATTCCTCAAACATACTATCCATACGCGGTTTTACCAATCGCTCATCGGCTTTGCCCTGCAAGTAGCGCAGTTCCTTCTCCACTGGCTCCTCAATTTGCAGCAACGAACCAAGTTCATGGGCGTTCTGCAAACCCTCGAATACCGTTTCCAGAGCCGGACGCAATTGTGCCTCTTCCGGGTATTTTCTCAAAAATTCTTGCAGATGGTTCTTGTCCTTCGGCAGGCGAATGTTGGTAGCTACCAGATGATCTTTAAAAGCAGTAATGGCCTCGGCTGGCAAATTAGGGGCGCGTTCCAACGCCTTCATCCACAGCGCGGCAGCCGCAATCTGTACCGCCCGCTCATCAATATCTATCCCGTAGAGGTTGTGGTTCAGGATAGCGGCACAAATCGCCTCCGGCGAATCTAGCTTTCCCTCTTCCTCGTACATCCCATAAAAGAGATCAAAAGCCTCCAGCAGGAAGTGGCCCGAACCACAGGCCGGATCAAGAAAAGTGATTTCACGCACCGACTTTTGAGCGCGGGAAGGGGTTTTGGCCTCTTCTTCGGGTTGCCGCACAAAATATTCCCATTGTTCGGTCAGCTTGGTTGTACCCTGCCGCATTTCGTACCAAGTGCGCCCCAACGAATTTTGAACCAGAAATTTAACCATGTAAGGCTCGGTGTAAAGCTGGGTGGCTGGAATAATGTCCGCGCCCTCAATCTTCTGGCCCTTTTTGGTACGCACCTCGGTAAAGACGCGATCTTTCTCCTCGGCGTTCCAATATTGGTAAGCCCAGCCCAGCGCGTCGGGTGCTTCAAAGAGGGCATCGCTGGCTGCTTCTTGCCCTTTGAGGATTTCACGCCCGGAGAGCAACGCCACACAACGTTTGAGGGCTACCACCGAGGGACGCAGTTTTACGGCCGGGGCTTCAGGGTGGAAGAGGCGCGGCAATTCTCGCGCCCGTTCTGCAAACTCACCAAAGAGCATGGCAAAGAGGCCATCGTCTTCTCCGGCGCAGGCTTCGGGGCTATTGCGGGCAAAGCGGTTGTGTACCAGCGAACGTCCGCCATAAGCCTCTTTCTGCAAAACCACCTCGTCAATCAGGCTCCGGGCTTCCATACAGCGCAAAGCCAGCAAGCGATTGGCCCAAGTATAAGCCGCCTCCCGCACAAATTCAGCCACCGCCGAGGTTTGTTTTACTCCGGCCTCCTCCCGAATTTTGATATAGGCATCCACCACCTGCCGCGCCCTTAGATCTTCGGCAGAGAGATGTGGCATCTGCTCCAGTGGGCGGGCCGCCCGATCACGCCAAATACCGAGGGCGTTCAGCCGACGTTCTAGGTCGCCGGGTAGCGGGCGACCCTCTTCGTCGTATTGCCCTTCGAGAATGTGGCGCAATTCTAGGCTCAAAGCGCGGAGCGTCTTTTTGAGGTTCGGCTGCATTTAATCTATATCCTTGGTCTGTTATCTTCTCAATATTTCGTGGTAGGGGCGTATTGCATACGCCCGATTGCATACGCCCGAAATGAAATTGCGTTGGGTTTATGCAATAAACCCCTACCACGAGCGGTTATGGTGTAGGCTCTTGCTGCTGCTTTTTAGCCTGCCTAAGTCTGGCAATCTTCTCTAAGCGTTCGTCAGTCAATTCATCAGCTAATGCGTCCATACCCAAGGCTTCAATCACCTTTTTAGTACCCAAGGCTTTAACCACCTTTTCCGTACCCAAGGCTTCAATCACCGTTTCCGTATCTACGCTGGCTAAAAGCCGTTTGAAGGTGTTCGGCTTAGTGAGTGCCAGACGTGGTAATTTACTTTCAAATACCTCTTCCCACTCAGAATCGATGCGTTCCCGCTCTTTGGGGTCAAGTTGACTATATACCTTCTTAAAATCAAGATCAAGTTCCATGGTTTCAAACTCCTTTGGGTGTAAGGCGTGAGCAAAGCTCACTAAATCCAAACGATTTAAAGCCAAAGGTATTCTTGCCCTACACACTAGTGATAACACCACCATAACATGAGTGGTTATGGTGTAGGCTCTTGCTGCTGCTTTTTAGCCTGCCTACGTCGGGCAATCTCCTCAAAGCGTTCGTCAGTCAACTCATCAGCTAATGCTTCATCTAATGCGTCATCACTCAAGGCTTCAATCACCTTTTTAGTTTCTACGCTGGCTAAAAGTCGCTTGAAGCTGTTCGGCCTAGTTAATGCCATTTCAGGCAATTCCGTTTGAAGTACATCGGCCCAGTCATCATGTAGCCGTTCCCGCTCTTTGGGGTCAAGATCACGGTATATCTTCTTAAAATCAAGATCAAGTTCCATGGTTTCAAACTCCTTTGGGTGTAAGGCGTGAGCAAAGCTCACTAAATCCAAACGATTCGCGGCAAAAAAGGCTTTGACGGTCTCTTTCCAGCGTGAATTATCGGCTGGTATAAAGACTAGCCATTCAAAAAAGCGGCTTTCTATCGGTAAATCACGACAGACGATAATAATGATTTCTTGAAAAGTAAACTTACCATACCAAAGCCAAGGCTGGTTTACACTATCCGGTCTGGTAAACCCGCATACGCCCTTTATCGGTCTGAGAAGTTCTTGGGGATAGCGGGAACAGACCAGCAGGTTTACGACCTGTGATACTTTTACTTGAGGATTCTTAATGCAAAAGAGGGCAGTACGGGCAAAGTTGTTGAGTAATTTGGGCATATTTAAGCGATCATTTGGCCCTTTGAAGTCTAGCACCGCATAGCGGTAGCCCTTCAGGTAGCTAAACAAAGTATTTTCCAGATTGGCATCGTCTGGTATTTCCAAGACAAAATCAGCCGCCAGGATTTGAGGCAGTTCGGCCCCAACCACATTCAGGCCACTAGCGCGGGCCATTTTACCCGTGACCTCTTTGAAAGCGGGATCTGCCCGCGTTATTCCAAGCACGGTCTCTTCTTCTGAAGTGGTTATTATTTCTTGGCTCATCTTAACTAAGATCTACCTCCTTTCCATCGTTCAGCGCACGTGTCACGGTTTGATCCATTCGCTCTAGAATCAGTTTCCACTCCTGTAAATTTTTAATAGGAACCTGACTGGTAAAGGTAGCAATTTTCAAATGGCTGACCTCTTTGGGCGATGGAGGTGGCTCTACTATGCCACCTCCATCAATTTTTGGTGACTTTGCCAACTCAATAGTATCATTGATCTCGTTAACCAGCTTGGTTGCTCTATTTGGTAGCCCGGCTATTTTGGCAAGCTGCTTTTCCTGCTCAAGCTGCTCCAAGAAGGTTTTCAACTTGCCGCTTAAACTCTCCCCAACCTTACTATCCAGTTTGTGGTTTGGTATATCATAAGTTAGTTGGGCCAGCTTATCTTGAACCTGCGTTCGGGCCGTATCAAGCCATTCCCCTTTTGCACGTTCCACCTCTAAATCGGCTTCAGCCTTGGTGCTTTGAAGCCGATTCCAAACATCCTTTTGGGCAATGATGGCAGCTTTCGTGGCAGCCTCCCAATTTTTTAGAAAACCCTGAGAAAAGCCGTTGGAGGGCAAGAGATAATCCACCCCACTTAATGCCACCGCAAAGTTACGCATCTCTTGATAAGCCTTACCCCACTTCTCCTCAAATTCTACTATGGCACGAATCGTAGAAACATAATCTTCGATCTTATCAAGCTGGCTGTAAAGTTCCTTCACTCGGTGAATCGGGTTGGTAAGAACCACTATTTTTTGAAATGCCTCGCGCCCATCCTGAAAATTGGTGGGTAGCGGAAAGTCAGCCGGTTCAGCCCAATGAACCGTCTTATTGGCTTTGTCGAGCAAATCCTTACCGAAAATACCCAATTCTTCCGCCAAAGCTGCCGGGGTTTCGTCAATTTTGCGCTTGCCACTCAGCGTAATCAAAAGGGAACGGACTTTGCTCAGTATCTCCCCACTTACATCGGTCTCTTCCAGTTCTAGTTCCACTTTATCAAAATTTTTACTGACTCTCAGGTTGTCCTGCAAATCGCCATCAAGTGGGTTGGTATAGGGCTTCTTATTAATCAGTATCCGTAATCCACCTGAACGCACTAGTGCCGCCACCCCGACTCGAACGGCGTTGCCATCCCAACCGTAAGGCGGTTCGGTAAATTCAGTTATGAGATGCTTACCTAACGTGTGTTCTTTGCGGCTCGTCCGGGTAGAGAGATAGATGCGAATGGCATCCAGCAGCGGAGAATTAAGATCAAGTTGTCCGGCCTTATCAAAGAGCTTTAGCTCCCGCACGTCAGAGGTAACATCTTTTGTACCTTTAAGCACATCGAGAATGGCCTTTTGTTCTTGAATAATCCGAACTGGCAACTTCTCAAATTTTGGATAGAGCGTCTGCCAGTAAGTAGAAAGCTCAGCCCGCAAAGTTTCGCCCGGTGTTTGGCTGGGTTTAGGAGAAACGGCATGAGAAGAGCCACGAAAGACCACTTGCGCCCGTTTTAGACCCTCACTAATGCCCTCTTCCACCTTCTTCTTGAGATCAACGAGGTTTTTGGTCTCTCGTTCGTTGACTAATTTGTTGGCATCGGGGGATTTCTGGCCGTCGCCCTTCCAGCGGTTGATTACTGTCTGCATCGCCAGATAATATTTCAGGTTTTCATCAAAACCGGAGACCCGATCACACAACACAAAAATGGACTGTTGTTCCTCTGGACGGAGGGAACGATCCTCTAAGTCGGTTACTTTTGTGCCAGATAATGCTTCCAGAGGGGAAAAGATATAGAGATTAATTTTCCCCTCATGCGTTACCGCCGTCTCATCAAAATAGATCCGGGCCGAAAATTCAGACCCCTTAAAAGGAATCTTCTCGAAACCAAGTACGCTAGTGCTGACAAACTTAGCCAAGCCCTTTTCAAGGTCTTGCCTCCGCAAGCTGGCCTGTTCGTCTGACACCTCCTGCTCAAAGGTGCGCCGCTCCCCGGTCAGAAACTCATATTCCTCACCCAATTTAGCCACTAGCTTAGCCGTGATAAGCTTTTTTAGCTCTGGTTCCACTCGCGCTCTGACCGTTACCAAGTCATCGGCGGAATCTTCCGCCAGCAGACGGGCCACGTTTTCGATAGTTCGAGGGATATAGGTCAGGTTGTGGATCAGGTAAAGCACTTCGGCTACCCGGCGAGTCAGTTTGGTAGGTTGCTCTGCCGTTAGAATCGCCTCCTGAATACGGCTGATTTCCCGCCGCACATCCGGGTTAATCTCTCCGCTACTCTCAAGGTTATAGTAGACCTCATCAAAGGAGACCATCTCACCTACCGCTCGCTGGAGATAATTACGCCGTCCGGCTCGCATAATGTCTTGGGTAATCGCCAGCAGGGTGCGGGTGGAACCAGCCAACTGCTCACCCCGTCCGCCTGCGCTACGCATACTCTTCACAATTTCCGGTATCAGATGAATCTGGTAGGGGAAGAAGGGATAGAAAGTGGTGAAACGCTCTTCGCTACACTCCGGGAGTTTCTGACTGGTCTTCACCAATTGTCCCATATCGCGGAGTAGACCGGGATTAGCATCGTAAACCCGTTTAACTTCACCTGCCCCCGGCCCATTCTTCTTAAAAAGACGGTCTTCCAACACCAGTTCAATATTCTCGGTGGTCAGATTCCACTTGTGGCGTTGGAAGCGCCCTTCGATCTTCTTGAAGTCGCCATGAGTCTCCAACTTTTTGACGTTCTTGTAAATTGAACCCATATCTTCGTGAGTGGTAACGACTACCCAAATTTTGCCTTGTCCCTTTTCGGCGGCCTCTTCCACGAAAGCCTGCAACAGTGCCAACCGATTTCCGTCATCCTCAATCCATTGCCCGGCCTCATCCAACACAAACATCATTCTGGATTTTTTGCCTGTGGTCTTTTCAAGGGTCTCTAATTCATCCAGAACGGCGCGAATCAAGAACTGAGCGTTATAGAGTTCGCCCTTCTCGGCATCTTTGAGAGCCTGCCCCACCTCTTCAGGGGTGCGGAATGTATCAGGAGCGACTTCGCAAGCGGCTTGATAGAGTGCTTTACTGTAAAAGCTCAGGTTTTTCTGTATTTCGGCCCAAGTTTTCTTGGCTATCCGCTCTACTACCGTATGAAGCTCCTCTAGCTTGCCACGCTTATCTAACTCGGCTTCTATTACTCTCGCATAGATCAAATTGCCGCCGTACCCTTTAGCTTGATAAAATTGGGAGAGTAGCAAGCGCGGCAGTGAGGTACTTTTGCTGTCCACTAGCGTATTAAGGTTAAAAGCTAGGATTCGGGTGTTACATTGATTTAGGCGGGTGAGGCTTCGTTTTATCGAGTCGCGTTTGGAGGAAGTGGCAATGCGGGCCTCAAAGCGACTGGTCGCGCTGATTCTATCCAACGTGCGGTTTTCCACCAGCAAAGCCGCAATTTTAGCCAAGTGAGACTTACCGGAGCCAAAATAGCCCGAAATCCAGACCCCGATCTCTCCGGTTTGAGTTAAGAGGGTATCGGTATAGTGTTCCAAAAAATCGTCTAGCCATTTTTCAATCGTAAAAGTAACTACATAGCTGCCGATTTCGCTGGCTAACTTCCGCTCGTCCTGCCGCTCTCCAACTTTAATAACAGGCTCGATTTTATCTTCGATGGCGGTTTGAAAGATGTCATGTATAAGCATTTTGGACTCCTGGCAGATTAAAGACAATCGCCTCGGTACATAAATTCCTCACGTTGATTAACAAAACGGTATACTTTTGGCTCAACTAGAGAACCGGGTATTAAAGCCACTACTAATTGTCCCTGCAAATGGTTTTGTTCGTTTTCCCAGAGTTCATGCATTAAAGCTTGTGGGCCAGTAACCGGGTAGAGTGCCGCTAGGTTTTCCAGTACTATGACTACCTTCCCGTTAGCTGGTCGGTTGGCCTCTTCTCGCACCTGCTCTATAATCTGGCTAATCCACATACGTCCTAAGTCGGTTTCAGGTTCTGCACCGGGTAATGGGTCTGACATTGCTCCAACGATGCTATCGCTCCCCAACTCTTCCACAACCTTCATAGTTTCGGTCAAAACATCAATGGTTCTAACTTCAAACCCGTTCCCAAACGAACCTGATAAGGTGTGCCACTCTTTCAGCACGGCCTGTTCCACTTCAGGAGGATATACAATGGCAAGGAGGGCCGCGCCCGTTTTGCGCCCGATATGATCGTAACGGTTCTTAATCTGGTCAAAAGCCTCCCGCAATTTCCATGGCCAATCCTTCCCAATGCTCAAGGCAGGTCTCCTCTAATTTCCGGTTGGCGTACAAGATTCAAAATAACGGTACGTCCAATCTTCTCAAAGTTAATCCATCTTCGCTGCGCTAGGTCACTCAGTCCGTTTACCACATCGGCCTCACTCCACAGGAAGATTCTCCAATCTGGTGCATCCAGCAGGGCTTTACCTTCCAAACCCTCCGCCATCAGGATACAAAGCAAGTGGAAGACCGTTTCGGCAGCAATAGTCGGTCGCTGGATGTACTTCTTCTGAATACCCTTGAGTAAACCGAAATCTCGTAAAGCGGCAAGGTCAGAAGATACCAGACGATCTCTGGTACTCTCCTTCCATTTCCGAATTTGCGGAGATTCCTCGGCTTGTTGTTCCAATACAGCCAAGAAATCAGCATGATGGATACTTGTACTCTGGCTAACCCACCGCTGCCAGATAAAATTAGTGACAAAATCAAAGACCAGACGATCCCGCAGGACAAAATAGAGATAAGCCAGCGAAAGAAATTCGGGCGATATAGCTCCTTTTTCGCTGGCTTTGGCTAACGCAGTTCCAATCCATTCCGGGCAGACTGCTAGGTAGCGGTGATTAATTAAATCTTTTATGTTTCGTCTGGTCTCGTAAGAAGCTTTCTGGAAAACATCGCCCCTCAAAATAGCCTGCTTCACCTCAGTTAAAGGTAAACCACCATTGACTGCTTTGAAAACCGCATAAGTCTCTTTAACCAGTGCGCCTTTAGTCGTGTTACGGGAAGATACTGGAGAAAGGTCTCTAATTTGGCCCAAACCAATTTGAGTTGAGCTATTGTTTTCACGACTCAATTTTTTCGGCATACTTTCGTAACGAGCAGTTTCAAGAGTTAGTAGCATTGGCATGAAGAGCATCTCCGGTTTCAGCAGATTTATGACTGGACTCGTCCGCGCCTCCGCCTCTCATCCATTGATCCACTTCCTCTTTCTTGAATTTCCAGAGGCGACCGGCTCGGTGAGCGGGCATATTACGCATTTCAATCCATTTATAGACCGCATCACGTCCTACGCCCAAATAAGTACAAATTTCGTTTACAGATAACCAGCGATCTTCCATAGTAAAACTTCCTTCAGTAAATTTCCTTCTCTCGTAGACTGTTCCCAAAGCGTCTAGCCGAGGTGTATAGACTGATCTGGAAAATATTCCTCAAAAACCAGCCTACTTCATTCTAAACTAAAAGTAGCGCATGTCAATAGTTCTTTACCACTTTTTACCGATAATGACAGTTTTTACCTATCAAGAAAACTCTTATCCTCAAAAGTCGTGTAGTCCCACTCTTTGCTTAATTTATTAGAACCCTTCCAGCTTCAGCCGGTAGATATTGGGACGACCACGATAACCACCTTTATCAGCTAACATTAATTGGTCAGAACCCTGCCAGTAAACATCTCCAATTTCATAAGCTGCCATATATAAAGCAAGTAATTGACCTGTTTCCTCTCCTTTGTTACTCCAGAAGCGTACTAGGCTATTACTATGACACGTTACCACCAAACGACTATCAGGCGAGAAAGTTATATGCCATATATATCCACCAGAGCCCTCAAAAACAGTTACACATCTACCTGTAGAAATTTCCCACAGCCGTGCAGTTCCATCAGAAGAACCCGTCAATATGAAACGACCATCGGAAGAAAAACTTACTCTGTTTACTGCTCTAGAGTGACCTCTAAAAGTCATAACTAATTTTCCTTCAGGCATTTCCCACAACCGAGCAATTTGATCTATAGAACAGGTTAAGACCAAACGACCATCCTGTGAGAAAACTATGTCTCTTACGCTGTCAGTATGAGCTTGAAAAACAGCTATAGAAGAAAAACAATTAGTATCATCTAAGCTCCACAATTGTACTGTACCTTTAATAGAGCCCGCTATGATTTTTTGACCGTCTGGTGAGAGTGTTACGCACTCTACAGATCCAAGCTCCGAATTCTCGGAAGTAGCTAGAAACTTGCCTGTAGTTGCTTCCCATAAACGTACTGTCCCATCCCCTGAACCAGTTAGAAGATATGGATCTTTGGATGAAAAAGCCACGCTAGTAACTTCGCCCGTATGACCTTCAAAAGAAGTGAGCAGCTTTTTGGTAGAAACTTCCCATAAACAGGCAATATTATCACGTGAACCAGTTGCAACATAGCGACCATCTGGTGAAAAACTTATGTCCCATACATAAGAACCGATGCTATCCAGTATTTTATCATTAGAATCCTTACTTATTTTCCATAAGCGCACAGTATTATCTATGGATCCAGTCAAGATATGTTGACCATCTGGTGAAAATACGGCACTTCTGACAGACCAGCTATGACCTTCAAAAATAGCAATAAGTTTACCTGTAGCTATATTCCAGAGTCGCGCAGTTTTATCTTCTGAACCAGTTAAAATCTGGTTGCCATTTGGCGAAAAAGCTACACTTCTTACGCCCCTAGTATGTCCCTTAAAAAGGGCTATAAGCCTATTAGTGGTAGAATCCCACAAGCGTGTTAATCCATCTTCTGAACCAGTTAAAACTTGGCTACCATCTGGCGAAAAAGCTACACTAATAACTCTATCCTCATGTTGGAGAGCAAAAACGAGCTGCGGAGGGTTAAGTTTCCATAAATGAGCCGTTTTATCGTTTGAACCAATCAATCCATAGAGACCATCTGGCGAAAAGGCAACACTGGTTATTGCTTCATCATGGCTCTTAAAAGTAATGATAAGTTTACCTGTAATTGTGTTCCAGAGCCGTGCAGTTTTATCTTCTGAACCAGTTAAAATCTGGTTGCCATTTGGCGAAAAAGCTACACTGCGTATTGCACCCACATGGCCCTCAAAAATAGTTATTAAAGCACCTGTTGTGACATCCCAGAGCCGTGCAGTTTTATCCTTTGAACCAGTCAGGACATAATTACTATTAGGCGAAAAAACTACGCTGAGTACAACGTCAGTATGACCTATAAAACTTATCAAAGGTTTACCTGTAGTTGCTTCCCATAAGCGAGCAGTTCTATCGGCAGAACCAGTTAAAATTAAACAACCATTTGGTGAAAAAGCTACACTTGCTATTGCTTCATGATGGCCTGATAATATTCTAACTAAGGTTTTTTCTTCTGTACTTGTACCTATCTGATTTAATTGGCGTATCCATGGTAGAGAAGTTTTACCGGATACAGGGTGCTGATCTTCTTCTATTACGCGATTATATATCTGTTGATAGAATAGACCGGGTAATTTTTTGGGCCATAGTTCACTTGTTCCTAATAGATGACTCTCTCTGTCTAATCGTCGTTCTACTGCGTCTAAGCGTTGGGCCTCATCATCTGTCCCTAACAACTTAGTATATTCTAAAGCAGATCCAACTTGAGCCAGACAGCCCCAATACCCACCCTGCCGGGCGCGTTCTTCGAGGTCTCCGAGGTCTTCAAAGGCTGAGGCCAGTCTCTGACCAGCTTCTTTAAGCGTAGTTTTACCTTTATCTGGTTCTTCTTGAACTAAACGTTGCCCAAATTCGCGCACTAGCGGATGTAAGCGTACCTGCCCTTCAGCTAATTCTTCAAATAGGCTTAATTCTTGCAAATACAAATAGGTTTCACCTAGTGGGTCAAAGACTTCGTAACTTTCGCCTAGATCTGCCGCCAAACCCAATAACCAGAGCGGAATAGGTGCTGCTTCGGGAAAATAGGCTGCCAGCTTGAAAAGACGTTGCGCCTCAATCCCGTTTACCTTCTCCCAACTCAAACGAAAGGTGGCAAATAGCGAAGGCGCATAAGGGTCTTTCTTATCCACTACTTCCAGTTTACTTCGCTCCTCTAATACCTGGATTAGCCGGGTTAGTTTCAGGTTGGGACTTTTTGCCAGCAAGGTTCTCAAATGGATTAAGGCCAAAGGTAGATAGCCTACTGTTCGGCACAATTGACGCGCCGCTTCTGCTTCTGTATTGCTGCTCAGCATTTCTCTTAGCAGGACGGGGCGGGTATCCTCTAAAATCAGGCGTAGGGCGGCTTCCTCCGGCAATTGCTCCACTGCGTGGGTAATCACTCCGTGCGGCTCACTCTTGACCCGCGAGGTGTAAAGCAAAGCGCATTTGAGTTCTTTCCCCGCGAGTTGTGGTAATACCGAGACCACCAGCCCGGGATCGTCCACATTATCCAGTATCAGTAGAGTGGCACTATGTTCAGCCAAATAGCGGCAGAAGTGTCGGGCGCGTCTAATTTCATTCTCTGGATTAGAAGGGTCATCTTCAGGAGGCGGATAATCGGTTTTAACCGCTAGTTCGGCCAGTTCGCGTTGCCAATCATATTGACTGCCCGTAGCCGTCATCCAGAAGACCCCCTCTAAGAAGAGACCCTGATCTTGGCAGCGATAAGCCAATTCTACCGCCAAACGGGTCTTGCCAATTCCACCCATACCCACGACACCCACCAATCCTAATCGGGTCGGGCTAGATGTGCTGGAGAGTAGCAAACTTTCTAGTTTCTCAAATTCGCCCGGACGGGGCTGGAATACTTGGCTGCGGGGAAAAGGAATATAGCTCCTAGGTCGGGCTGGTTCGATTGGAATTAGTGGTACTGGACTACTTATCATAGGCCGAGAGGCAGCATCTACTTCAGCCAATTCGTTTTCATAATCGTCTATATTCTGTTCCAGCCGCTTGATTTCGGTTTTGTAAGCGGCTCGCTGTAAGGGGTTAGATTCGGTCAGGATGCTTGTCTCAAGCTGGCTCAACAATTCATACGCCCCGGTCAAGATTTCTTTCAACTGGTCATAGCGTTGTTGCTTATGAGGCGGGAGGGTGAGTTCACCGGGCGCGGGTAGTTGAGGTGCTTGTGGCGCTGGGAGATTATTGTTATTGCCGGGGGCATTTAGGGCTAATCCCTGTGAAAGAGCCTGCAAATGGCCTTCAACCCTAGCTAAACCCTCCATAATCTGCTCATTCTGTCCGGCTTGAAGCCGAACAAAGTGCAAAATGTAATCTTGCTTAAACTCTGGAATAGTAAGCATCTCTTTTGCCATACATTTGAGAAAGAAGGCTATCGCCGCATCTACCCTTTGTGGATCAAGATCGGGCAAAATCGCACCGAAACGTTGCTCTACCTGAACACGCTGGGTGTTTAGGTAATCGGAGGGACTGGCGGCAATATGTTGCAAAGCTTGGTGTATTTCGTCGGCCTGCCAAAAGCGAGCATTGGTGAGAATAGCCCGCGTCACTTCACTATCGGTATATTCCTGAATGAATCGCTCCACTGCCCGGGTCAGAGCCTTATCAAAAGCATTGAGGAAAGCTCCATTAGAACGTAAGCTCCGAATAGTCTGACGCTGTTTATCATCCAATCGGCCTTTGGTAGCCTTGAAGAGGCCATCTACCACCACATCCTTGAGTTTGTTACGGGCAGCTTCGGGTATGAATCCTAGAAAATCGAACATTGCTCCAGTCTCCTCTTTTCGCAGGCATCTGTTAGGGTAGTTCAAACCAGTCTAAATCTATATCCAAAAGATCAGATTTGAGAATGTCCCGGACTATCAGATCATTTTCCGGTACGGCGTATTAGCTCATCAAGTTCGGTACGTGGTATCAAGCGTTCGCGCTTATCTAGGAGATTCTCGTCAGCTTGAAGGATACCATCCTCCACCAACTGCCGGATTTTGTAGAGGGATACTCCCAGATAGCTGGCGGCCTGTTTCATCGTCAGGCGCACTTGGTGTTCAAACTGGATACGCGAGAGTGTCTCATTCTGGCTCATAATGGTTTGCTCCTTTTTCGTAGACTGGTTTTTGGCCCTGTCACCTTAATTTTAGCAGAAAGGGTAAACTATATCAAGGAGAGATGAAAAAAGTATTGAATATTGACATATAGATCAAACTGCATTAAAATTTATTTGTCTGTGAAGTGGGCGCATAAGGGTATCTTCTCTGTTAACCAAAACTTCTGAGGCTACATTCTGTCGCTAATTAGCTATTTGCCCCCTTTACATATTATATAGATTTGCCAGCATTAGGAAGCAGCGTTATGGATATGAGCGTTTTGAATATTGATGAATTAAACTTTGATAAAGATGCTCTTTTTAATGAGTTATTACCGGCTTTGCTAAAATGCAATACGATTCGTAATAACAGTAACCGCGAGTTGGTGAAGGAGTTATTACCTGATGAGCTTTACGGTAAATTTCTCCCTAACGGAACAATAGAAATCCAAGTTTGGAGTTTAATAGAAGTCTGTAACAATTACTCAAAACTGTCCTATCTGCTGAAATGTATTGGAATGGTTGAGAGTCATACCAAATCTTGGTTAGAAGTAGAGCGCGTAGTCAAGAAGCTTCAGTTAACAGCCCTCCGCATATTTGGTAAGACTGAACTGGAAGAATTGAAACTGGTAATAAAAAAGGGTGGTTGGGCGCAAGCCGAATTGGAAATTGCTGCCAGATTAAGTCTGCCCCCAAGAACGTCTTTGATTCTAGCGGGAACAACTGATGAGGAGGGGATTTTAGAAGAAATCCTGAGAAATCTTAATGATATAGCGCAGCAAGCGGGTGAAGTTTTGGCGGTATTGAGTTTTGCGGCGCACCTTTTAGAAAATAGTGGGCAACAGGCAGAGACCCGGCAGAAAGCAGGACTGATTGCTTGGCTTGAAAAGGCGTCAGCGCAACACAATCAACAAGAGGAAGTGAAAGAGCTTCGCAAAGATTTAAGGCAAGTAGCTCTACCACAGTACTATTTGTTGATAAAGATAAAACCCTGTGATTCTAATAAATACCCTGACCCTGACCAGTTTAGCCTGATTGCTTGGCTAGATAGGTGTGATGGAAATCCTACTCCGCTGCGCTTGGACGATTCGCCTCTAGCTATTAAGCAGCTTGAAGAGATTTCGAACGAATGTTACCAGAAATGCCGCCAGCAACTCGGTATAAATATGGACAATTTAATCGTTGAGGTATTTTTACCCTGTAATTTGCTCGACCGTCCTGTGGAAACCTGGGAGGTGGATATAGCTTACAAATTTAAGAAGCAGACGATGAAGCTAGGCCAAAAGCATCCAGTGGTGGTTAGAGCCTATGAGCGAACCGTCAAGGATTTCGAGGATGAACTAAAACCGTCTTGGCAAAAGGGCTGGCAGAAATTAGAAGCGTGTCGCTGTAAAACTCAACCAGCAAAAGGCTTTATTTGTGATTCCATTCACTGTCAGGATGAAGAATCTTTCAGCGCAAACTTGCGTGTAGATAATGAGTCTTTCTATCTTGGAATGACTCTACCTTTACTACCTTATCCTAAAGATGAAAATGTGTGGCACGTTATTGATACCGTTTATTTGGAAGGTACGCCTGTAGTGCTGTGGGTGCGGGAACCTGCTGGAGACGTGGATGAGGTTAAAAAACATTATCATAAACTATTAAAAGGGGAGAAATTGGCCCAGTTACCACGTCAGGTTTACAACCTTCGCTTGGAAGCAGCCGCCAGTCTAAACCTGCAACATCCCTGTCGCCAGATTGTGTTGCTGTTGGATGACCCAACCCGGCCACCGCCCGATGAGGAAGCAAATAAAGATAGAGCAGTTAGTATGCCGCCACCGGCAAACAATTAGACAAGGGAAGATTACTATGAGTAAATGGCCGATTTATCGAGGCTCAAACGAAATCGAAGACCTGCCGCTTCCACCGGGCTGGCGTAAACCAAAGTATACCGAAAAGTTGCCTAAACTCGATTGGAGCTTGTACAAGCAGCAAATTGAGGCACAGTCCCTGCGTGGGAAAAACTATCTAACCGACGATGAGCAGATAAACATGGTGAACGCTGCTCTGTTTCTGCGTCGCCCTTTGCTGATTACAGGCAAGCCCGGTTCGGGCAAGACTTCATTGGCCTATTCGGTAGCGCATGAACTAAAACTTGGTCCGGTCTTGCTCTGGCCGATCAATACGCGCTCGACCTTACAGGAGGGGTTGTATCGCTACGACCCGTTAGCTCGTTTGCAGGAAGCCAATTTACCCGAAAACCAAGGCAAGCGTAGCAATATAAGTAAATATATGCGGCTGGGACCGCTAGGGACGGCTTTGCTACCCTATCGCCATCCTCGCGTACTGCTGATTGATGAGCTTGATAAAAGTGATATAGATTTGCCTAACGATTTGCTAAACGTCTTTGAAGAAGGCGAATTTGAAATCCCTGAACTGGTGCGTCAGGACGAATATAATAAGGAAGCGGACAACAGAACTCTAATTTCAACCTACGATATACCGGATGACAATCTAACCAATGCTACTTTATCTGATGGTGAAGACAAGAAAGATGGGCAAGTTGTCATAACCAGAGGGCGAGTACGTTCGGCAGCCTTCCCTTTTGTCGTAATGACCAGTAACGGTGAACGTGATTTTCCCCCGGCTTTTCTGCGGCGTTGTTTACGCTTGGAAGTACCGTCACCGACCCCCGAACGGCTGACCGAGATTGTGCGATTGCAGCTTGGCTTGGATAAGAAAAAGCTGACCGAAATAGAGCCAGTGATTACTGAGTTTGTGACTAGGCGTGACAACCAGGGACAGGAATTAGCCACCGACCAGTTGCTTAACGCCATTTACCTGGCGGTACAGGGAGTGGAGCTAACTTCTAAAGATAAGCTGATAGATAAATTGTTGCGCCGATTGGACAACAGGTAAAGTAGCAAAAATGAGCGAGGAATACGAGAACGCTGGGCTACGCGATGTAGTGGATACGCTTGGGCGAGCCGGGCTGGAAATGACAGCAGAAGAGTTAGCCGACCTACTATGGCTGGCAGGTTTTTTGCCGTTCACCGAACGAAGGATTACATCCAACCCACCTTCACAGCCTGATACCACTTCCAAAGCTAAATCTGACCCAGTTAACCTTCCAGATGAAGAAGATACTACTTCGCCTCGTTCGGTAGAAGCCGAAGCACCTTCACTCTATTCTCAAACTTCTGATAGCTCCACGACCGATAGGCAGGCTCGCCACGGAATCGGCAGTTTGCTTTTCCGCAGCCCTGCAGCAACGGCTTTGCCCGGTACGTTGGAACTAGGGCGAGCATTGCGCCCACTCAAACGGCGAATACCTTCGCGCTATCACCGAGTATTAGACGAACAAGCCACAGTGCGGCGAGTTGCCGAAGAAGAGCTAAAGGTGTGGCTGCCTATTTTGCGACCTGCCCCGGTACGCTGGCTGGATGTGGCTTTGGTAGTGGACGAGAGTGCTTCGATGGCGATGTGGGAGCAGACTGTTGGCGAGTTGCAGAAGGTTTTTGAGCGGCTGGGAATTTTTCGGGATATACGTAGCTGGCGGCTGGTGACAGACGAGACCGAACCTTGGCTACATGCCGGGTCAAACCGAGTAAAAGCCATAGCCCACCCCTTCAAGGAATTGGTAAATACCAGCGAATCGCGTCTAATTATTGTGGTGAGCGATTGCGTTTCGACGGGCTGGTATAGTGGCAAGGTAGCCAAGAAACTGGCTGAATGGGGCAAACATCACCCGGTGACTCTGCTGCAACTGCTACCTCGTCGAATGTGGTCGCGTACTGGCCTAGGTCAAGCTACTGCTACCCGGTTACGTGCGCCTTTTCCGGCAGCTCCTTCAAGCAGGCTATTGCTTACTAAAGCAGAACAGCCCCTTCGTCCCATACTTAGAAAAGTAGTTGCACTGCCTGTGTCCGAACCTGTCGGGGTGAGAGTACCAGTGGTGGTGCTAGAGCCTCGCTCGTTCGAGGTTTGGGCGCAGGCGATGTTGGGCAGGGGAACCAGCTCGACCCCTGGCTTTGTGTTACCTTTGACCTCGATTGCTATAAAAGCTGAGTCACCAGATCAAGAGGAAGACCTTTCGGCAGATGAACGGGTAAAGCGGTTTCGAGAGTCAGTCTCGCCAGAAGCAATGGAATTAGCCAGTTACTTGGCGGTTGCCCCAGTCAATTTACCAGTTGCCCGGCTGATTCAACAGACACTTGTACCGGATGCACGTCAGGTGGATATAGCCGAGGTCTTTCTGGGCGGGCTTTTGCAGAGCATCTCACCTCCAGCGTCTAAACTTGAGCCTGAATATGTGCAATATGAGTTCTATCCCGGTGTGCGCGAGCTACTTGCCAGCCGCCGGATTTCGGATCGATTCAAGGTACTGGATAGGGTTTCGGAATATATCACCCGTCACACCGGGCGACCACGCGACTTCCGCTCCATCTTAGCCGACCCGACTAGTGTGGGCGATTTGCTGATGAACGAGGACATGCGCTCTTTTGCCACTCTTAGTCTCTCTTTCCTGCGCGATATGGGCGGGCAGTTTGCCGACCTCGCCAAACGTTTGGAAGATACACTGAATCCGTCAACACCCGTAATTAGAAAACCGAATGTGCTAGACCATCAACAACTTGAAGAATTGCTACAGGAAGCATATCCTCAAAAAGACCAGCTAGAGCAGTGCGTTACTGACCTCTATCATGATCGCAAATTGAAAAAGAACCCTTACCAGTTTGGCCTACCGGTTGATACTCCGCCCCTTTTTTACGGGCGCAAACAAGAGATGTACAGACTTTTGTCGGGGCTAGTGGGAGCGAGTGGTCACACCCTCTTGGTAGGGCCGCGTTGGATCGGTAAATCTTCTTTCTTGTTGATGCTCAAATACTTGTTGGAACATCCCGAGAGCCGTCGTCACTTTGAAATTCCAGCAGATTGGGACGTTGAGCTAGACCGCTTTAAACCTGCCTATCTATCGCTTCAAAGTCTCAGCCCTACCCCTGATTCGCCCCTAGTACGGCAATTCTTTCTGTTGTTGTTAAGAGCGGTAGCTAGAGCCGTAAATACACAGGACAAAGAGTTAGATACACTCATGGAATTATTTCGCAAGCACGAAAAAGAGACTGGTCCACTTGATGCTACCAGAAATGCTCTCAAAGCCTTGATGGAAACTCAGCCTGAATCGCGAGTGTTGATATTATTAGATGAGTATGATGAAATACACCGCCAGGGTAACATTCAGATTGCTGTTAATTTGCGCGACTTGGCAATCCAACAAAAGGAAATTTCTATAACTCTGTTGATCTCAAGTACATTTTCCCTCTATAGCGAGGTAACTTCCTTTAGCTCACCGCTGTATAATATTTTTAAGATAAGTAGCCTGGGAAAATTGGAAGAAGAGGATGCCCAAGCTTTAGTAATTCACCCTAGTGAAAGGATTGGGGTGGAGTGGAGTTCCGACGCAGTTATCTGGCTCCTCAAAAATACCGGCTACCGCCCAGCCTATATTCAACTCTTCTGCCAAGAGGTAATAGAAGAATTGAGAAAGGTCCAAAATAATTTTGTAACCCAAGAACTGGTGAATAATTTAGCCGAAAATCTGGTAGAAAAACTTTCCACCTTCCAGTTCCTTTTTGAAGACATCTGGAAGAATACAAATGGAATTGGGCAGCTTATCCTTTCCTTTTTGAGAGATAAAAGCATCCCGGTAGAGCGTAATGAGATTCGCCACTATGTCTTGCAACATTTAAAAGAATTAGCCGGATCACATACTGTCGAGTCTGGAAGCACTTCTCTGGATCAATCTAACGACCAAACCTTCAGGAAAGCGATGATATGGCTAGAAAATGTTTTGGATGTTATTTCACCGAATCGGCAAAGATGTTATGAATTTTCGGTTCCTCTCTTTAAGATATGGCTGAAATACCGCTTCCCTATAGAGAAGGATTTTCTCTCCGAAATTTCTGACAAAGTAAGGGCTGAATTGTAAGGATGGGTTTTCGTACACATTGGACGTTGCTATGAAACTCCCAGGATGGAAAGCCTTGCCATACCCTGCTTGGGATAGTATGCCTATTGGAACATAGAACAACGTTAAGGGATTTTAGGCTTTACCAATGGGCTAAATAATAGCACAAGATAAAAACCAACAATAATTAGCTACCTGTCAAAAAATGTGTTGCTTATTATTGGTAGTAGTTTTTAGTCCTTAGCAGGGGTGGAATTTGCTTATTATCGGAAGCTTTGACCCTAAATTGCTTCTGATAAAGAGATGTTGTCGCTTGAAAGGAAAACCAAAGTTTGATAATCTATTACCGTTGTTTCATGTTCCAAGGTGCATGTTACTCTAAATTAAAATATAAATTTGTAGAATTTGGCAAGAGAAAATAAATATGTATCGTTTAATTTTCCCCGATTGGATAACTGAAAGTAAAGATTATTACGGACGAGCAGAGCAGTTGGAACAAATCAAAAATGCGCTCTCATATAATGCCCCTTGCGTTATATTAGGTGAGCGCCGTACCGGAAAAACCTCAACCTTGCACGTAATCACTAACTACCTTAAAGAGACTAAGAACCCGCGTTATATACCATTAATTGTCGAACAAATGCAGGATGAAACCTTCAAGAAACTGACTTTACGCCAATTTGCTAGGATTATACTTGGCAAACTGACCGACAGCCTAGGTAAAAGTTTGCGCGACACTGGCTACTTGGATGAAAATGATCGGCTTCGAGTGGAAACACCGGAACAGTTTGAGGAAGCTTTTTCCAACATCATAAAAGTGGTGGAGGGTGCCGCAAGTAAATTCTATGTTTTAGCAATAGATGAGTTTGATGCTATTATAGAACTTGCCCCTGAGTCTGATTTAATTCAAGAACTGATTACCCATCTATTGATGAAGAATAGCACACTACCAATAGTGGTTTTCCTCACTATGACCCGGTTGCCAGAAGCGTTGCGCCATTCCATCGCCTCTCCTGTTCTTAGCGGCGTTAAGATTATCCATCTTCGCCCTTTGGTAGATGAGGAGCTGCGGACAATGGTGGATGACATTTTTGTGGGCCTCTCCCTCTTTCAAACTAGCCATCTGGAGTGGCTGCTAAAAATGTCGGGCGGGTATCCTTATTATATAAAATTGCTGCTAGATAATTTTTTACAGCTTTATGGCCTTGGTAAAACGCTTCCCACCGTCACCGCTCAGATGTTGCAGGCAGCTCTCGAAAAAGCTGTCACCGATTTAGGTGCTTTAACTACCCTAGTTAATATTTATGAGATGCACTTCGCGGAGGAAGAACGGCGGCTGGTGCTACTGCTGGCCTACCTGAAAGAAACAGCTTTACCTGTGGGTATTTTGAAGGAAATAAATACCTCCTGCATTACTGCCGCCAACCAGATGGTAAGCCGGGGTTACCTTATGAAAACGTCAGAGTATTACGATTTTCGCATCCGGTTCTGGGGAGACTGGCTGCGCGGCTGGGCCAATTTCGAGGAGGAATGTGAAAATCTAAATTTAGACCTACATCTGAAATATATTAACCGCCCCTCTATCGAGATAGATGAGCGCGAAAATAAGGTGCGCGTAAAGGGCAGCTTACTAGAAGCTACTCATACCGAATATAAGCTTTTGCTAGTTCTAGCGCAAAACCTAGGCCATTTGGTCAGGCGCAATACTCTGGTAGATAAGGTTTGGAGTACTGAACATCTCGCCCCAAACGTGCTTGATACCACCATTGGTCGTCTGCGTTCCAAGCTGGAAGAAAGAGGCTTAGAGGGGAAGAAATATATTGAACTGGTACGCGGGGAGGGCTATATCCTGCACGATGCTTATATCATTGGTGATAAGAGAGAGTAGGTCTTCCAGATGACTAAGCTTCAATATGACAATCTATATACCTTTAGAAATTCCGTCAACTGCTGGGACGGCCTTGTCGCAGGTTTTATTCTCGAAAGAAAGCAAACCCACGGCTTTTCTCAGGAAATACTTCAGGTGTATCTCGATCATATACCAGAGGTTCAACAACCAAACCTTCGCGTCATTACCCTAGACGAATTGCAGCAAGAGGCTCTGGGTGATGAAATTATCTTTATGGCTGCTTTTGCCGCCCTCGACGTAATTCGCCTCGACCTACTTTTCAGAGGCCCCTCCTTCTATGCTCTTGAGAAACTATTCCTCAAAGAAGGACAACTTGAGCCACTCGGCTCCACTATCAAAAGATTGGTTTTATGGCTATCCAACTACCTTTCAGATTTGCCTGAAGAGGAATATCCGAAAGCCTTTCATCATGCCAAAATCAAACTTATTAAAACCTGCTTATATCTAGTTCTCAATAAAATCGAATGTCGTAATCTGATGGCACTGGTAATCCCGGATGATTTGGCCGCTTTTCTTAAAGAGGAAAATTATTATCCCCTCTACCTTGACCCTGAAAAGCCTGAAAAGCTTAAAGAGCAGTTGAAAGAAAACTGGAAAGAGGCAAACACTTGGATCGTGGCGATGCGAGAACTTTGCTTCTTAGACGACACCATCCTGCCTGATGCAGCTAATTTCATTGAGTTACGCGAGGTTTTACGCTATCCTTGGCACAAGGAGGTACTTAAAGCTAATACTACGGCACTGGCCCTAGCCTTCCAGAGTTATGCTCGTCTGGAGACTAGTCTACTGGATATAGCTTTGGGGTTAAAACTTGAAAGTCTGCTCTTTTCAAAAGATGTGGACGATTTGCTGGCAGTTTGTTTGAATCGAAATTTCGAGGGAGTGAGCGGAAATGGAGTGCTTTACGTCTATCGCACTCTTAGCACCGACGAGAAATTCGGTGGAGCTTGCTCTGGTTCTTGCTTCAGAGCAAGCGTAACGAGCAGTTCTACAGAATCGGCTATTCTTTCGGTAGGACAGCTGACTCTGGAAACCTCTTGTCCCTTTCCCGCCCAGAAGGTCTTGATTAGTTTCCCCCCCATTCAAAAAAGGCTGGAAAGTTGCTATTTTAACCCCACTCTTAACCTAGGCCGTGCCATCTGGAACACTGGTCATGTTAGAATTCTGGCCCGTACTCTCTGGTTATTCTATCGCTATATGCTGGAGAGCGAAGCGACCAGCCAAGAAGCTATAACCGAAGAGCGAATGACCCTGATCCTAGAGCCTATAATGCGGGCTATTACTCTTTATGGCCTCTGGAATCCGTGGGAGTGGCGCATGTACCGCTGGGAACTTGACCTCGGACTTTGCTATGCAGACCTGCTAGAGGGCTTGGACAAAGCGGCGAACAATATCACCTTCATCGGTTCAGCCCGTCACTATTATAAGGTGCTGAAAGCTTGGTATAGTTTCTCGGACAAATCTACTTCCAGCAGCATCAAAAAAAAGCTGCAAGAGATTCTGGACGAGCAACGCCGTTTCGATTCTACGCTGGAGGCGGCAGGAAAGGAGGGGGAGGCTTATAAAACCACTCTTCTAACCCTGATCGGATTGGTAGAAAAGCTGTTGTATTCTCCTAAAGAAGATAAACACCTAGAAGTTAGCGAAGAGATTTCGGCTGGCCGTGAAATTAGCGAGGAGAATTGGTCCGATTCCAGTACGGCAGCTTATGAGATTATAAGGCAAACCGAACAAAAAGCCGCCTGTAATTGGGAACTCCCACTCCCTATCCCCTCCGAAGTCTTTACTCACGCTTGGAATACTTTATTGAACAAGCGTCGCAAACGTCAGGTGTTGGTTTATAATCAGGATTTACCCACCGGTGAGCTTTCTTCTATGCTCAAAGAGCTTAAAGACGGTTTGACTCACCTGCGCCGTCTCTTGTATGCGCCCTTACACGAAAAGAGATTGCTGGAATATGCCTATGATGAGGAGATCAGCCGGATCAATAGCTTGCTGGATGAACTGGATCGTGGTGTGCGGGTTAATATAACACTGGCGAATCCAGATATTTTTATGCACCAAGAAGTAGACCTGATTTTTCGGGTCTCTAATCAGGGAAGTTTTGAGGCCAAAAACCTAGTAATCCTGATACGTAAGATGAAAGGGTTACACTTGGGAACCGGGGCACTCTCCTCCAGACATGCTTTTCCAAAACTCGGACCCAAAGAGAGTCATACCCTTAACTTACCCGTGCGACCAGTTGACATTCGAGGGGCCAATGTACGGCTGGACATGACTTATCATGACCATGAGGATCATAAGCATACTTTGGTCTTTGACAAATCGCTCAATGTAAGACACCGCGCCCACACTGCCGGGGTGAACATGCTGAAAAAGAACCCTTACCAGTTTGGGTTGCCCGTGGATAATCCGGCCCTTTTTTACGGGCGCAAACCAGAGATGAGCAAACTTTTGTCAGGGCTGGTGGGGCCAAGTAGCCACACCTTCCTGATAGGTTCGCGCCGAATCGGTAAATCTTCCTTCTTATTGATGCTCAAATACTTATTGGAACATCCCACTAGTCGTCGTCACTTTAACATTCCGGTAGATTGGGATGTGGAACTAGACCGTTTCAAGTCGGCCTATATCTCGCTCCAGAGCCTCAGCCCTACCCCTGATTCGTCGTTGGTGCGGCAATTCTTCCTGCTCTTGTTAAGAGAGGTGGCTAAAGCCGTAGCTATACCGAACGAAGAATTAGAGGAACTAATGGGCTTATTTGGCAAGCACGAAAAAGAGACCGGTCCACTGGATGCTACCAGAGATGCGCTAAAAACTTTAATGGAAAAACGACCTGAAATGCGGGCCTTGATCTTATTAGATGAATATGATGAAATACACCGTCAGGGTAACGCTCAGATTGGGGTCAATTTGCGCGACCTAGCCATCCAGCAAAAGGAAATTCCTCTAACCCTAGTGATCTCTAGCACCGTAGCCCTCTATAGCGAGGGTGCCTCTTTTAGTTCACCACTCCATAACATTTTTAAGATAAGTAGTCTGGGGAAATTGGAAGAAGAGGATGCCCAAGCTTTAGTAGTTCATCCTAGTGCCGAGATTGGGGTAGAGTGGAGTTCTGACGCAGTTATCCGTCTCCTCAAAAATACGGGCTACCGTCCAGCCTATATTCAACTCTTTTGCCAAGAAGTAATCGAAGAATTGAGAAAAGCTCAAAATAATTTTGTAACTCAAGAGCTAGTAAACAATTTAGCGGAAAAAATGGTAGAAAACCTCTCCACTTTCCAGACGCTTTTTGAAGACATCTGGAAGAGTATAGATGGAATCGGGCAGCTTATCCTTTCCTTTCTAATAGATAAAAGTATTCCGATAGAGCGGGACGAGATTCGTCACTATGTCTTGCAACAGCTAAATTTATTGGCTGTGCCAGAGGAGACAAAGGAAGCCAACAGCACTTTGGAGGGTCGTTCGGTTGACCGAGCTAACGAGCAACTTTTCAGAAGAGCGATGGAGTGGTTAGAAAATGTTTCGGATGTTATTTCACCAAACCGACAAAGACGCTATGAATTTTCGGTACCTCTCTTTAAAGTATGGCTGAAACACCGCTTCTCTTTAGAGCGCGAGTTTCTCTCCGATATTTATGAGAAAATAAAAGCAGACGGGTTGAAGAAGGATGGATAACGGAATCAGATGGCTGGTGCTAATTATTGGCCTCTCTTTTGGAAGTGGCGGCTTACTGCCTTATTTAGGGCTGTTTATAAAGTTCGGTCAAAATTCCCAAAAAATTTTGACGCGCTTTTCGCTCTATTTCGCTATCTTGGGCAGTAGTGCCGTTTTGACCACCGCTCTTTTATTCTGGGAAAACCCTTCTAGGCCGGAATATAAGACGGTAACGCTCTTTGAACAGGGCAATTGGGTGGTAGATCAAGAGCAAGTGCTATTGCCCGGCTTTGCCCCTCATCTCTATATTGATCGCCTTTCCGTCTTCTTCCTAATTCTGGTGGCAAGCTTTGCCGCGCTGATTGCCTTCTATTCGGTCAAGTGGCTAACGAAGGACGCTTCTGAGATCAGCAGTCATTATGTAGCGGCGGCTTTTAATTTCTTTGTCCTCTTTACTTTGTTGATCTTGATCTGTAATGATACTTTCTTTTTCCTAGTTTGCCTAGAAGGGGTCACTTTAAGTTTTTCTTACTTGGCACTCTATAAACACAAAAAATACAGTGCCTGTGGTATGCCTGCGCGGCCAGCCGAGGTAGAAGAGACCGAAGCCGCCAAAACCGCTTTTAAGGTTTACCTGATTTTTAACCACACCGGCGTTATTCTTATTACTGCCGCCCTAGTCATTTTGTCAATATATAACCATGACTTTGATTTTAATCGCTTCAGGGAAGCAAGTCTTCATAATCACCTACCGCCTCGGATAGTAGCAGACCTGATTTTTATCTTTGGATTGTTGGGTTTTAGCATTAAGGCAGGCATTGCTCCCTTTCATATTTGGGTCACTAAAGTGCATCCCTACTCTCCCACCAGTATTCATGCTATGCTCTCAGGGGTAGTGCTTAAAGTGACCGGGATTTATGGAATGCTGCGCCTCTTTTTTGACTTTTTGAGACCGAATTGGGAGTGGGGAATAGTAGTAGTCTTATTGGCTGGTATTACTGCGGTAGTCGGAGTTTTTTATGCACTCTTCAGTCGAGATTTAAAGGAAGCTCTGGCTTCACATAGTGTAGCGAATTTGGGTATTATCCTAGCCGGAATCGGGTTGGCCTTGATCTTTAACTATAGCCCGTCCTATACTTCGGCTAAAGCTGCTAGTTTTAATGGGTTGGCCCAGCTTGCCTTGATTGCCTCTCTTTACCATACCCTTAACCACGCCGTTTTTAAAGGCTTACTTTCGCTGTGTACTGGTGCTATAGAACTAGCTACCGGGACGGTTAAATTTGAAGAGCTAGGTGGTCTAATGACCACCAATCACAAGCTCTACCGTGGCATTTCAAATGCCTTCCTCGTTGGGGCAGTCTCCATTGCAGGGTTGCCGCCTTTTAATGGCTTTGTCAGCGAGTGGTTGACTTTGCAGGTCTTCTTTGGTGGTCTCCAAGCTGTGAGCAAGGAGCAACGTTTTTTCACTCTGATTGGTTTAATAGCAGGTTTGCTGCTGCTTAGCACTGCTTTTGGGCTAACGGTGTTGGCCTTCGTGAAAATAGCGGGTGAAACCGTGTTGGGTAAGCCACGCCGTCCCTATCCAGACCAACTCGAAAGAACTCCTCGTGAGATGAGCTTTGTCTTATATCTACTGGCTTCAGCCTGCTTGCTGCTAGGTCTCTTCTCCGTGCCGATAATAGAAGTTTTGCGACAAGTAATTGAGCCTTTGAGTAGCCTTGGTAGTGACAAAACCCAGTCTACACGGCCAGCCGAAGCAACCTTGACTCTTTCTTCTCAGGTAGCTAGTACCACTGTACAAATACCGGGTATAGGCTACGAGGCTAACTTCTCGATTCTCTTTTGGCTCTCTTTAGTAAGTATAATAGCTCTATTAGGATTATTTATGCTTAGCTGGAGCCGTTGGCACTCTTGGCAGCGTAACGAGCAGTTTCTTCCGCGTAGACCTTGGATAGGTGGGACTTCCTTTGAAGCCAGTAAGATGCGTTTTACGGGTAATGCTTTTACTTCTCTAATTTGGATGCGGTCGGCTGGCCGGTCCACTGGTGGTCGGGCTGGTCGGGCTGGAAAGGTACAACCACCTACGAACCCTGCTGAGTTGCCTGAAAAGAAGAGAAGTTCCTCGCAAAAGAAACTTCTCGTTACGCGGCCAGCCGAAAGGTTGCTCTACAAAGACCAAGTAACGAGCAGTGTAACGCGAAGTTCTGAGCCACAAGATAAAGACGAGGTAACGAGCAGTTGGCAGGAGCAAGAATACCTGCCTTACCACCTCCCTCTTACCAAAACCCGCTATGCCCTAGATTATTTTTGCTTGGCCTACAACCGGGTATTGAACTGGTTGCTGCGCCTTTCTAATAAAGCGGGTTGCTGGCTACAAAATGGCGACATTCACCGTTATCTCTACTTTATTTTTCTAACTTTTTGCGGCCTGCTCTTGTTAGCCTTTACCCAGTGGAGGTAGCTATGTTTACGTTTGCATTCTGGACACTTTTTCAGATGTTGGTTTATATAGCTATCGCGCCTCTGTTATTGGGCAGGTTACGCTGGGCCAAGGCGAGGCTACAGGGGCAGCAAGGCCCACCGCTCTTCCAGCCTTACTATGATTTATGGAAACTTATGCAACGCCAGCCGATAATTCCAGATACGGCTTCGTGGGTCTTTTCAGCCGTTCCGATTATAGTACTGGCCTGTTATATTTCGTTGGGACTGGTAACGCCTTTCTTCTTTTTGCCCAATCCTAACCAAAACTGGCCGAGGATTGACCTATTGGTGCTGGTTTATTTGCTGGTAGTGCCACACTTTGCGTTAGGGCTGGCCGGAATGGATGCGGGTACTCCCATCACTGGCTTGGGTAGTGCCCGCGAGATGTTTATGCAGCTTTTAACCGAACCAGCTCTGATCCTGACAGTTTACGCGATGACTCTCACTACCAACACTACTAGCCTGACAGGGGTGCTGCTTTTTAACCGCGACAAGCAGTTAAAGGGTCTGAGCGACTCTGATTTACAACAGGCTTTCTTGGTTAACAGCCTAATCTTTATGGCTCTATTTCTCATCGTTTTAGCCGAAGCCGGACGGTTGCCTTTTGATAATCCTGGGACTCACTTAGAACTTACAATGGTAGGCAAGGCCATCGAGCTAGAATACGCAGGCTATCACCTCGCAATGTTGGATTTGGCTGAAGCTCTGCGCCTGACTTTTCTCCTGAATCTGCTGCTAAACTTTATCTTTCCTTTTGCAATGGCTTTTGAAACTGCTCCTTACGCAGTTGAGGATTTAGGGCCGAATGTCTGGTGGGTCTTATTTTACCCATTCAAGTTGTTTCTTATGGTGCTGCTGCTGGCTGGTTGGGAGAGCTTTAATTCCCGTGTGCGCTTGCGTATGGTCTCAAATTACAGTTCATGGGCCTTATTCTTCTCTCTAGTAGCAGTGCTGGTAATTGTTTTCAATTTAAGAATTAGTTCAAACTAATCGTTACGGAGTACTTAAATATGGGCTTGAATATCGAAAACCTTCTACATGCGGTGGTATTGTTAATTGCGGTAGTGCTAATTTTAATGGCAGTGGCAATTTCGTCGCGGGATAATGCTTCCCGGATGATAACCGATTATAAAATACAGGCTCTCTTGCTCTTTCTTTTGACGATTTTCACCGCCCTTGAGTTGGGAGATGCCGTTATAGGTTTCTTGGCCTTACCACCCTTGGTAATGTTAGTGCTAATACGGGCTCTACTGGCTCAGGCAACGGTGGTAACAAGCGGAATTACCGTGTGGCAACGACTTAAAAGAGCTTTTTTTGAGTCGATCAGGCCGAACGGCCAGCCGTTCGGCTGGTCGTGGAAGTCCAGACCCTCGCCTCGGCTGGCCGCTACCATTTATCCAGCAAAGGATCGAACCATTGAAGAAGCGACTATCCGCTGGCTCCGTGCCACCGACAATCGCGATAGTACCCTGTCGGTCGCTTTTAGTTTTCTAGCATTGGCCTTAGCTTATTTTTTCGCGTTCAGTTTGATAAAAAACCAACCGGATGTAGCAAATAATCTAGCTGTTTCCCTCTCCTTAGTGCTGATTGGGCTGTTGATTATGTTGCGTAAGAAAGATATTATTTCGCAAATCGTGGGTTTGCTAGTAATGGAACATGGAATGTTTTTAGCAGCAATAAGGGTGTTGCGTATCCCTTCGTTGTCGCTTTTGTTTGTAATTAGCCTTTTTCTATACTTGGGAATTACTATTGTAATGCTGGTTTACTTGCTACCGGAGCTTGATCGTACCTCCGGTTCCCTCATGATTGAGCAACAAAAAATATTGAGGGAGGAGTACAAACCAGAGGCCAGCCTACAGCAACTTTTGGTTCCTGAAAACGGCTGGCCGAAAGGAGAATAACCTCGCTTTGTTTGAGCTATTATTGGTATTTACCATACTGCTACCGTTATTTGGAGCCTTTTTCTCTTTCTGGTTTCGGTTCGGTTTGGCTACGGCTATCTCTTCCTCTGGCTCACTCGCTACCTCGATTATTTTAGGAATCTCGCACAAAATCGGAACGCCGCCGATAACAATGAATCTCTCTTTTATTAATGTCTACATGGACGAATTGAGCCTCTTTTTTATTCTGGTGGTAAATATCGTAGCACTCTTCGCTTCATTTTACACTCTTCAGTCTCGCAAAGGTACTTCTTTGCGCGAAGATTACAGCCAAAGTAAATTTCATCTCTGGTTTAATCTTTTCCACTTCACGATGCTGACAGTCTTGGTTATGGATAATCTGGTGGTGCTATGGATTGCGGTGCAACTGACCACCGTCTCGTCTGCCCTGTTGGTGCGGCATAGCGGTACACGATCTGCGGCTGAAGCCGCTTGGAAGTTTCTGATTATCACCACTACTGGCGTGATTTTTGCTTTCCTAGGCACAATTTTATTAGCCTATGCCTATTATGCTACGCTTGAAGATTTGAGTAAGCAAAAGCCAGAGTTGCTTGATTTACGCTGGTCGCTCCTAGCTCACCCCGGCACCATTAACCAGAGCAACTATAATATCTTGGTGGTTTCATTTTTGTTGGTTCTGATAGGCTATGGTACTAAGGCCGGATTAGCCCCGATGCACACTTGGCTACCGGATGGACATGGGGAAGCACCCGCTCCAGTTAGTGCGATGCTTTCTGGAGTTATGCTAAAAACCGCGTTCTATGCGATCCTACGCTTCTTTACCATTGCTTGGCTTAATTTGGGCGAGGAATTTATTCTTAATTTGTTATTGTGTTCAGGTATACTCTCGCTGCTGATAGCTACACCACTTATTCTGAAACAGCAGTACAAATTCAAGCGGGTGTTGGCATATCATAGCCTAGAACACATGGGCATTATCGCTTTTGGAGTTGGGATTGGCAGTAAGGTAGCAATTTTTGGTGCTTTACTACACGCCCTCAATCATGCTCTGACTAAAGCCTTAATGTTTTTAGTTTATGGACACATTCAGGATAGTTATCACGAGATCAGTCACACTTCGGCTGGCCGTTCGGCTGGCCGTTCTCGTTACGAGGCTGGGAATGATAAGCATATCCGAGGTGTCTGGAAAAAAATGCCAGTAGTCGGCACAGTGCTGACTGGAGGAGGGCTGGCTCTGGTGGGCGCACCACCTTTCAGCATTTTTATGAGTGAATTTATTATTCTTGGGGCAGCTATCCAAAAATTTCAAGACGGCCCACCGAACGGCCCGCCTGACTTACAGCACTGGTTACTGGTGGGAGCTATCCCGCTCTACCTCCTCACCCTCACCCTGATTTTTGGAGGGTTAGTTGGGCATATCTCGCGCCTACTTTTCGATTCCACCTCGGCTGGTCGCTCGGTTGGCCGCGAAGGGTCTGAATTTGAAACTTCTCGTTACGATGTTACCTCGGCTGACCGCCTCGTTAAAGTCGGCTATGCTCGTCTGCGCTTCTTTTCCTTCGGCTCTCTTCTTCTTCTTATGCTTATTTCGGGCTTGACGATCATACGCTGGCCGCTGGATCTACCCGAATTGCTAAACGAAAGTGCTAGGATAGTTTTGGAAGGTTCTCAACCGCGATGACGCAGGCGAAATTAAGTGAAACGCTGGATAAATATGGTGACAGGCTATGGCCTCTCTTACCGAACGAATGGCATTATCGGCTCAAGAATAGCATTCATATACTAGAATTGAGTAAGGAGTTAAAAAAACGTAATTTTTATTTGGTGACAGTGATAGCCAACGATGAGCGAGAATTAGAGGATAAATGCTTTAAAATCTACTATTTATTCTCACATCCTGCCGATAACATGTTTTTAATTACTGAAATGGTGTTAGATAACAAGCAGGAGACCTATTGTTCGATAGCCGAGGTTTTTAAGGCGGCTCGACCCTTTGAGCTTGAGATAGGAGACCTCTTTGGTCTCTATCCGGCCCAGCGACTTGGGCAAGAGCAATCGGCACGGCCAGCCGAAGACCGCACCAAAACCTTTTTGCATGGCTCCTATCCCGCAAATTTTAATCCGCTCCGGAGACACGATAATGCTCTTCTACCGGAAACTACCGAAAGGGTAACTGCTCGCTACGTAGAACATAGTCTGCCTGAGCCACCAACAGGTGAGCTTTATCTGACGGTAGGACCGGTACATGCAGGGGTGATTGAGCCGGGTCGTTTTTCGTTCCGTATCAGTGGCGAGATTATTGAAGAAGTAGAAATCAAACTGGGCTACACCCATAAAGGAATTGAACGCTTATTTCAAACTCACTACAATTTGCTAGAAGGCTGGCGGCTGGCAGAACATGTTTCAGGCGATTCTTCTTTTGCACACAGTCTGGCTTATTGTAAAGCGGTAGAAGCTTTAGCTGGCTGCCATATCTCAAAAGTAGCAAAATTGCTACGTGCTTTGTTCCTTGAAATGGAACGCCTAGTTAATCACATTGGAGATACTGGGGCACTGGCCCATGATATTGCGCTAGAACTAGTGGCAGCCGAGTTAGCGGTGTTGCGCGAAGAAATGCTGCGGCTAAATGGGGAAATGACTGGGAGCCGCTTCCTACGCAAACTAAATCGGCCTGGTGGCCTAGAACTGCCTGGTACTATTACCGGAGGTTTTTTAGAGAATTTGTGGATTCGGCTTGAAAAAATTACTAATAAATACCAAGCGTTAGCAGAACCTATGCTGAAAGGCTCTCACTTTCGGAACCGCGCACTTGGTGTCGGCATCCTTAAAGAGGAGCAGGCTTTGGATTTGGGAGCAACCGGAATGGTTGCCAGAGCCGCAGGTTTGCTTCGTGATTTCCGGCTACAGCACCCCTTTGGCCCTTATGGGGATGCAGAGGTCAAGGCGATAATTGAGAGCCACCGCGGACGTTACATTGAGAATTATGGCCTCGACAAATATCGGGGTGATGTTTACAGTCGCTTCCTTCAACGTATGGAAGAGGTAGAGACTTCTAAAGAATTAATTGCCTATTTTATTCAGTGCTTTAAAAAGTTCCCGCCCGTGACAAACTATCGTGAGGAGCTTGATCTGGAAAGGGTGGATAATTTTGTATTTGGTTTTGGCTATGTAGAGGGCTGGCGTGGCGATATTGTCTATTGGATCATGAAAGATAAATTCAACCGTATTTACCGCTGCAAGATACGCGATGCCTCCACCCTGAACTGGCCGGCTCTCAAAGAGGCCCTTGCCCCAACTAATTCCTCCCTGCGTGAAACGCTACTGGCCGATTTTCCGCTAATCAATAAAAGTTTTAATTTGTCTTATTCCGGCAATGATTTATAGGATAAAATGAAGATGTTTGACCACTTTAGGCTTCTATTTGAAATTCCTTTCCGCCTAGTAAAAATTTTTGGTTCTCCAATTCACGCTGAGCCAACTAGAGAGTTAAGCTCGAGCGGTCAGCCCGACCACCAGTGGAACGGCCAGTCGAAGCGTTCGATTTTTATTCGGCACGTAGATGGTGGCTCATGCAACGCCGCTGAGCTTGAAATTTCTGCCATCTTCAACCCCATTTACGATGTGGGGCGGTATGGTTTTCATCTGGTGGTTTCCCCACGCCATGCTGATCTTTTGCTTTTAACTGGTCCTCTAACGGCAAATATGGAAACGGCGGTGCTTGAAACTTTCAGGGCCATGCCCGAACCGCGAAGAGTGGTAACAGTTGGGGATGGGTTTGACGAAGACGGCCCTTTTCAAGGTTCCTACGCGATACGTCCTCTACCTGCCGAGATACTTGCTTTCAGGGTAGCACATATCAGTGGTGATCCACCATCTCCGGCAGAGATGGTGGATGCTTTGTTAAAAATATTTCCGGCAAGGAATAGGCCCAAATTGTAAGGCATTACCAGCCTCTTGTGAGCATTTTGCTAAAAAATGCGGCTATTAACCTTTTCATTTCAGCGATAACCTATAACTAGGGGATTTGGTATCTTGTCGTCGAAGGAGAGGGGAGGAGCTAAAATGTTACTAGCTAAAAACCGCCACTGATCGTTGAAAAGTGAATGGAAAAAGAGTTTCCATTAGGCAAAGTTTTTTGTAGCCTTCTTTCGCATCATCATCCTAGAATGGATCCAAGTAATCAAATGAAATTTGTAGAAGGCCATTAGGGTAATTATAAAGGACCACGATTATCACGGTAGCAATTCCGGCCAATCCTAAGACTTGGTTTTCAAATATGCGGGCTTCCAGTAAATAGAGTTGGATCCCTACCAGTATATTAAAGGGCAAAGTAATTCCCAGTACCATCGTAAGGCTTGTAGCTGTCACCCTTTTAGCTTTTTCCAGATTATGCCCATATACCACCACCAGCGTAGGCTCAATGATACTTGGTGCGGCTACATAAGAGCCAGAAGCAGCCAGCGTTCCCAAAATCATTGAGTCGCCCAACGACAATCCACACAAGCGCGATAAAGCCGTGCCAAGTGTCCCGCCCAGCAGAGGAAGCCCAATACCAACCATTAATAATTTGACTCGCTCAAAATCCTTACCGATGTTACCCAGACTCTCATAAGCATGACGACCCATTTCAAACAGGAAGTAGGCCAGAATATAGTTAAAAATATTCTCAAAAAGGAACTGGGCCAATCCAAGTTCGAGAAAGGCATGACCCTGCCATACTCCAAAGGTCAATGCCAGCGGCAACATTAGGAGCCGCTTATTTTTCCGCAGGATTTGACCAAAGGCACTAATTCCCCGGCTGATAAACAAAACCACCAACAGAACCGCTGGTAATTCCATTATCGCTACCCAAGCGTTGGCCTCCGAACTGTAACCGACCCCTATTCCGTTTAAAAGTGCCTGTGCAGACATAAAAGTACCGATACTGACCGAGCCAAAGTGTCCCACAATAGAGAACTTGGTCTCACGGTCTAGGTTAGTATTGCTATAAATCAGGCCAAGTGCCATTATAAACATAAGTATTGATAGGGCAATGGCGATAGTACCCATCTTGAAAATAGTACCACCACCGCTCAGATTGATTTCGGCCCCACCTGTAAGGCCGATACGGAATAGCAAATACCAGCTAATCACTTTATAGCTTTCATCCCGAATCTGCGACCAATTTATTTTACCCGTCTTTAATTGTAAGTTTAGGCTTCTTTTTTGGTAAAAGATGCCAGCTAGGAAGGAAAAGATAAAGGCAACGACAATTAACACATTATGCTCCTCTCAAGTTGAGAATTAACCAGTTTCGGATGAACTAAATATAGCTAAATGAGTTTTAAAAGGCTTCTGCTATGCCTCACAAGCAGGAATTCAACCCACATTAGAAATGGCGCATCTAGAACCGAAATACCCCCTGTACCTTGCCTGAAAATGAGGCTAGATTAAAGTTGTTTTAGTTTCATATACTTAATTTATCATATCTGTCAAGGGGCTGTGTAGTTGTAACTGTTCAGACTTAGGGTAAGGACGTGTAAAAAGTGAAGATTTTGGCCCTTTTCAGACTTGACCTTTTTTAGGAAATCGGTAAAATAAGGGTATGAGTCTTGAACTAGAAAATCAACATCTACGAAATAAAGTAGACCAACTCGAAAAACAATTATCGGAAGCGGATGGCAAAATCACCGAGCTAACCGAGAAGTTAGAAGCTGCTCAAAAACTCATTGCTGAACTTCAAGATCAAAAGAAACCACCCCCACCCTTTGTTAAAGCCAATATCAAAAAAGAACCAGACCAACCTAAAAAGGAACGTAAAAAACGGCCCCCATCACAAAATGGGGTACGCCGTTTAGGCCCTGGTAGAATGTAGCTGCAGCCAGAAGCAATCTAGGCGTGTATCTTTTACA